>JAZTZT010000070.1:0-1947 GCA_045637605.1 Pilosibacter sp.
GGTTTTATTGCAGCTGCATGGTCTGATGCAGGTGGCAATCAACTTGTTGAGGCGATCGAGCATGAATCTCTTCCGTACTGGGCTGTACAGTGGCATCCGGAGCGCATGAGTGGCCCGGTTACCAATCCGGTGGAATGTAAAGATTCTTTCCCGATCTTTGAGTATTTTGTAAATCAGTGTAAAAAGTAATATATTTAAAGGAGATTGAATTATGCAGTATGTAACACTTGGCAAGACAGGTCTCACTATTTCCCGTCTGGGCTTCGGTGGTATTCCGATCCAGAGAGTAGACGCAGCGACAACAACTGAGCTTGTAAAAGCAATGGCTGAAAAGGGAATCAACTATATCGATACAGCAAGAGGATACACAGTCAGCGAAAGCTACCTCGGTGAGGCATTAGAAGGTCTTCGTGACAAATTCGTTCTTGCTACCAAATCCATGTCCCGTACAAAAGAGGCGATGGCAAAGGATATCGAGATCAGCTTAGGCAACCTTCGTACTGATTATATCGACCTCTATCAGGTACATAATCCGCAGTTAAAAGACCTTGACACAGTAACTGCTCCGGGTGGTGCTTTAGAGGCTCTTATGGAGGCAAAAGAAGCTGGTAAGATCGGTCACATCGGTGTAACTGCACACTCTGTAGAAGTTTTTGAGAAAGCGCTCTCCTTCCCGTGGGTTGAGACAATCATGTTCCCGTATAACATCGTAGAGAGCCAGGGTGAAGAGCTCATCGCAAGATGTAAAGAACAGAATGTTGGCTTCATCGCTATGAAACCATTAGCAGGCGGCGCCATCGAAGATGGTTCCATCGCAGTTCGTTATATCTGCTCCAACCCGAACGTGACAGTTGTTATCCCTGGTATGTATGACCTGAAAGAGATCGATCAGAACTTCGAAGCAGCTTCCAACGAAGCTCCGCTTACAGAGGAAGAACTTGCCAAGATTGCAGAAGTGAAGAAACAGCTCAGCGGCAACTTCTGCCGTCGTTGTAACTACTGTGCTCCGTGTACAGTCGGCATCAACATTCGGAGCGTATTCTTATTCCAGGGTTACTTAGACCGCTACGGCCTCGGTGAGTGGGCAAAAGACCGTTACGCTTCTATGGCTGTAAAAGCAAGCGCATGTGTAGGTTGTGGTGTTTGTGAGACACGCTGTCCATACAACCTCCCGATCCGTGAGATGTTAAAAGTTGCGGCTGAGAAGTTCGGCGAATAATTTGAAACAGAAAGATAATTAAAAAACTCGTCCTTGGAAATCGCTTATGCGAACTCCTTGGACGAGTTTTGTTATTTCATATTATTTATTTCCCGGGCTGATCGCAGCTTCAGTTTCTGCCATCGGACCGTTCTGGCCATCTGCATCATAATCCGGTAAGGTCAGATCAATCTCTGCTCCTGCTTCATAAGATTTATCGATCATCATAGCTCCGTCTTCTTTGGAAACCTGAACTGTCAGATCGAAGAAATCCCAGATTCCGCCAAATGTATCCATTGTGGAAAATGCAACACCATCTTTCTGAGTTGCCATGATGTTATTGAACTGCTGAACCATCTCTACCGCATATTCCATGGCATCTTCTTCTGTTGCCTCATTTTTCAGAACCCAGATCAACTTCATAGACTTTGCTTCCATATCCTCTTCATAGCTCATCTCAACACCGAGAGGATAATAATCCTCATCCATGAACATATCTTTGGTATCTTCCTCTACCTGTTCCCAGTCAAAAACATACGGATCTGTTTCTTTTGTGACCTGCATGGATCGATCAACTACGATCGTTTCTTCTTCCATAGCATCTTGCATAACATCTTCTATAACCGCTCCTGCCTGAAGCGCTTCAAGTGATTCATCGGTCACACTACTCTGAGTACAACCGCTCAATGCTAATACACAAAGAGACAGCAGAGCCACTCTCTTTAATAATTTCATAATTATCTCCTCCT
>JAZTZT010000071.1:0-19961 GCA_045637605.1 Pilosibacter sp.
TGCTACAATACAAATTGTAAAAACCCCCCCAATACATTATATAGTTTTTGCTATACCCCATAAGAGACATAATACCTTTTCCGAAAAACGTTCGATGATTCCCCATCGAACGTTTTTCTTTTTTTGCATGATGGCGAAACAATAAGTTTCGTATACGAAATAAGTTTCGATAACATTTGCAATATTCAAAAAAAGGGATGCAAAGAATTGTATTTTCCTGTATAATAAAATGGTGTTGTGTTTTGGGACATATATTATTTGGATTGAGAGAGGGGGAGCTGTTTCGGATGAACAGAGCGGCTCTATTTTGCGACGAGACGATAGAATACAGAATTCCGGCAGAACCGGATTCAGGGGATATCGTTACACTGCGTTTTCGAACAGCGAAAGATGACGTAGACCACATCCATGCAGTGATCTGCGGTCAGGATAAGAAAATTGAATTAGAAAAAGTAGAGACCAAGGGATTGTTTGACTATTACGAATGCAAGATGCCGGTAGGTGAAGAGATTCTTTATTTCTATTTTGAGATCAAACATGGGGAAGAAGTATGTCATTACAATCGTCTTGGCGTGTCTGAAAATAAAAATCTGCGCAGAATGTTCCGGATCACTCCGGGCTTTCATGTGCCGGAATGGTCCAAGGGTGCAGTGATGTATCAGATTTTTGTGGACCGTTTCTACAATGGCGATCCGAAGAATGATGTTCTTTCGGACGAGTATGTATATATTGGTTTCCCGGTTACGAAGGTAGATAATTGGAATTCCGGAGTTTCCTTGTTGGATGTGGACCGATTCTATGGTGGCGATATTCAGGGAATTATCGATAAACTGGACTATCTCCAGAGCCTGAAAGTCGAAGTTCTGTACCTGAGCCCGGTATTTGTTTCGCCGTCCAACCACAAGTACGACTGTCAGGACTATGCACACATCGATCCGCACTATGGTGTAATCGTGAAGGATGTAGATGGCCTGGTGACTCCGAATGCGACAAGCAACGAACATGCGGAGAAATATGCTGTACGTACTGCTGATCCGGAAAACTTAAAAGCAAGTGACGAATTCTTTGCAAAGTTTGTGGAAGAGATCCACAAGCGTGGAATGAGGATTATTTTAGACGGTGTATTTAACCACTGCGGATCCTTTAATAAATGGTTAGACCGTGAAAAGATCTACGAAAAACAGGGCGGTTATGAGCCGGGTGCATATGCATCTGCCGACAGCCCATACAAGAATTTCTTTAAATTTAAGAATACCGGTGTAGATGCGTGGCCGGACAATCAGTCTTACGAGGGATGGTGGGACTACAATACCCTTCCGAAGCTGAACTACGAAGAGTCACAAGAGCTGTATGATTATATCTTAGAAATAGGTAAGAAGTGGGTATCTCCACCTTACAACATCGATGGATGGCGCCTGGACGTGGCGGCTGATCTGGGTCATTCTCCGGAGCTGAACCATAGATTCTGGAAGGATTTCCGTAAGGCAGTGAAAGATGCAAATCCGGAAGCTGTGATCCTGGCGGAGCATTATGGCGATGTCTCTCCGTGGCTTCAGGGCGACGAGTGGGATACCGTTATGAACTATGATGCGTTCATGGAACCGTTGACCTGGTTCCTGACCGGCCTGGAAAAACACAGTGATCGTTTCGATGCACATTTATACCAGAACAGCCAGGCTTTTATGTCTTCCATGCTGGATAACATGACAGCATTCCAGACTCCGTCCCTGTTATGTGCGATGAATGAGCTTTCCAACCACGACCATTCTCGTTTCCTGACAAGAACCAACCGCAAGATAGGTCGTATTGATACAAGGGGTGCTGCTGTAGCAGATGAAGGACTCAATTTCGGTACGTTCCGATCTGCAGCGATCGTTCAGATGACATGGCCGGGAGCTCCGACTATTTACTATGGAGACGAGGCTGGTGTATGCGGATGGACCGATCCGGACAGCCGTCGTACTTATCCGTGGGGACATGAAAATCAGGAGTTGATCGAGTTCCATCGTTATCTGGTGAATATCAGAAAGAAAAATCCGGCATTCCGTAACGGTTGTATCAAGCCGCTTCTTGCAGAGGCTGGAATCATTGCTTACGGCCGCTTCGACAAAGAAAATCGCGGTGTCGTGGTTGTCAATAGTACAGGATACACAAAACGTGTGCGCATTCCGGTATGGCTGGCCGAAGTCGAAGGCGATCATATGTGGAGAGTTATGAAGTCTACAGAGATCCGCTACAATGTAGGGCGTATGCAGCAGCCTGTTGAAAAGGGCATGATGACCGTGGAGATTGATCCACATTGTTCCATGATCTTTGAAGAAAAAATGCTTGATTTTTAGAGTTTTTTATGCTATCATTTTGACTTGTCAGAATGATATGGGTGGATTCCCGAGTGGCCAAAGGGGACAGACTGTAAATCTGCTGCAACTTGCTTCGGTGGTTCGAATCCACCTCCGCCCATTATGAAATGATTAGCGAGTAATCGCTAATCATTTTAAATGCCCAGATAGCTCAGTTGGTAGAGCAATGGTCTGAAATTCGATGTGTCGCTGGTTCGATTCCGGCTCTGGGCATTTGCTATTAAAAAAATAAAAATCCTTAAAAAAACGCTTGACAATATCCTGAGTTTGAGATATACTAAGCGTGTTCGAAAAAACGAATAACAAATTTGCACGAGTGGCTCAGTGGTGGAGCATCGCCTTGCCAAGGCGAGGGCCGCGGGTTCGAATCCCGTCTCGTGCTTTTTTTGCGCGTAAAACAATGAGAACTGCAAAGAAAATGAGGCAGAATGTAACGATGTGCTTGCACATGAGGAACATTCTGCCTCATTTTCTTTATAGGACGAATGTCCGCGACCGAGCTGGAGCTTGCGTAAGCGAGGTGCGGTTCTCTTTTATTTATCATAGAGCGAGGAGCGGTTCTCATTGTTTATATCAACCGACTGCAGGCCTTGATCAAATGATTCTTCAGCAATGTAATCTCCGGTGCAGTCGCACGCTCTTTCAGACAAATAAAATTCAGACTTTCATAAGTGACCGGCTCAACCGGGATGGCGCGCACACCAAAGTGAGATGCGAACGAGATCGGTCCAAGTGTAATTCCCTTTCCGCTTCTCACCAGATCCATAACGGTAGAGATGCCGTCGGAGCGGTAGATTTTTCCTAACTTGATCCCGGATTCTTTACAGAACTGCTTTAAGGTGCGGTCTTCCATGGAATTTTCCAGGCCTGTCACGAAGGAAATTCCCTGTAAATTGGAAAATGATAAGGATTCGTTGGTGAATATTTTTGAATTTGGTGACACGAGAAAGCACTGCTGCTCGGAAACCAGCTCACAGGAGAAAAACTTATGATAGTCCGGAAGAAGCTGGATCGGAGGGATGCGGTCTAGTGCCACGTCTACAGTACTGTTCTGGAGTGCTGCGAAGGAATCGGCTCCGGCTTCAGTTACGAAAGTGGCTTCGATTTCCGGATGATTGTCGAAAAAGTCAACAACATCGTCAAATAAGTCGTTGGAGTAAATTCGTGTGCTGACGGCGATACGAAGGTGTCTGCGGCTTTCTCCACGGAAGGCAGCTGCATTCTGGAGCATCTGATTCCAGGCAAATTCCACCGCCTGAGCATCCTGAAAGAATTTCTCTCCTTCCGGAGTGATCGTCACACCCTGGGCTTTTCTGGAAAACAGTGAAAATCCCAGTTCTTGTTCCAACTTTTTGATCTGCAAAGAGAGGGCTGGTTGTGAAAGAAATAAACTCTCTGCAGCTTTTGAAAAGTTTTTATATCGCGCCACAGTCAGGGCGTATTGAATTTGATTTATGTTCATGGTAGTGATCCTTTCCATTTAAAAAAGTAGAAATAAACATGGATAGGTATTTGCGATACTTATACCTGTATTGTACATAAATATTTCTAATCTGGCAAGCATTTTTGTATAATATTACCATGTCTGCCGGGGGAAAACGGCTAGGGGAAAGGTGGAGCGTAACTATGTATGAAAAGTTAAAATACTTTTTGACAATTATTGGCGGAACATTCATTATTGCGTTCGGTGTTTATTTCTTTATGAACCCGTACCATATTATGTGTGGCAGTGTGACCGGTCTTGCGATCGTATTGATCAACTTTATTCCGGTACCGCTTTCTGTCATGACGTTTGTGTTGAATGTAATCTGTATCATTCTTGCATTTGTATTTATTGATCGAAAGTTTGGAGTGAAAATTATTTTTATTTCCTTACTTCTTCCGGCAATTATTTTTGTATTCGAGACCTTTTTCCCGAATCCGCAGTCTTTGACAGGAAATCTTGCCTTAGACGCAATTGCCATGATCACTGTTATCTGCTTTGGTCAGGCTATCTTATTTAATGCCAATGCGGCTTCCGGTGGTCTGGATATCATCGCGAAGATGATGAATAAATACCTGCATATGGAACTTGGTAAAGCGATTGTAATCGCAGGTGCGGTAACGGTTGCCAGCTCCTATTTTGCATACGATATCCAGACAGTAGTGATCGGTTTTATGACCACATACTTCAGTGGAGTTCTTTTAGACTATTTTATTGACGGTTTTACAGGAAAAATCCGTGTTTGCATTATTTCCAAACACAATGATGAGATCAAGCGTTATGTCATTGAGGAATTACAGCGTGGTATTACCGTTTATACAGCAGTTGGTGGTTACAGTGGAGAGTCGAAAAATGAGCTTTGCGCGGTACTGACAAAGAAAGAGTATGGTCAGCTGATGGACTATGTGGAGAGCATTGATCCGAATCCATTCGTTACGATTTCCAATATCAAGCGTGTGGTTGGTAGCTGGAATACTCCGAAGAGAAGATCTTACTTCTAAAATGGAGGATAAATCATGAAAGTAACAGCAGTTTATTTTTCACCGACAGGTAATACAAAGAAGAGCGTAGAGGCTATGGCCGCAGCGCTTTCTGATACATATGAAGTGCTGGATCTGACAGCCTATGAGAATCGTGTAGTCGAGCGTGAATTTGATGCAGATGAATTCGTGATCTTTGGTATGCCGGTCTACGCCGGAAGAATCCCGATGGTGGCGGCGCCGAGATTAAATGGACTGACAGGAAACGGAACACCATGCATTCTGGTTGCGACTTACGGAAATCGTCATTACGATGATGCACTGGCAGAGATGGAAGATATCGCGAAAGCCCATGGCTTTGTAGTGAAAGGTGCAGCTGCCCTGATCGGTCGTCATACATATGGGGAGATCCAGGTAGAGAGACCGGATGCAGAGGACCTTCAGGCCAGCGCAGCTTTTGCAAAGAGTGTTCTGGAGCGTACAGAATGCATCCAGACAATTCCGGGCAATCGACCGTACAGAGACGGTATTCCGGGAGGAACTCACAAACCATTGACTTCCGACGCGTGTGTTGGCTGTGGCGTTTGTAAAGAAGGTTGTCCGGTCAATGCGATCGGTGAGGATTTTAAGGTGAATCCGGAGCTTTGCATCGCATGTTTCCGCTGTATTCGCAATTGTCCGGTTGGCGCGAAAAATATGGAAACAGAGGCATATTTGACCTTTGCGAAAGGCTTTACAGAGAAATTGGCAGTCAGAAGAGAGAATGAGTTCTTTTAGTAGAATCTTTGCGAAATCTTACTATTGACAAGTGAATCTCTATGATGATATAATTCGATTTGCGCGTTTGGTGCATGCGGATGTGGCGGAATGGCAGACGCACCAGCCTTAGGAGCTGGCGGGTAACCGTGGGGGTTCAAGTCCCTTCATCCGCATTTTATACCAGAGTAAGGGAGTAGTCGGCACAAGCTATTTTGTGCAGCGTTGTCAACATACTGGAGTTGATCCTGGCTTCGCTTGAAATGATGAGACTTATCTGTCCATAGGACAGGTGGGTCTTTTTTTGTGCAAAAGACACCGAAAAGTCCGAAGGCGAGGCTGGTATAGGACGGTCGGAGTAACCGACGGAAACAAACATATTTCACAAATAGGAGGAAATCCAAGATGGGTTTAGCAGAACTTTTTGTCATTGCCGTGGGACTTTCCATGGATGCATTTGCGGTATCTGTATGTAAGGGTCTTTCTGTACAGAAGATGAAACTTAGTCACGCATTGACTTGTGGTGTGTACTTCGGTGGATTTCAGGGTCTGATGCCATTTATCGGTTATCTGCTCGGAAGCCAGTTTGAGGAAGCGATCGTAAGCATTGACCACTGGGTAGCATTCGTACTGTTAGGACTGATCGGTTTCAACATGATCAAGGAGTCCAGAGATACAGATTGTGAAACACTGGACAGCTCTTTTGGTTTTGGAGCCATGATCCCGCTTGCAATTGCCACAAGTATTGATGCACTTGCAATTGGTGTAACATTTGCATTCTTACATGTAAATATCTTCTGGGCAGTATTCTTTATCGGTGTGATCACATTTACACTTTCTTCCATCGGTGTGAAAGTTGGTAATGTATTTGGATCCAAGTATAAATCCAAAGCGGAGCTTGCAGGTGGTGTGATCCTGGTTCTCATGGGAACAAAGATCCTGCTCGAGCATCTGGGTATTCTTTAAATGAAATGACAAAACGTCGGAAATTTGATCTTGGTCAAATTCCGACGTTTTTTGTTGGATCAACTTAAATGTATCATCTCTGCAGATAGGAATGCTGCATCTTCCTCATGATGAGTGGAAAACAAAAGGAGTTTTCCTTTTGTAAATTCCAGGATCAGTTCAATGGCTTTTTGTTTTGTTTCGCCGTCTAATCCCGTAAATGGTTCATCCATGATAATGAAATCAGAAGGAGCGAGGATTGCACGAAGGATCGCGGTGCGTCGCTTCATTCCTCCGGAGAATTCGCAGATTGGTTTTGTCAATGCTTCTTCCGGGAGCAGGCGGCGTACGATGTGGAGTAATTCATCAGTGGAAAAATGTTTGCCGGTCACGAAGCGAATGTTTTCGAGTGCTGTGAAGCCTTCAAGCAGTCGGTCTTCCTGAAAAACTGCTGCCATACGTAACGTATCAAGACCGTATATCTGCCCGGAGTCCGCTGTTTCCAAACCGAGAAGAATTCGGAAAAGGGTTGTTTTTCCGGTTCCGGACGGAGCCATCAGGCAGTAGTTATTTGGCGGAGACAGAGTCAGGGAGAGGTTTTTGAGGACTGGCTCTCCGTTGTAGGATTTGCAAAGAGAATCGATCCGGAGCCCGTTATTTTCCATCTTCATTGCAAGTTACCACTCCTTTCCCGGCTGCCATTCGCAGCAGCAATAAAAATACATGTTCAAACAGTACGCTGACGCAGATGATCACAAGAGTCCATGCGAACAGTTCAGCAGTACTCAGATAAATCTTTGATAAATAAAGTCCCTCACCGATGGAGCCTTCCGGAACACCGATGACTTCGGCTGCAATACCGGATTTGAATCCCATGCCGAGCGCTGTTTTCATGGCGCTTGCCAGGTAAGGGTACAAGGACACACGATAAATGGACATGGCCTGTCGCCAGATCGGAACCTGAAAGACTTTTGCCATTTCCAGTAATTTTGGATCCGTGCTGTGAAGCCCGGCCAAGGTGTTCACATGGATCATCGGATAAACAACGATAAAGGAAATAAACACAGACAGATTTTCGGACCCGGTCCAGATCAGTGCTAAAATAACGAAAGAAGCGACCGGGATTGATTTCATAAAATGAATGGGCGGGGCCAGGAATTCATCTATGATCGGTTTCCAGTAAGCCAGAGTTCCTGTCAGCAGACCAATAAAAAATGCAATAAAAAAACCAAGGCTGATGCGGGCAAAAGAAAACCAGATGGAACCCCAGAAATCAGTAGAAATTACAAGAGTGGAAAGTGCGCACAGGGTATCCACAGGACTTACTAGCAGGATATGATTGTCGATCATATTGGCGCCAAGCTGCCACAGAAGCAGCCAGAATGCAATAATAAATATTTTTTTAGACCATACCGGGAGTTTGTTCATTCATATGCTCCTTTGTCGTGATAAAACAGGGCAGTCGGAAACGAATTTCCGCCTGCCCCAATTATAATCGATAATCATTAATTATGGAAGATAGTAGAATGCATCGTCCGGAAGTGCGCCACCGACGGAAGCCGGATTCTGATCAAAGAGCACGTTCAGATATCCGCTCAGAGCTGTTTTCATCTCATCGCCGGAAATAAACTCTACATTACAATACGGAAGAGCTTTTTTCGCGATCGGAGCTTTCGCAACGATTCCCTGTGCAGCGATCAGCTCAGCTGCGGCATCCGGGTTTGTCTCTGTAAAAGCGATGGAAGCTTCATGTTCTGCAAGGAAAATGTCGACCAGATCGCTGTTTTCCTCAAGGAATGTCTTGTTTACGATCGTTGCACCTGTTACAAGGCGGCTTCCGCCTTCCTCCGGCTGGAAACTGTCCCAGAGAGCTGCAAGGTCCATGACCATAGACAGTTTGTCGTTCTGAGCCATCGCAGCAGTTACGAACGGCTGCGGAAGAAGTCCGATCGCATTCGGATCCTCTGCGAGAACAGAAGCAACTTCGGCGGCTTCAGATTTAAATTCTAACGTAACATCTTCCTCGGAAAGACCTGCAGCAGAAAGTACATAGCGCAGGGAGTAGTCCGGAGTTGTTCCTTTGCCCGGAAGATATACAGTTTTGCCCTTTAACTGGTCGATGGTATTGATGGAAGCATCTCCGGATACCAGATAAAGAACACCGAGTGTATTGATATCGATCACTGCCACATTGCCATTTGTCTTGTTGTAAAGAACACTTGCCACGTTGGCCGGAAGGAGTGCGATGTCAACCTTTCCGCCGGCTACGAGAGCTGTCAGCTCATCAGCAGCAGTTACCATAGTAAATTCATAATCATTTTCAGTTGTACCGTTTGCATCATCGTCGATGAGTTTTACAAGTCCCATGGTTGTCGGGCCTTTCAGACCACCGACACGGATGGTTACGTCATTTGCTGTATCTTCGGCAACGGTGGTTTCAGCAGCCGTTGTTTCCGGAGCAGCAGTTGTGGTTTCAGCAACAGTTGCAGCTTCTGTAGCAACGGTTGTCGGGGCAGCAGTTTCTGCCGGTTTTGTGGAGCAGCCTGTCAACATGGACATACCAAGAGCAGCAGCTACGATCACAGATAACATGTTTTTCTTCATTATTAGTCCTCCATTTCTTTTCTCTCAGAATCCGCAGAATCTTTGAGGGTAGTACGAACAACTTAAATATATTATAGTCGCACAGAGATGTCAATAAAAAACAGACCTTTGGAATAAAGAAATTAGCTAAAACTAACTTAAAAAAATAAAGGATTCGCCAGAAAACTTGTTAAAACAAAAACAAAAAGATTGTTGCAGATATGGCTCGAATGTGCGATAATTATAGTCGAGTTAATGGGTAATTTTACTAGATGTAAAGTCTGGTAATCATGTAAGGAATTAATTATCAGGAGGGTAAACGTATGAAAACTAATGATGCTGCGCTGCTTAGAATTAAGTACGAAGTATTACGTGAAGTTGCGAAACTCGCTTTCGATGGCGAGCTTGACAACGTTGAGAAGAGAGACGCGATCGCTTACAAATTAAGCCCGGGTCCGAAAGCTAGCTTCCGTTGCTGTGTATACAAAGAGAGAGAAATCGTTCGTCAGAGAATTCGTCTCGCTGAGGGTAAATGTCCGACAGGTCACGAGAGCAACAACCAGATCCAGGTTATCACAGCTGCTTGTGAAGAGTGTCCGATTACTCGTTTCGTAGTAACTGACAACTGCCAGAAGTGTATGGGTAAAGCATGTCAGAACGCTTGTAAGTTCGGTGCTATCACAATGGGTCGTGATCGTGCTCACATTGATCCGTCCATCTGTAAAGAGTGTGGTCAGTGTGCTCAGGCTTGTCCGTACAACGCTATCGCAGAGCTCGTTCGTCCGTGCCGTCGTGCATGTCCGGCTGACGCTATCGTTATGAACAAAGAGACAGGCGTTTGTGAGATCGATGAGTCCAAGTGCATCCAGTGTGGCGCTTGCGTAAGAAGCTGCCCGTTCGGTGCTATTTCTTCTAAAGTTTATATCGTTCATGTTATCAAAGCGATCCTTGAAGGCAAGAAAGTAATCGGTATGGTTGCTCCGGCTGCTGAGGGTGAGTTTGGTAAAGACGTTACAATGGAAAGCTGGAGAACAGCTCTTAAGAAGGTAGGCTTCGCAGATATGGTTGAAGTATCTGTTGGTGCTGACTTCACAACTGTTTACGAGGCAGAAGAGTGGGTTGAGGCTTACAAAGAGGGCAAGAAGATGACAACATCCTGCTGTCCGGCATTTGTTAACCTTATTAAGAAACACTATCCGACACTCGTTGACAATATCTCCACAACAGTTTCCCCGATGGTTGCTACATCCAGAATGTTAAAAGCTCAGGATCCGGATGTTGTAACAGTATTTATCGGACCGTGCATGGCTAAGAAGTCTGAGGCGGCTGATAAGACAATCGAGAACAATGCAGATTACGTTCTTACATACGGCGAGTGCATCGAGTTAATGCGCGCGAAGGGCGTAGAGCTTGAGCCGGAAGAGCTTAAGAACCACCAGGCTAGTGCAGCTGCTAAGCGTTTCGCTAACGGCGGCGGCGTAACAGCAGCAGTTCTTCAGCACCTCAAAGAGGAAGGCATCGAGGCTGACGTTAAGGTTGCTAAAGTAAGCGGCGGCGCAGATGTTAAGAAAGCTCTCCTTCTTATGAAGGTGAACAGACTTCCGGAGGACTTCATCGAGGCTATGATGTGTGACGGCGGTTGTGTAGGCGGTCCGTCCAACCTTAAGGCTGAGGCTGCATTCAAGAAAGATCGTGATGCACAGATCAACGCTACACCGGCTAGAAAGATTTCCGATACTCTTAAAGAGTACGATATGAATTCCTTCTCCATGCACCGTGATCACCACGCAAAAGCAGAAGACTAATTCTTGAATTAGCTGATCCGGAATTGAGATCTAAGATAATAATTAAGGCCATCCTGTTATTGCAGGGTGGCCTTTTTGTGTTGTTTTACTGGCTATTTGTGTTTACTGGAATGCTTGCACCTTGGTGATTAATTTTCTTGATTCTAGGTACAAGTTTTTGAATTTGATCGATCTGCTCTTGAATAAAATGATATTCATTTAGAATATTCGTTCTTAACAACATAGACCTCCATATTAGATAGAATTTGTTTCTGTGTCAAGAAACATTCACAGGCAGAAGACATTGAAATTTATGAAACATGTGCGTATAATGGATATCATAAAATACCTTCTCAGTGAAAAGGAGCACGATTATGACAATTCATGAACTTCAAACTCCTGCAATCCTTTTAAACTTGGATTCTATGGAGCATAATGTAAAAAAATATTGTGACGCTGCAGCAAAAGCAGGGAAGCAGATTTGGCCGATGATCAAGACACACAAGAGTACAGAACTTTCTCGTCTCCAGGCAGATTATGGCTGTACAGGTTTCCTTTGTGGTACATTAGATGAGGCAGAGGCAATGTGTGAAGCAGGGTTTGAAAATATCATGTATGCATACCCGGTTGCAACGGAAGTTTCAATTAAGAGAGTGGTTGAATTAGCAAAGAAATGTAACTTTGTTGTTCGTTTCGACGGAATTGACTCTGCACGCCTCACTAATAAAGGGGCAGAAGCAGCAGGAGTAATCGTTAACTACACAATTATCATCGATAGCGGGCTCCATCGTTTTGGCGTGGATCCGGAAAAAGCAGTGGAGTTGGCAGATGCAATGAAGGAATTCAAAAATCTTCGTTTCTGTGGTATTTCCACTCATCCGGGACATGTTTACGGAGCCTCTTGTGAAGCGGATATTCCACAGTACTGTAAAGATGAGATGGAGAGTCTGGCGATCGCCGCAGATACACTTCGTTCAGCAGGCTACGAGCTTTCGATTATTTCAAGTGGTGCAACGCCGACATTCTGGGGTTCTTTGGAGGATAAAAATCTGATGATTTATCATCCGGGTAACTATATATTTAATGATGCGATCCAGATGTCCACGAATACTGCAACAGAAGATGAATGTGCATTATATGTGCTTGCATCTGTAGTTTCCCATCCACGCGAGGATCTTTTTATCTGTGATGCAGGTGCAAAGTGCCTCGGTCTTGATATGGGTGCTCATGGAAATGCGTCTGTAAAAGGTCATGGTGTGATTAAGGGACATCCGGAATTGACTATGTACAGTTTGTCTGAGGAAGTTGGAAAGATTCATGTTGATGGACCGACAGATTTGAAGGTAGGAGATAAGATTATTATTATCCCGAACCATTCTTGTTCCACAGCAAATTTGACCGAATATTACATTGGAGTACGTGGAGAAGAAGTTGAACGCTATATTGATGTAGATATTCGTGGAAACAGTACGAAGAAGCAGTTCTAATGGTACTTTTGCAAAGAAACTAGCTTGTACAAGGTACAATCAAGCATGATAAAAAAATAAGCAGCAAAAAACTCCGCCAGGCCATGTCAACCTGTCGGAGTTTTTTCATTACTCTAAATTCTTATGTGCTGTCGCCAGCATCAGCTTGATTCGATTGAGCTGGTTTACCTCGCTGGCGCCCGGATCGTAGTCTACGGCCACGATATTTGCCTGCGGGTACTTGTGTCGGAGCTCCTTGATAACACCTTTACCAACGATATGGTTCGGGAGGCATCCGAATGGCTGTACACAGACAATGTTGCCTGCACCACTGTGGATCAGCTCCAGCATCTCGCCAGTCAAGAACCAGCCTTCGCCTGTCTGGTTGCCGACCGATACAAAATCACTTGCCATCACAGCCAGATCTTTGATCTTCGCTGGAGGAATGAAATGTTTACTCTTTTCAAGCTCGATACGGGCAGTTTTACGGAAATACTCAAGAAGAGAGATTCCCATGTTGCTCAGATGAGCCGTGGACTTCTTCGTACCAAGATTCTCAGCCTTGAAATTATTATTATAGAAGCAATACAGAAGGAAATCCATCAGGTCTGGCATAACTGCCTCAGCACCTTCCGCCTCAAGCAAATCTACAATGTGGTTGTTGGCCAGAGGAGAGAACTTGACAAGGATCTCACCAACAATACCTACTCTTGGCTTCTTAATATCCAATCGTTCCAGTTTATCAAAGTCACGGATGATTCCACGAATGTTCTTTGTAAACTCCATGATATGCGGATCTTTTGTAGAGAGAGATTTGATACAGATCTTTCTCCACTTATCATGTAGTGCATTTGCGGAACCCGGAACAGCCTCATATGGTCTTGTTGCATACAGCACACGCATAAATACATCACCATAAACGACTGCCTGCATCGCTTTTGTCAGGAATCTAGGTGTCAGTTTGAATCCTGGGTTTGTTTCCATACCGTTTGCATTGAGGGAAACAACCGGAACCTGTGGCATACCTGCTTTTTCCAAAGCACGGCGAACAAAACCGATATAGTTGGAAGCACGACAGCCGCCGCCAGTCTGTGTCATGATGACTGCTGTACGATCCAGATCATACTTTCCGGAAAGCAGAGCATCCATGATCTGACCAATTACGATCAGAGACGGATAACATGCATCATTATTTACATATTTCAGACCAGTATCAACAGCGGTCTTATCATCATTTTGGAGAACTTCCAGTTTATAGCCAAAACTGCGGATCGCAGGTTCCAGAAGTTCAAAATGGATCGGAGACATCTGTGGGCAAAGAATCGTATATGTATCACGCATCTCCTTTGTAAATACAACGCGGTTGTAAGAACTGGAAATGATCTTTCTGGTATATCTTCTTTCATCTCTTACACGAAGTGCGGAGATCAGAGAACGGATACGAATGCGGGCAGCGCCCAAGTTGTTAACTTCATCGATTTTCAGTACCGTATAGATTTTACCGGAACCGGTCAGAATATCACTGACCTGATCGGTTGTAACCGCATCAAGACCACAACCGAAAGAGTTTAACTGAATCAGGTCCAGATTGTCCTGTGTTTTTACAAAACTTGCAGCTGCATACAGTCTGGAGTGGTACATCCACTGGTCTGTAACGATGGTCGGACGCTCGATCGGAGCAAGGTGAGAAACTGCATCCTCGGTTAATACCGCAAATCCATAGGAAGTGATCAGATCCGGAATACCATGGTTGATTTCCGGATCAATGTGGTACGGGCGACCTGCAAGAACAATACCTTTCTTACCGGTCTCTTTCAGATACTGAAGAACTTCTTCGCCCTTCTTCTCAACATCACGTCTTGCAGCATCCTGCTCATCCCATGCTTTTTTCGCAGCAGCAAGAATGTCCTTCTCCGGAATATCAAATTCCTTCTTAAATTCTTTCACAAGCTGTTTTGCAAGGATTTCCTGAGAAGTGAACGCCATGAACGGATTCATGAACTTGATGTTATGTTCCTTCAGCTCCTCCATGTTGTTCTTAATGTTCTCTGCATAGGAAGTTACCATCGGACAGTTGTAATGGTTGCCTGCACCGGCTACTTCCTTACGCTCGTACGGAATACACGGATAGAAAATGAACGGAACATTGCGCTTGATCAGCCAGGAAATGTGTCCATGAGCCAATTTCGCAGGGTAACACTCGGATTCACTCGGAATGGTTTCGATACCGAGTTCATAAACCTGACGGTTGGACTGCGGAGAAATCATCACGCGGAAGCCAAGCTCCTTAAAGAATGTCGCCCAGTACGGGAAATTCTCATACATATTGAGGACACGCGGGATACCTACGATGCCACGTGGCGCCTGGTCGAGCGGTAATGGTTCATAATCGAATAAACGATGATATTTATAATTGTAAAGGTTCGGGATATCGCGTTTCGCCTTTTCCATACCAAGGCCACGCTCACAACGGTTACCGGAAATGTACTGACGACCGCCTTCAAATCGGTTGATTGTGAGCACACAGTGGTTCATACATCCACGGCATCGAGTCATGGTCGTTGTATAGGTAAGGTTGATGATATGGTCAAGGGAGAGCATGGTTGTCTTCTTCGGTTCATGCATGTAGCGCTCGCGTGCGATCAGGGCTGCACCAAAGGCACCCATGATACCTGCGATATCCGGGCGGATCGCGTCACAGCCTGCGATCTTCTCGAGGCTTCGCAGAACTGCATCATTATAGAAGGTACCGCCCTGAACCACGACATTCTTACCGAGATCGGAAGCAGTTGTGATCTTAATTACCTTAAATAATGCATTTTTAATAACAGAGTAAGCCAGACCGGCGGAAATATCAGCAACAGATGCGCCTTCCTTCTGGGCCTGTTTTACGTTTGAGTTCATAAATACGGTACATCTGGTACCAAGATCGATCGGATTCTGTGCGAAGAGAGCTTCTTTTGCGAAATCCTGAACACTAAAATTCAGAGATTTTGCAAATGTCTCAATGAAGGAACCACAGCCGGAGGAACAAGCCTCATTTAGCTGTACATTATCAACGGTACCATCCTTGATACGGATGCACTTCATATCCTGACCACCGATATCGAGGATACAGTCAACGTCCGGATTGAAGAATGCGGCAGCATAATAATGAGAGATTGTCTCAACTTCACCTTCATCTAAAAGGAACGCTGCTTTTAATAACGCTTCTCCATATCCTGTGGAGCAGGAGTAAGCGATCTTTGCCGTCGGTGGGAGAAGAGACTTGATCTCTTTCATCGCAGAGATCGCAGTTGCCATCGGACTTCCGTTATTGTTATTGTAGAAATTGTAGAGAAGAGAACCGTCTTCTCCAACCAGCGCGATCTTGGTTGTGGTGGAACCAGCATCGATTCCAAGGAAACAGTTGCCTTCATAGGTAGCCAGATCACCACGTTTGACTTTGTACTGGGCATGGCGGTCCGTAAATTCTCTGTATGCAGTCTCATCTTTAAACAATGGCTCCATACGTTTTACTTCGAACTCCATCTTGATACCGCCGGACAGGTCTGCGATCATCTTATCCAAAGAAATCACAGTATCCTCTTTTGCATTCATGGCTGCACCTACAGCAGCGAACAAATGAGAGTGATCAGGAGCAATGATCTGCTCGTCAGTCAGATTGAGAGTACGGATAAATGCCTCACGCAATTCAGAAAGGAAATGCAGAGGACCACCAAGGAATGCCACATTTCCACGGATCGGCTTGCCACATGCGAGACCACTGATGGTCTGGTTAACTACTGCCTGGAAAATGGAAGCAGATAAATCCTCGCGAGTCGCACCTTCATTGATCAGTGGCTGGATATCCGACTTTGCAAATACGCCACATCGCGCAGCGATCGGATAGATTGCCTTATAGCTTTTCGCATACTCATTGAGACCGGTTGCGTCTGTCTGTAACAGAGACGCCATCTGGTCAATAAAAGAACCGGTGCCGCCTGCGCAGATACCATTCATACGCTGGTCAATACCGCCTGTAAAATAAATGATTTTCGCATCTTCGCCACCGAGTTCGATCGCTACGTCCGTCTGCGGAGCATAATCCTGAAGGGATGTAGCAACAGAAACAACCTCCTGTACGAAAGGAATCTGTAAATGGCCGGATAAGGTGAGACCACCAGAGCCGGTAATGCTCGGACAAAGAGACAGTTCACCAAGAAGCTCTCTGCATTTCTTAAGAAGGGAAGCCAGAGTTTCCTGAATGTTTGCATAGTGTCTCTCATAGTCAGCAAACAGGATATGATTATTTTCATCGATGACTGCGATCTTTACGGTTGTGGAACCAATGTCGATTCCAAGTCTGTGAATCAAATTCATACGATTGGGGTAATTTCCCCTTACCTCCTTTGTGGGGCGATACAGGAAACATCTTTCTTGTATCATCAATATGTAGAAATAATCATTGTATTCCCATATAGTAATAAAAACTATGTGAGAGAGTTGCCAAAACATTATGGCAAACTCCGACAAAATTATAGCACATTTGATTTTGGAAGACAATGTACACATTGTATAGAATTGTCATGATAAATGTTAAGAATATGTTAAGAAACTTAAAGTTTTATTAGGGAAATGGAACCTTTCTCAAAGGGTTTGACAAACAGAATCAAGGGGAATTATAATAGCAACAGATATTCAGAATGGAAAATCTGCGCATAATAAAGGAAAGGAATGCTGAAATGAATTTACTTAACAAACTGGAACGCAAATTTGGCAAATATGCGATTCCGAATCTGATGTATTATGTCGTGATTTTATATGCGATTGGTCTTGTGGTCAGTACATTGGCTCCTCAGGTCTATATGGAGTTTCTGATGTTAGACGCAAGCAAGATTCTCCGTGGACAGATCTGGCGCTGTGTAACGTTTCTGATGTGGCCGATGTCCGGAGGTCTTTTTATTAATGTATTGGTCATCTATTGCTATTATAACATGGGAAGAGTTCTGGAGTATATGTGGGGCTCCTTCCGCTTTAATCTGTATTTTTTAATTGGCGTAATCGGTCATGTGCTTGCAGCGATCATTATTTATCTGGCATTTGGTATCGTGTATCCGTTGACAGCCGAATATTTGAATTTCTCCCTGTTTTTTGCGTATGCGATGACATTCCCGGACAATCAGTTCCTATTGTTCCTGGTAATTCCGATCAAAGCCAAATGGCTGGCATTGTTTGACGGTATGTACTTCCTGTATGGATTTGTATTCGGCGGGGTGGCGACAAAAATCGCTGTCGTTATGTCCTTACTGAACTTTATTGTGTTCTTCTTCCTATTTAAAGGAAGCCGTTACAATCCGAAGGAGATCCGACGCAAACAGCAATTTAAAGCGCAGATGAATCAGACGGTTCATGAAGCGAAACGAGTGGGTCGTCATCGCTGTGCAGTATGCGGGATCACAGATTTAGATAATCCGGATATGACATTCCGTTATTGCTCCAAGTGTGAAGGTGATTTCGAATATTGTCAGGATCATCTGTATACACATCAGCATGTAACTCGCGGCGGAATGGATCCGAGACAGGCCGAAAGAACTTAGCGAACCAGAGCCAAGGGCGATAGGTGAGCTTAGTGCGAGGCCGTTCGCGAGCCATAGTGAGGCAATGCCGAACTTAGCAGAGCGAACATACCGTATAAGGAAGCAATATCAAATAGTATATAGGAGGAACAAATGAACAAGAAAACAAAAATCATCTGCACAATGGGACCAAACAGTGACAACCGAGAGATTATGAAACAGCTGGTTTTAAATGGTATGGATGTGGCTCGTTTCAATTTCTCTCATGGTACACACGACGAACAGAGAGCACGCTATCTGCAGCTTAGAGAAGTTGCAGAAGAATGTGGCGTTCCGATCGCAGCACTCCTTGATACAAAAGGACCGGAGATCCGTACTTGCACATTGAAAGACGGTAAAAAGGTAACCTTAAAAGAAGGTCAGGATTTCATTTTGACAACAGAAGAACTGATCGGCGATGAAAATATGGTGCAGATCAACTACGACGGTCTCAATGAGGACGTTGCAGAGGGTAACCGTATTCTGATCGACGACGGTCTGATCGAACTTCATGTAAAATATGTAGATGGACCGAAGATTTACTGTACCGTGATCAACGGTGGTGAACTCGGTGAGAGAAAAGGTGTCAATGTACCGGGCGTGAAGATCAAACTTCCGGCACTGACAGATAAAGATAAAGAAGATATCCGTTTCGGTATGGAAATGGGATTTGATTACGTGGCAGCATCTTTCATTCGTTCTGCTGATGCGATCCACGAGATCCGTGAAATCTTAAAAGAAGGCGGTTCCTCCATGGGAATCATCGCTAAGATCGAAAATCAAGAAGGCCTTGACAATCTGGATGCGATCATTGAAGCCAGCGATGGTATCATGGTTGCCCGTGGCGACCTTGGTGTAGAAGTTGCTCCGGAGAAGCTTCCGCATTTACAGAAGATGATGATCGAAAAGTGCAGCCAGGCATGCAAGATCGTTATCACAGCGACTCAGATGCTAGATTCCATGATCCGCAATCCGCGTCCGACACGTGCAGAGGTGACAGACGTTGCGAACGCAGTTTATGATGGTACAGACGTTGTAATGCTGTCCGGTGAAACAGCCAACGGAAAATATCCGGTAGAAGCATTGAAGATGATGGTGCAGATCGTAACTGAGGCAGAGTCTCATTTAGGCGATACCTTCTACAAAGTTAGAAGAGTCGGCGAAACAAGCAGTCACGATATTTCCAACGCAGTATGTTATGCATCTGTAACAACTGCAAGAGCACTGGAAGCGAAAGTAATCCTTTCCCCGACAATCTCCGGTTACACAGCTCGCATGCTTTCCAAGTGGCATCCGGCTCCGAGAATTGTCTGTGTATCTGCAAATCAGGAATCCGTACGCAGAATGCAGTTATATTGGGGTGTAACTCCACTCCTTGGTGCATGGGCGGAGAACATCGACGATAAGATCATGCATGCGATCGATATGCTGAAAGCAAAAGACATCGTTGAAGAGGGCGATCTTGTAGTAGTTACTGCAGGTACACAGGGTCACTCCAGAAAGAATGAGCCGGCTACTGCGACAAACGGCATGCGTGTGGTTGTGGTTGATTAATATTAATATGGAATACAAAGACAAGGGAATCCGCGTGGTTCCCTTGTTTTTACATCATGAAAAAACCCTGCACCGAAAGGTACAGGGTTCTATCATTAGGATTTCGATTTCAAAAAGATTTTTAGGATAAAGGATTCATTTGTTTCGTGCATTTCTTATGGTTAAAGTATACCACGTTCTCATAAAAAATGATTGTATATTCTTTGAATGAATTATGAAGAATTTCTTAAGATTTCGTAGAAGCAGTGGGTTCTTCCACTGCCTCTGTCTCTGAGATCCACTTCCAACAGCTGGCTTCATCCGGCTTCACACAGCCTCACTCAGTTTTCCCTCTTATTCTCTTCCTTCCCCAAAACCTTGGGAATTTGTTTATAGATTGGAAATTCTGAATAATTCACCTTGTAATAATCGAAAAGGAGTACATTACATGGAAAGACCAAGCAGAAAGCTCCG
>JAZTZT010000072.1:0-4669 GCA_045637605.1 Pilosibacter sp.
TTTGCGCCCTTACAGAGATCGCAAACGTCCTTATCGCGATCGGCGTAAGGGCGAATAAAACGAAGTGAAGCAAAGGTAGTAAGCCGTATTTTGAGATAGTACGGGAATTTTCTACAGATACTTCTATTTTATTTTTACTAAACTAAATACACACTTACTTCGCCAGCGCCTTCTTACCAGCCGCAATCGTATCAATAATACTCTCATGCTTTAGTGCACGCGGCTCAAACTTCAGGAAACCGAATACGATATTTGTGATCGTACCTGTACCGAATACGCAGATGATCGTTCCGAGACCTACCGGGCTTCCGAGAATGAAACATACTACCTGTACCATTGCAAGAAGCACAATATTTACTGTACCGATCTTTACTTTCGGGAAGCGTTTTCCGAGACCTACCATAAGAGAGTCACGCGGTCCGCAGCTTAAGCATGCTTTCATATAAAGGAACTGACCGAGACATGTGATCACGATACCTGCCATCAGCACCAGGAACTTTCCGATGAAGCTTGTCTGCTGCGGAAGAAAACCGATGGAAAGGAACACATCTGTGCCTGCACCGATGATAATCGCATTTAAGATCGTACCGATACCGATCGGTTCCTTCATTAAAATATCGATTGCGATAATGATAAAGGAAATGATGATGTTCGCTGTACCAAAAGAAATCGGGTAGTTCATGGAGATACCCTGGCTGAGGGAGTTCCACGGGGACATACCAAAGTTTGCCTGGATCTGGAAGTAGGAACCGAGAGCGAAGACCAGAAGGCCCATCACTGCGAATACGCTTCTTCCGAGGCGATTTACTAAAAATTGTGTAAATGTTTCTGTGTTTTTCATATTACTCCTTTCACAGATTCATCTGTATGTATCTTGTTTCTATTTATTGACTTGTAATGACCGCATCATTGCAGCCAGTGTGTCCGGAATACCTTCATGAACAACCGCCCTCGGATTAAACCGAACCACTTTGAAGACGATATCCATGATAATTCCTGTTCCAAATACTGCGATCACGGTTCCGAGGCCGACCGGGCTGCCAAGGAACAGGCATACAACAAACACGCATGCCAGGATAACAATATTCACTCTGCCGATCGGGATTTTCGGGAAACGCTTTCCAATACCGACCAGCATGGAATCACGCGGACCGCTGCTCAGTCCTGCGCTCATATAAACATACTGACCAAAACAAGTGAGTACAATTCCGATCAGAATCGTTCCAATCTGACCGATTAGACTTGTCTGCAGTGGATAAAGGTTCAAACTAATACAGACATCCGTTCCCATCCCGATTATAAAGGCGTTCAAAATTGTACCAAGACCAATCGGCTCTCTCAATATCAGATCCACAACAATAATGATCGCGGATACCGTAATACTTGCTGTTCCGTAAGAAATCGGAAAGTTCAATGCCAGGCCCTGATTGAGCGATGCCCAGGGAGACATTCCGAAATTTGCCTGGATCTGAATATAGGTTCCTAATGCACAGATCAAAAGTCCGACCGTTGCATACGCGCATCGTCCCAGACGGTTTAATAGGAACTGACCAAAATTCTCTGTCTTTTCCATACTTATCCTCTCGTAAAACGTAACCTCACATGAAGCTTCATATATCTGTTATTTCTTTCTATTCAACGCAGATGCCAGCGCTGCTGCCGTTTCGATCAGACCCTCATGTACTACGGTACGCGGATCAAATCTTACAATCTTGAATACTAAATCCATAATCATACCGGTAAATACAACGGTTAATACAGTACCAAGACCGATCGGGCTTTTTAATACGAAACAGATTGCGAGAACCACTGCCAGGATTCCCAGGTTAACAGTTCCGATCGCCACCTTCGGGAATAAACTTCCAATTCCCAGAAGGAAAGAGTCAACCGGTCCACAGCTTAACGCCGCTGTCATGTAAAACCACTGTCCGATTGCGCATACAACCATTCCTGCAAATAACCAGCCAATCTGTAACCCAAGATTGGTCTGCAGCGGAAGGAAGTCAAGGTAGATGCAGATATCGACACCAATACCAACTAAAAACGCATCCAAAAATGTTCCGAGACCGATCCTCTGTTTTAAAAACAGGTCAATGACGATCAAGATCAAGGACATCACAATGCTGACAGTTCCGAATGTCACATTCAGCTGATTCGCAAGTCCAAGGCGCATTGCCTGCCACGGCTGCATACCGAGATCAGCCTGAAGCTGAAAATATACGCCGAGTGCATAGGTCAGCAGGCCAATGGATGCGATCACAGAACGACGGATCCTGTTCATAAAAAACTGTCCTAACGTTTCTTTTGTGTTCATAAGATTCCTTTCAAAAGACCGGAGAGTACTCTCCGGCCTGATTTTTTGAAGCAATTGCTCCTGAATTTACTGATTAATAAGTTACACCGCCAAGCAGTTCTAACTGATCAAAACCGAGGTTTCCACCGGAGATCACAAAGCATACCTTATCCTCCGGCTTAACAGAAAGACTTCCCTGCAGTACTGCGCCCATTCCGATACAGGAGGACGGCTCTGCCAGAAGTTTTCCTTCCATTAATAACATCTTCATGGCTTTTAACATGTATGTATCCTCTACTGCTGTGAAACCATCCACATGGTCACGTACCACCGGGAAACATTTGAGACCCGGGCGATTGGATACCAGAGCGTCTGCTACAGATTTCACTTCCGGCATCGGAACCATCGTCGGTTCACCCTTCTCCAGACTCACACTATATCTCGGAAGTACGGACGGTTCTGCACCGATCACCTTCACGTCTGCATTCACGCCTTTGATCGCTGTCGCAACGCCGCCGATCAATCCGCCGCCGCTGGCCGGAACAACCACCACATCGATCTCCGGACACTGTTCCATGATCTCAAGACCAAGGGTTCCCTGACCTGCCATTACGTCATAATCATCGTACGGAGGAACCATAGTACTGCCTCTTTCCTCACACACCTTCGCTGCAACTTCAAAACGCTCTGCCGCATCACAGGAGATCACTTCCGCACCGAGTGCCTTGATCGCCTCGACTTTCATCTTCGGCGCCGTGTTCGGCATAATGATCGTCGCTTTGGCACCTTTCATCTTTGCGCCATATGCGATCGCCTTGCCATGGTTACCGGAAGATGCTGCCACGATGCCGCGTGCAAGCTCCTCCTCAGTCAGTTTCTGGATTTTATTCATCGCTCCACGGAACTTAAATGCACCGATCTTCTGCATATTCTCAAGTTTCAGATATACCTGACAACCTAAAAACGCATCCAGCGCTTCCATTCTAAGGAGCGGGGTCTCTGTAACATAATCGCGAATTCGTTCTCTCGCTTCTTTTACCGTCTCAACTGTAAAATTCATCAGTCGATCCTCCCTATCATAGTATTTCTATCCTATCATACCTCAGTTCTTAGCACTTGTAAAACTAAATTTTACATATTCTTTTGTTTATTCCCCATATTACCATTTTCATATTAGACATTTTACTTTTGAAGTGGTAGAGTATATAGATGGAGAGTCAAACAAATGATCTCCTAAGTTTTATTTACAAAGAAAGGCATTATTATGGAAAGTTTTCTTGTCGCGATGAATGCGGTCATTCCGTTTCTCTTCTACATTACCTTCGGTTACGCCGCCAAGATCAAGGGTGTGGTTTCGGAGGAATTCCTTCAGAAGTTAAATAAGATGGTCTTCCGTCTCTTTTATCCTTTTATGACTTTTTACAATATTTACAAAGCGGATCCGTCAGATCTTCCGCGTCCGATCCTGATGATTTTCACCGGAGCAAGTATCTTGATCCTGGAAGCAATCCTTGTGATCGTTATCCCGAGGATCGTCAAGGAAAATCCGAGACGCGGCGTTATCATCCAGGCAATCTTCCGAAGCAACTTTATTCTCTTCGGACTTCCGCTGACACTCTCCGTTTTCGGTGATTATGCATCCTCTGTTGCAGCCATGCTGATCACGGTTGTTGTTACCATCTACAACACAACTTCCGTTGTCATTTTGGAAATGTTCAACACCAATGGAAAAGCTGATCCAAAAGCAATTTTTATCAATGTCTTGAAGAATCCGCTGCTGCAGGGCGCGATGGTCGGTCTGGTATTTTTCTTCCTTCAGATCAAAGTACCATCCAGCTTGATCAAACCGATCTCCGAATTTTCAAATATGACTTCTCCGCTGGCATTGTTCGTACTCGGCGGCACGTTACAGTTCAATGCGATTCATAAGAACCTGAAATATCTGGTTCCGACTTTAAGCTTTAAGCTGCTGGTTCTTCCGGCGATCATGCTCGGACTCGGTTATATGGTTGGTCTTCGCGAGCTGGAGTTATTCCTCCTTGTTGCAGTTTACGGAACTCCGGTTGCAGCTGCTTCCTACCCGATGGCGCAGAACATGGGCGGCGATGGTGAGTTGGCCGGCGAGTTTGTCGTGATCAGTACCGTAGCAGCTACATTTACTCTCTTCCTTTGGATTTTCTTTATGAAATCCGTCGGACTGATCTAAATTGATACATACAAAACCCCCGTTCATAAAACTTGAAAACGGGGGTTTTATTATATCCAGACTTTTTATGCTTCTGTGATCAATGCGATTGCTGCATAATCTCCGATTCCATCTGCAAGCTTCGCCGGAACGATCTTACATACCTGCGCAGATCTCCACAGGGCATTTCG
>JAZTZT010000073.1:0-4146 GCA_045637605.1 Pilosibacter sp.
AATTTCGGATATCCCTTTAACATGACTAATAAAAGAATAAACGCAATAATTACACCTGCAAATTGTCGCACGATAATCCCGCTTTTTTCAAAAAACTATATCATATTTATTATATCTTCCAGCGTCCATTTTCGCAAGAACCATGACAGATTCAAATCAAAAATCAACTCTGCAAAATGCAAAAAACCGGCCTTGACGCAAGCCATGCGCCAAAGCCGGTTAAAAAGGGGAGGATAAGTATTAATCTTTCTCTTTTGTTGATAATACTATTATTGCCATCCATTCCCCAAATATTCATTTCATAAAAATATTTTACGATACATCTCCAATGTCTATAATCTCGCAGCCTCGATAAAAGAATCGCAGGATGTCCATGCAAGTCTTGCCACTCTTTGACATTCCCTGGGCACCATTCTGGCTCATGCCGGCTCCATGACCGTAACCGCCTCCGTAAATAGTAAACCAGGTGACATTTTCCGTATCCGTTCCATTGTTTTCAATGTAAATAAACGCACTCGGAAGTGTTTCCCAACCACTGTACTCTGACTCATCGTTTCTGATAAAAGTTAAAACAGAATTTCCGAGAATCGTACGGATCTTGCTCTGTGTTGTGAAATTCTTCGATCCTTCAGTTCCAACTACCTTGAGTGTTTTTGCGATACCGCCTGCACCACGCTCTGTTACTGTCAGTCCTGTGATCCTTCCGACGCCTCCGATCTTCTCTGAAAGAATCTTACTATTCGTCTTTGCCTGCCATCGGTACATAGCGAATTCTGACTCATAAGCGTCAGCATTCACATTTTTAATAAACGTTTCAAAACTCTCATTGGAAGACAGATCCCATGTTTTTCCTTTTGTGTCTATGGAAACCGCGTTCAAATACGGAGTCGCATTCGGATCTCCTCCCCAGACACTTCCATCTGTTCCATGTCCACAGGAAGTGGAATAATAAAATGCCTCGATCGGAACATCCTCGTATGCCAACACTTGACCAAACGTTTCATTGACAGCGGAATCAGTCAGTTCGAATGTCTTTGTGTTGTTATATACCTGAAAATTGGTACTGTCGTCTACATGAGCACCATACTGGGAGTATGCATTTCCCTGAATCTGCCTCCAGGCATAAGTACGAGCACAGATTGCCTGCGCTTTCAATGCCTCCAGCTGGTATGTCGGTGGCATTTCACTTGGAACAACTCGCTTCAGGTATTCCTCCAGATCAGTCTCATTTAATAACAGCAGACCGCCATTCTCTTTCGCAATTTCCATATGTCCCGGATAAACCGGCTGTCCATGACCACGTTCCAGATGGCTGACCGTGATTAGTCCCCCCTCCTCTACGGATCGAAAGATCATACGTCCCTCCTGAAGCCTCGGATCATCAGGATTGATCGTGATCATTTCTCCTGCTGTCACATATTGAGTATTCGTATCTTTTCCGTCTCCGTATTCTAACACAGCATCCACGTCACAGCTCAGTGTGACGGACGGATGAAACAGCGAATCAAATCCGGTCGTCATCAAAAGCACTCGGATCGTATCAATCTCAGGCTTTTCTGTAGTCAACGCGGCACAGATTTCTCCGCCTGCAACCACAAACTTCTGCATATGATAACCAACCAGAATATCCTTTTTCTGCTGCTCTCTCAATACACCATATGTACGGTAGATTTTAAAATTCTCTGCCAACGGAACATTTCCATATCCCTGGATCTCAATCTCGTGTTCTCGCACCGCTAGTACAGTTCCCGTGATCGTATCTTTTTTCAATACCAGGCGGTTCGGTTTTCCCTTTTTCAAATACAGGTCGCCAATCTGCCCGGACAATTCTTCCTTGTTTTTCAAAACACCTTTAATTGGGAAATGCTTTTGAACATTTCCCACAAACACCGTTACTTCGCCATCTGCATATCCGGAAATCCAAGCATTTTCATAAACGATTTCTTCTGAAACCATTTCTTCCACACACAAAATATCCTGATCACGCACAAGAACACGAATTTTCCGGTCGATATATGAATCCAGTGAAAGTCCTTCAAACATGAACTTTCCATCTTTCGTATAAGCCGTCCATGCAGCCGCCATTTCTACATTATCCGGAGTGCCATAAATATCAGTCTCCAGGGATTTTATATTTCCGTCCGTATCAACCGCGCTCAAAAACAATCGATAAAAGTTCCAAAACTCCGCTTTTCCCACTATTTTTCGGGCCTTTTTCTCCTCTGGGTTCACCAAGTAATTATCAAAAACTTTCTCATTTTCCAATGAAGCCACACGGACCCAATGAGAAAGATCGCCATAGGTAACGGAAGAAAGCGCCGAAGCTTCCTCCGCCGCAATTCGTTCCGGATCCAGATAGCCGGTCTCATATAGGTAATCCATGTATTTTACATACCATTCATTTTGCAGAACGATCGGAAAATAAGACTCTTCCGGACCATTGTTTTGAATTTTCTCTTTTGGAGCCAGTGTCAGAGCCACCGTCTTTGAAGCGACTGCCCTTGAAACACCCGCATCTTTTGGTTCCAGAACCACAATCATGATTAAAAGTGTCAGGATCACCGTTGTCATACCAGCCACAAAATTAATCAGTTTTCGTTTCTCCATTTATCAACTCTCCCTCTTCTGGTTCCCACTTTTGGAGTTCAAAAATTCTACCAACATCTTAGAAGGCATCGGTTTCGCATAATAATACCCTTGAATACGGTCAATCTGAAGCCTTCTTGCTGCCTGCATCTGTTCCACTGTCTCAATCCCTTCCGCAACGACCTGAAAACCAGAATTATGAAGCATGTCTACCAATAACTGCAACGTTCTGTACTCCTTTTCTCCACTCGTCATTTTAGAAAGCAGACTGGAATCCAATTTTACCGTTTCAAAAGGCAATTCCATTACCATAGATAAATTTGAATAACCGATACCAAAATCATCCAGATAAAATTTTACCCCTTTCTCTGCAAAGGACTGCATGACTGCTTTGACACGATCCGGCTGATCGGTCATTGCTCGCTCGGTAATCTCAATACGAATTCGCTTCGCAGAAATATGATACATTTCACAAACAGAATCGACCCATTCTGAAAGTCTTGCATCCAGTAACTGTCCTACCGGAATATTTACTGAAATCTGCTTCAGACACAAATCCGGGTATGCACCAAGAAATCCAGCTACCGAGTCTAATACTTGAAGGCTGATTGCATCCATCAGACCGTATTTCTCTGCCAATGGGATAAATTCTGCCGGAGAAATAAAACTTCCATCGCGATCCTTTAATCGGATCAGAGACTCTGCGGTATCAAATTGATTATTTTTACTGTTGAATAATGGCTGGAAATATACTTCAAATGATCGATTCTTGATCGCATTCTTTACACATGCCAACACATATTCTTTACGCATATACTGTTTCTGCAATTCTTCATCGAAACAGATGATCCCATTCCCTCCGGCTTCACGCACCACGTTGATCGCATATTCCAACTGATCAATCGCGGTATTTTCATCATAGCCTGCAAAGTTTACAATTCTATGTGCAAGACTCACGCGAACCAGCGCTTCTCTGTCGCCCTGAATCCAAGGCGAATCGAAACGCGCTTTTATCCTTTTCACATTCTGTATCTCTTTTTTTCTTGTGGAAGCCTTTGCCATCAATAAAAACGTTGTATTTCCGAAACGGCAGACTTGATATCCGTTCATCTTACTGCTCAAAAAGGAGGCAATTGAAAATAAAACTGCATCGCCCATTTTCACGCCGTACCGTTTATTGACCTCTTCAAATCGATCCAGATGCACCATGATCAAATGAATCGTTTCACCACGTTTTCTGCGGGCATGAATTTCCTGCATGAAATTTGTACGACTCGGAAGTTCAGTCAGCGCATCTCGGCCATTTCGTGTACTTTGAAAATTGATAAACAGAACCATACAGACGATGGCAGACAACATTCCGGTAAATATAAAATCAGGAAACAAGACCTGAATGATCGTCATTAATAAAACCAACGTAGGAAGTGTCTGCACTAACCGCTTTAAAGATGTACCAATCCGCGTACGATTTCGTAAATAGCAGACACAAAACATTCCAACTTCGATAAACATTGGAATGTAACCGATCTGGTTGTATGGTCCTCTCTCGTATCTTCCGTT
>JAZTZT010000074.1:0-3588 GCA_045637605.1 Pilosibacter sp.
ATCCGCGATACCGATCACAGACGGGTCGCCCATGTGGATCGGAGCGCCATGGACATTCGGATAACGGCCTGTGATCTCAGCTGCTTTCTTTGCATCTTCCGGAGTCATCGGACGCATGCTGCAAACCATCGGTCCCTGGAATACGCCGGCTTTTTCACATTCAATATTTGTCTTGTACATCGGAACATTGCATCCCATAGAGATATGACGCACATCAATTCCTGCCTGCAAAAGTGCTTCTTCAAAGGAGAAGCTGCAGCCGATCAGGAACGCTACGGAATCTTCTGTCCAATATGGACTGGCATCGGTCACTTCATCCACCTTTACGCCATTTTTATATACAAAATACTTTGGAATATCGGTTACCACATTTGCACCCTCGCCCATGTCATGGATCGCCGGAGTCCCCTCAATGATCTCCAGGATCGGACATGGCTGCGGATTTTTCTCTGCAAACACTCGGAAATCGTCCGCATACACCTTCGGTAAAATTACAAGGTTCGCCTGCGCGTAACCCCCACACATGCCAGCAGTCGGATAGTCAATTTCACCACTGCGAATTTTTAACCAGATATCTTCCGGTCTCCAATTACGATAATCTGCCATATTTTTCCCTCTCCATCCTTATTTTCAGAATGCCGGGAACCTTCCGATCCCCGGCATCTTTTTATGCATTCAACGCTGCTTTCAGTTCATTCAATTCCTTCTTCTCTCTGCAATACCAGTACTGAGCCGCCTCGATAGAGATCCATTTGAAATGAATCTTGTGGCCCGGCATGCACTGCGCAAGAATCGGAAGGTCTACAGAAATTACATTACCAATCTTTGTATAACCGCCGGTGGTCTGGTGATCTGCCATCATAACGATCGGATTGCCATGGGACGGAACCTGAACCGCGCCAAAGCTGATACCGTCTGTGATAATATCGCCGCTGACTTTATGTTTGATCACTTCACCTTGCATTCTGCAACCCATACGGTCGTACTCGTTGCTGATCGTATACACATTGTTGAAGAATGTATCGATGCTGCTCTGTGGGAAACAGTCATCCTGCGGGCCTAAAACCACGCGGATCTCATGCTCTCTTGCACTGAAATCCGGAATCGGAAGCTTTCTTGCACTCATATTCGGAAGAGATACTTTCGGAGCAGTGAAACCGATCTCATCTCCTGCCTCCAGTTTTCTTCCTTCAAAACCGCCGATCTTGGACTTTAAGTTTGTGGATTTGCTGCCCATAACCATCGGAACATCAAGACCACCTGCGAATGCAACGTATGCACGTGCACCAGCCTTCGGAGCTGCAAAACTTAAGGTCTGACCTGCTTTTACGGAAACTGCCTCATATCTCGGAAGCGGAGATCCGTTTAACGCTGCGCCAAGGTCACCACCTGTTACCGCGATGACATTGTCTGCAGTAAATTCGATAGTCGGTCCCATCATAGTGATTTCAAGAACGCCTTCTCCCTCATCATTTCCTACAAGGATGTTCGCTAAAGAGGCGGAGCGGGTGTCCATAACACCGGAAACTGACATACCTGTTTCCTGATATCCATAACGACCCATATCCTGAATGGTTGTTAATAATCCGGCTTTGATGATTTTAATTCCCATTACTCCACCTCCTTTTTTGCGTAGGTTACATATTTATATGTATGTTCCTCTACCTGTTTTTCAATCTTCTTATACTCTTCCTCTGTAACAGAAACAAACTTGATATACTGACCTGCCTCCAGAAGAACCGGTTTTTCACGGTCTGCATCGTACATCTTAAGCGGTGTTCTTCCGATCAGCTGCCATCCACCCGGAGAAGCCACCGGATAAATACCGGTCTGCATTCCTGCAATACCAACAGAACCGCCTTCAATCTTCACACGCGGACTTGCCAGTCGCGGAGTTGCGATTTCCTCACTCATACCGCCAAGGTACGGGAAACCTGCGATAAAGCCGAGCATATAGATTAAATATTCTTCCGATGTGTGGATTTTGATTACTTCCTCCACAGTTTTTCCGTTATGAGCCGCAACATTTTCAATATCCGGACCCATTTCACCACCATAAAGAACCGGAATCTCAATCACAGTCGGAGCCGGGATCTCAATATTGCCCATGTTCTTCATAATGTCATCAAATTTCTTTGTCAGTTCTTTAAAGCCGATGATCTCCGGCTTATAAACGACCAAAAGAGAGCGATAAGTCGGAACGGTTTCTACAATTCCTTCTACTCCTGCTCTCTCAACGGCAATTTTAAATGCCCTGATTTTTGTATTGATCTCAGGTTTGATTTCATTTCCGAACTCTACACAAACCGCACAGTCACCGGAAACCAGATAACGAACGTCACTCATGTCAGTTCTCCTCCCTTCGTCTATACAGCCATAGGTCTGAGTTTCCTCAGACCTACAGCAATTATATTTTTAATTTAGCCAAACATTGTAAGAATGCTTGGAAGCGCTTTGATACCAGAGAAACCGGTGAGAAGAACTACGAACGCACCGAGTACAATAAGAAGAATCGGATGTTTGTATTCTTCGCCAACGATCTTTTTATTTCTGCTGGCAATCAGAATTGTCAACAGTGTAAGCGGTAAAATAAGTCCATTCAATGCTCCCGCAAGAACCAGGAGAGACGCCGGCTTGCCAAGTACCGCCATAATAATGGTAGATGCTGCAATAAAGCCAATGACAAACCATTTCTCATTCTCCATGATAAACGGATGGAGGGTCTTTAAGAAAGAAACGGAAGTATATGCCGCACCAATTACGGATGTGGTTGCTGCAAAGAACAGAACCAGACCGAAAATCTTGTAACCAATGGTTCCTGCACCGAGGCGGAATGCATCTGCCGCCGGGTTGGAAGCATCCAGTGTCACGCCCGGATTTGCTGTTACAACACCGAGAACTGCAAGGAATACTAAAATACGAATCACACCGGATACGCTGACACCCATGAGAACAGATTTACGAACATGCGGTAAATCTTTCTTTCCGGAGAAACCTGCATCCAGAAGACGATGCGCACCGGAGAATGTGATATAACCGCCGCAGCTTCCGCCAAGTAATGTGATCAATGGCATTACAAGCAGACTTACGTCTCCCGGATTAAAAACACTTGTAACCGCCTCACTGACTGGTGGTTTGGACTTGACAGCAACATAAAGAACAACGACGATCATGATCGCTCCCAGATACTTTGTGAGGCTGTCCATGCCTGCCTTCGCATCTTTGGATAGGAAGATCAGGATGCCGATCATACCGGCAACAAAAATACCCATTTCTGTCGGAATTCCAAACAATACGTTTAATCCGAGGGCACCGCCGCCGACATTACCGATGTTAAATGCCAGACCACCCAGGGCTACCATAAATGCGATAAAATATCCAAGGCCCGGAAGGACTTTGTTTGCAATGTCCTGGCCACGCATACCGGATACGCCGATGACGGACCAAATGTTGAGCTGTGTTGTAATGTCCAGTAAAATTGTACAAATAATAACAAACGCAAATACACTCTTATGCTCTGCTGTAAAGTTTGCAGTCTGGGTCAGAAAGCCCGGTCCTACCGCAGAGGTTGCCATTAAGAACGCTGCT
>JAZTZT010000075.1:0-7070 GCA_045637605.1 Pilosibacter sp.
TATGGCAGAAGCGAGACAGATATAAAAGAAATACTTGGTGACCTCCTGAATAAGAACGGAAACACCAGTGTTTATACAAAAAAATACGGAAATGAAGTCCATGTACTTGCGGAACTTGTTGAGCAGGATGAAGAAACAGCAAAGAATACATTAAAATCGGTGGCTAAGGAGATTAAGAAGGCCCTTGGTTCAATGGTTTACTCCACGAAAGAACATGAAACTATGGAAGAAGCCGTGGTTCGTCTCCTTAACAAATATGAGTTGACTGTTACAACGGCTGAGTCCTGTACCGGTGGCATGATCGCATCCAAGATTGTCAATGTACCGGGCGCCTCCGATGTGTTTAACGAAGGTTTTATTACTTATTCCAATAAAGCAAAAAGAAAGCTTTTGGATGTGAGCAAAAATACATTGAAAAAATACGGTGCTGTCAGCGAACAGACTGTGAAAGAGATGGCACTTGGCGGCGTGTTTGCAGCAGACAGCGACGCCTGTATCGCAGTTTCCGGTATTGCTGGTCCGGATGGCGGTACAGAGGAGAAACCGGTAGGTCTTGTTTACATTGGATGCTGCATCAAGGATGATGTAACAGTACAGGAGTGCCATTTCCATGGCAACAGATATGAAATCCGTGAACAGGCTGCGAATGTTGCTCTGGATCTTTTAAGAGTTTCTATCATAAACAATTACCGTTAGGCGGTGTGATATGCGTTGGTATGAGAGATTATATTTAGGCGAAAAAGCGAAAAAGAACCGTTTTTCTATTCTTCAGGCTGTGCGAAAAGAGAAATCATCCGGATACTATATCCTGACTCCGGCTTCCAATCCTAAGAATCTGCTTGATATTTATTCGGCTCATACATTGAATCAGCCATATTATAAAAAGCAGGACCTGTTGATCGTCGGAGTTGCTGCAGATTATGAAGATGCTGCAATCCTTGCCGGTACGATCATCGGAGATGTATATAAGAAGACCGGTGGTTATGATGTGAACGGTTTTCTGGAAACAGAAATCGGGGAATAACAAAGCAAAAGGAGTGAACCTATGCTCCAAATATTGTTAATGATATTAAAGCTTCTGGGAATCTTGCTCTTAGTGATTCTTGGAATTATATTGACGATTCTGTTCTTGGTGTTATTTGTACCGGTGCGATATCGTGTGGATGCATCCTTTGATGGGAAACCCAGTGGTAATGTTTTGGTATCGTGGTTGTTACATCTGATTACCATACGTGTCAATTACGATGGCAAGGTAAATGCGCTCGTAAAGATTCTGTGGTTCCGCTTGTTTGACAAAACGGTTTGGCCTGCAGAAGAGACAGAGGTTGCAGAAGTTGTTGAGCCTGTGGAACAGTCAGATACCTCAGAAACAAAGGTATCTGATACAAAAGTGTCAGAGTCCCAAACTACAGAGTCGATAACAACCGAAGCCAAGCATGTAAATTCGGTAAGGTCTGAGAAGATCGTTGAACCGATAAAAACGGAACCAACGAAAACATCAGACGATCCCGTTCGGAAATCAAAGTTAGAGAGTCTGATCGAAAATTCTGTGACTTGGATTCAGAATACAGTTGCAAAGATTAATTGTACGTATCAGCAGATTTGTGGTAAAGTAAATGCAGGACAGGAGAAGATAGAACAAGTTCGTACATTTCTGACAGATCATGAAAACCGTAATACGATCGGTTTACTCTGGAGGCAAGTGAAAAAGTTATTTCACCATATACTTCCCAAAAAGATTCGTGGACGTGTGCGGTTTGGTTTTGATGATCCGGCTACAACCGGACAGATTCTGACCTATGTAAGTCCATTTTATGGTCTATATGCAAAAACAGTGGAGCTTGAACCGGTATTCGGTGAGAAGGTGTTGGATGGCGAGCTTCATGTAAAAGGACACATTCGGGTAGCATCACTGCTTTGGATCGTGATCCGTGTATTTTTAAATAAGAACTTCCGTGTGCTGTTAAAGAAAGTAATGGCGCTGGGCAAGAAGTAAGGAGGAAACGGTATTATGGCAGAAAATCAGTTCCCGTCAACAGTTGACGCGTTATTCAAGGGAATGGATAATTTTATTACAACAAAAACAGTAGTGGGTGAACCGGTAAAGATTGATGCAAACACAACGATCATTCCGCTCGTAGATGTTTCCTGCGGTATGGCAGCCGGTTCCTTCGCGCAGAGTGCTAAAACAAACGGAGGCGGAGGTCTCAGTGCAAAGATGAGTCCAAGCGCGATCCTGGTAATCCAGAATGGTATGACAAAACTTGTTAATATCAAGCATCAGGATGCCATGACAAAGATCATAGATATGGTTCCGGATTTTATGAATCGCTTTATGGGTAAAGATGTTTCTTCTGATGCTGTAGCAAAAGCAGAAGAGATGGCAGACGCTGCAGATACAGTGATCGTAACAGAAGAAGTGAAATAATCTACTTCTATATAAATTAGGAAATCAAATGTAAAAGACCGCATAAGATATATCATAGACATTCCAAAATTGGGGGGATGGTATGAAGCGCTTATGCGGCCTTTTATTATTTTGTACGGGCTTTGGGATGACCTGGATATTGATTCTGCCAGACTCCTTTTGGCTTCTTGCACTGGCAGTGTCATTTATGATCATAGGTTATATATTGTTTTGTTGCAAATAATGAGGAAAGGGCAAAAAAAGGGCACCTGTCTATCAACCAGATAGCAGATGCCTTCATTTTTTCGTTATTCTTGTACTGGAGGTATTAAGCTCTCTCTACGAGACCGGATCTTAAGCAAGAAGTACATACATACATCTTCTGAGCTCCGCCATTAACTTTAACCTTTACAGACTTAACGTTAGCTTTCCAGATTTTGTTGGATCTTCTATGGGAATGGCTTACTCCATTACCAAAGTGAGCAGCTTTTTCACAAATAGCGCATTTAGCCATGATTGCACCTCCTTAACACTTCTTTGGACTTCATAAAAATCCACAACACAAGTATGATAGCAGAAAGTGTAGAAATTTGCAAGAGCAAAATGAAAAATTTAAATAATTTTTTTAAAAACTTTGAATATCAATAGACATGGACAACAAGATATGGTATATTATAAAAGTGAAAATCGCTTTTTATGGGCATTTTTATGCGCCCGGCGTATAAATTAATGAAACGGAGGCAGGAGAATGAAGGGATGTATCAATAACAAGATGGGTCAGATTCAGATTGATACCGATGTAATTGCGCTTTACGCAGGTACAACAGCGGTGGAGTGTTTCGGTATTGTCGGTATGGCTGCGGTCAGCATGAAAGATGGTCTTGTAAAACTCTTAAAACGTGAGAGCCTGACTCATGGCATCAATGTAACTATTAATGACAATGCGATCTGCATTGACTTCCATGTAATCGTATCCTATGGCGTCAGCATTTCAACTGTTGCGGACAATCTGATCGAGAACGTGAAGTATAAAGTAGAAGAATTCACCGGCATGACGGTTGAAAAGATCAATATTTTTGTAGAAGGCGTAAGAGTGATAGATTAAGGAGGAAGTAATCCATGGGAATGAAATCCGCAGACGCCCAGTTACTGAAAGTTGCATTACTTTCAGGTGCTAAGGAGCTTGAGGCGAAAAAAGAATGGATTAATGAACTGAATGTTTTCCCGGTACCGGACGGAGATACCGGTACTAACATGACAATGACAATTATGGCAGCTGCAAGAGAAGTGGCTGCGATCGAGAATCCGACAATGGAGACAATTGCGAAAGCACTTTCTTCCGGATCTCTTCGTGGTGCACGTGGTAACTCCGGTGTTATTTTATCCCAGTTATTCCGTGGCTTCACAAAAGAAATCAAAGAAGCAAGCGAGATCAATGTTACGATTCTTGCGAATGCTTTTACAAGAGCGACTGAAACTGCCTATAAAGCAGTTATGAAACCGAAGGAAGGTACTATCCTTACTGTTGCGAGAGGTATGGCTGACAAGGCCGTAGAACTTGCAATTGAGACAGACGATATCGTAGAGTTCCTTGAAAAAGTGATCGAGCACGGTGACTATGTATTAAGCCAGACTCCGGAGATGCTTCCTGTATTAAAGCAGGCTGGTGTTGTGGATTCCGGTGGTCAGGGTTTAATGCAGGTGATGAAAGGTGCATTAGACGGTGTTCTCGGTAATGGTATTCCGTTTGACGCGGTTGTAGCGCAGACAAGCCAGAAAACAGCACCAGTAGGCGCAGCTCGTGATGATATTGATACAGCAGACATTAAGTTTGGATATTGTACAGAGTTTATTATCAATGTAGAGCATGCATATGACGATGATGAGGAATTGAAATTCAAGGCATTCCTTGAGTCCATCGGTGATTCTATCGTCGTTGTATCTGATGAAGATGTAGTAAAGGTTCATGTTCATACAAATAATCCGGGCCTTGCAATCGAGCGTGCATTAACTTATGGTTCTCTTTCCAGAATGAAGATTGATAACATGCGTGAGGAGCACAATGAACGCCTTGAAATGGCTGCTTCTGCAGCTCCGGCACAGGAAGCTCCGAAGGCAAAGGAACCGAGAAAAGAATATGGCTTTATCGCAGTTTCCGTTGGCGAAGGCTTAAGCGAGATCTTTAAGGGAATCGGTGCTGATTATATGATCGAAGGTGGTCAGACTATGAACCCGAGTACCGAGGATATGATCAATGCGATCGATAAAGTAAATGCAGACGTGATCTACATTTTCCCGAACAATAAAAATATTATCCTTGCTGCAGAGCAGGCAAAATATTTAGTTGAAGACAAGCAGATCATCGTGGTTCCGTCCAAGACAATTCCGCAGGGTATTGCAGCTCTGATCAGCTTCTCTCCGGAAGCAGGTCCGGAAGAAAACCTGGAGAATATGGTTGAGGAAATGGGCAGAGTACACACAGGTCAGATCACATATGCTGTTCGTAATACAAATATTGACGGTATGGAGATCAGAGAAGGCGATATCATGGGTATCGGCGACTCCGGTATGCTTGCAGTTGAACAGGATGTGGAGACAGCGGTTCTGAAGACTCTGGAGCGCATGGTAGATGAGGAATCTGAGCTGATCAGCGTTTACTTTGGTGCAGACGTGGAGGAAGCAGATGCAGAAGCTCTGTTAGAGCAGATCGAAGAAGCTTATCCGGACTGTGAAGTAGAACTGAATAATGGCGGACAGCCGGTATATTATTACCTTCTGTCTGTAGAATAAGAGTTATAAAGCTGCCGAGGGCGGCCCCGATCGGGCTGGTTTTGGCAGCTTTTGACATAGATGAAACGAGGAGATTCTTTATGAATAACAAGCAGTCAATCGAAACATTAAAGGGCATAGGTGAAAAGACCGCGAAGTTATTTGAAAAGGTAGGCGTAAAGACGGTAGACGATCTACTGCATTATTATCCGAAAGGATATGATGCGTATACGGAACCGTGCATGATCGGAGAACTCAAGGAAGAGGAAATCGGAGCTGTTGACGGATATTTAAAAACAGGTGCCACAGGCAGACATTTTGGCGGACTTTCTATCACATCAGCTACGATCAGTGATATGACTGGAAAATTGAAGCTTGTCTGGTATCATATGCCATATTTGAAGAATACGTTAAAAGCAGACAGCCATTACATCTTTCGAGGAAAAGTGGTGAAAAAAAAGACCGGACTTACCATGGAACAGCCGCAAATGTATAAACCAGAGATGTATGAAGAGCTGTTGGCCAAGATGCAGCCGGTATATGGACAGACAAAAGGTCTCGGAAATAAAACGATAGCTTCAGCAATGGAACAGGCCTTGGATGTACGTGTCATGGAGCGCGACTACCTTCCGACATCGTTACGAAAAAAACACGAACTTGCAGAGTATAATTTTGCAATCGAGCATATTCATTTCCCGCAGGATGAAACTGACTTATTATTTGCAAGAAAACGTCTGGTATATGACGAATTTTTCATGTTTTTACTTGGGGTTCGCAGACTAAAAGAAAAGAGACAGGATCTTCAGTCATCGTATATTATGAAAGAAGAGTCTCTCTGTAGGAAATTGGAACAGGAGCTTCCGTATTCATTGACGGGAGCGCAAAAACGTGCTCTGGAAGAGGTTTATGCAGACCTTGAAGGCGGTGCTGTCATGAATCGTTTAATCCAGGGTGACGTGGGATCCGGTAAGACGATCATTGCTGTTCTTGCGCTTTTGAGAGCGGCTGAGAATGGATATCAGGGCGCGTTGATGGTTCCGACGGAAGTCCTTGCAAGACAGCATTTTGAGTCTGTAACAGAGTTGTTTGAAAAGCATGGGATTCATAAACGTGTGGTTCTTGTAACCGGATCAATGACAGCGAAAGAGAAACGAATGGCATACGAAAAAATCGTATCTCATGAAGCGGATATTGTAATAGGAACACATGCATTGATCCAGGAAAAAGTTGTATATGATAAACTTGCGCTGGTTATCACAGATGAGCAGCATCGCTTTGGTGTTTCTCAGCGTGAGACTCTTGGAAGTAAAGGCAGCCAGCCACATGTATTGGTTATGAGTGCGACTCCAATCCCACGAACACTGGCGATCATCATTTATGGTGATCTTGACATTTCTGTCATTGATGAACTCCCTGCGAATCGTTTACCGATTAAAAACTGTGTGGTCGACACCGGATATCGAAAGAATGCTTATAATTTCATTAAAAAAGAAGTGTCAAATGGTCGTCAGGCTTATGTTATCTGTCCGATGGTCGAGGAAAGCGAGATGATCGAAGCAGAAAACGTATTGGATTACACCAAAGTATTACGGGAGAATCTTCCGGGTATTCGTGTGGAATATTTGCATGGTAAAATGAAGCCGAAAGAGAAAAATGCGATCATGGAAGCATTTGCGGCCGGAGAGATTCAAGTTCTCGTATCTACGACGGTTGTTGAGGTTGGTGTGAACGTCCCGAACGCTACGGTCATGATGATCGAAAATGCGGAACGCTTTGGTCTCGCACAGCTTCATCAGCTTCGCGGACGTGTTGGAAGAGGAAAAGAACAGTCCTATTGTATTATGGTCAATGCGTCAGGCGACAAAGGGAAAAATGCTCGACTAGAAGTTCTGAA
>JAZTZT010000076.1:0-10869 GCA_045637605.1 Pilosibacter sp.
AGAATAGCATGGATTTGGTATTCTGTCAATATGCAATTCATGCGGAGACACTGCTCAGTTTGCACGGAATGCGTGCACAATTTACGCGGTGGAGGTGCTCAATCTCGGCGGTGAGGCTGCTCTCGCAGAGCGGAATATGCAGGAATCATCGGCAAGAGTTTCAGCTATATTCAGCTGACGTTCTGCTTCAATTTCGCTGAACGTGACCTTTCCGTTCTTCTTGTCTTTTTCTTCTTGATATTTCGCAGAACGTTTTCCCTGATAATAAACTCGATAGACTTCTTCCGTACACTCTACCCATCTGCCTTCACAATAAATGTAATAGGATTCTCTTTCTTTCGGGGTTCTTCCCATTTGTATTTCCTCCGTTTTGATTTTTGAATTGGATCAAAACGGAGGATGGAGGAGAACGGCAGTGACACAGAGATGACTCTGTAAATAGAAAAACGCCCAAAGCTGTGTAACAGCAACTTTGGGCGTGGAGAAAAGGGAGGATATCGCAACGTTCGTTGGACCAGTTCGCCGATACTATATTTGTACAGTATCGGGAGGAAGCCGGTTCGTGCGATGTCCGCCGCATAGAAATACCACCCACATGATTTGTATATGGCTATACTATATCATGTAAGTGGTATCCGCTCAGGTATCCGATTCGGTTTCATTTGGGATTATTTTCGGTATCCGGAACGGGTTCATTTTGGTTTCATTTGAGTATCCAGATCGGTTTCATTTTGGTTTCATTTGAGTATCCAGATCGGTTTCATTTCCGATTCGTTTGAGTATCCGGATTGGTTTCATTTCCGATTCGTTTGAGTATCTGGATTGGTTTCATTTTAAACACCGTTCAAAATATTCGCAAAATAATTTACTTCTGTAATACATACACGGTATCGCCGTCATATACATCCAAGCCGAAGTCCTCAGGTAATTCACAGGGTTCACTGACTTCTCTATGCTTGACACATTTCCAGAGAATTTCCGAAATATCCTCCCGTGTATACATTTTACTCTTTACATAAATTCTGCCGACTTTTACCCATTCCTTCTGGAATGCCTTGCTTTTCGATACCGATTCAGGTGAATCCGCCTCAGCCGCTGCGTGATAAAGTTCTTTCGAAAGGTAAAGCCGTGCGATATCCGCTTCTGTCCATGTATGAACACCCATATGGTCGGTATAGCGGATCAGAAGTTTCTTGAGTTCACCCACGGTGAGCCGGTGGGAGTATTCGTTTTCCGTCTCAACCGTAAATCCGGCAGAAGTGAAGGTTGTCGTCCAAGATGCCTGACAAATCCAATTAAGAAAATCCTTGATTTCTTCGAATGAAAAGATACCGTATATCTTTCCGTAGGTTTCACAGTATTCGAATATTTCTCTAAGATCGAAATCGCAGTCGATAAACTGTTCTACAGTCACAAAATATCCACCGGGTTTCAAAATCCGATAAACTTCCGAAACCGCTTGCTCCTGTCCAAGACAACGTGCAACTATTAACGGAAAAGTTTTATTTCCTTTCGAACTGGTCATTCCATCGACGCTTGTAACATAGTCCAGAGAATTATCTTTAAACGGTATGTCATTGTTGTCAAATGATGTGACATTGATATTGTAATTTAGAAGATGTTCACGCAGGCAGTCCCCCAATGTTTTCATGCCCTGTCCGTTAATATCAGATGCGCAGACACAAGCAGAGGGATTATAACTCAAAATCATGGGAAGAAGTCCCATGTAAAAGTCACTTGCCACATCTAGAACCGTTTTTCCGCTGTATGCAATTTCTGCAAGCATCGCATGAAGCTGGGAATCCTCCGACCATGGAAAATCAGCTCGCAGTTTTTGGGCGACAAGATAACCGTCTTTATGGAATCCAGAAAATTCCTCTGTGATTATTTCATTGTAAAATTTATGGTATCCCTCCACACCCCGCAAAAGAGGTTCATTGTTGCTGTCCAATGCCGGGGAAGTCCAATTCTGTAATCTTTCGTCAAAGGAAGTATTGAAAAAAGCATTCTCTCCAATGATTTCGTCAGGCTGCCGGCTTAGCAGTGAAAAGATTGTATGGCTCATGCTATATCCTCCCGTTTTCTGTTATGTTCTACACATAAAAATATATTTCTTTTAATTACAATAACTGGTGTTTTTCATTAAGCTATTTTCAGTTTATACTACGGATACTTAGAGACAGAGATCATAGCTACTGCATATCCAAATCAGTTTCATTTTGGATTTTCTGCTCTCTTCTAAGATAAGCAGTCAATTCCTCCTTCTGCTCATCGGTCAGATATTCTATCGAATTTTGATATTGCTGGTTAGCGTAATACTCATTCTTCTGACAAATCAATGACCAGATCAGATGATAATGCATCGTATTACTCTGTGGAAAAAATGCGATGTTATCCACAACAACCTGTTGCACCTCGCTGTATCGCTGATATTTCATGAGAATTTGAATATATCGTGTGATTGCCTGCAAATACAGATTGTTATAGTGGACGGAATACGGAATCAGCCAGTGATAGTAATCGATTCGCGGAATGAGATTGCCCATGTACATGGTATCAGCATCATGGTATAACCCGTCAAGCACCGTAAGGTCGTCTTCCTCCATCATGCGCTTGCAGACATTTTCAAGACGTTCCAAATCGGTATAAATATGAAACTCCGGATTCAGAATAAACGTACCATGATACGGAATTACAAGGGAATCCATTTCGATTCGTTTCAGGATATTCCGCAGACGGTTCGCTGCATTTTTCACCTGCAAATACGGGTCTCCCTGTGCGCTGTCTTCCCAAACTGTATTGATAATCTCACGGGAAGATGAGATTATCTTTTTGGTAATGACAAGATAAGCAAAGAACGCACAGATCAGGTCGGAGGAAAAATCTTCTTCACATAAAGTACCCTTTGGCGTGATGATTTCCAAACGTCCGAGACAATTGATAGATACATCATTTGCTGCACGGGTAGGCATATTCCGTCGGTAAGTTTCTACCATTTCCCGAAGCGTGATTTCGTTCAATTCGGAAATCGCTACATAAGCAAGAATCAGCAGATAATCCGGGACATCCACGAACTTCGTTGGATTGTCAATGCAAAGAAAACCACTGTTGTAGGTCTTGCGCATGGGAGCAGCAATCAACCTCTGGATATCCAAAGATTTCAGGAGTTCGTATTCCTCCGGCTGCCGTTGCTCGATACGTCCGGCATCGGAAAGGACGATAGGGACATTCCGTTCGAGTGCTTTTTCCATACATTTGACTTTTTCAAACGGGACGGATTGCAGGAGTGGTATCTGCGAAGGAACACCGTCACGGCAGACTTCGTATGTATTTGTGAAAATACCGAGGTGCCAATCGGCTTCGAGGATATAAGCACGGTCGGCACCATAATATTCGACGGCATCATGGAGGAGGGAATCGAGGATTTTCTTGGGATCGAAGGTGTTGCGTAATCCTAACTCCAGATTCCCGATGGAATATTGGAGATTTCCGGGAGTCCCAATCTGCAAGTGTGAATTTTGTTCTGTATCTAACATATTTCCTCCCGAATTTTACTCATAATATTCCGCCTGCGCACGGAACATTTCCGTATACGCTTCCTCCTTATCAATCAAGTCTTCATGTTTTCCAAAAGCAGTAACTCTTCCTGAATCAAGAACCAATATTTTATCGCTGAGTTTGGCACTTGCTAACCGGTGCGAAATATAAATCGAGGTCCGATCACCTACAAGATTATTCATCTGACGATACAAGTTGTATTCTGCACGGGGATCAAGAGCGGCTACCGGTTCATCCCATAGAATAACGGCAGCTTCTCTCTTGTAATACGAACGCGCAATTGCCAACTTTTGCTGTTCGCCACCGGATAACTCGGTTCCATTTTCATCAAATAATTTGAAAAGAACTGTTTCGTAATTTTCCGGCAATTCGTTAATTTTTTCTGCCACATCTGCTTCTTCTGCGGCTGTTATTATGTTCTGATCTGCTTTTTTTAAGGTCAACGCAGATATATTTTCAGCAATCGTAAACGCAAACAAGCGAAAATCCTGAAATACTGCTGAAAACTCCTTCCAGTAATCCTCACGCGATATCTGTGAAATTGGAATTCCATCCAGTAAAATACGTCCTTCGGTAGGTTCATATAACCTTAAAATCAATTTTATCAATGTGGTTTTTCCTGCACCATTTTTACCGACAACAGAAATTCTTTCGCCGGAACGGATAACAAAATTCAAATGTTCAAGTACATTTTCTTCTTGTCCGGGATAATGAAACGACACATTTTCAAAGCACAGTTCATGACCTCTTCCGCTGGAAATGGGTACATTCTGCTCTTTCGTTTCATTATGTGAAAGACTAAGGTTAATAAATTTTTCATAATCGATTATATATCTGGAATGAAATACTGCATTGTTCAGTTCTCCATAAAATTCTTCAAATGAAGATTTCAACAGAGAAACAGTGTTTATAACAAGCGTAAAGGAACCAAGAGATAGATTTCCACCGACCACTATAAAATATAGGATTATGTATATAGCGATAAGCAAGAAATGATCGACCAGAAAAGACGCTGAACTTTCAATATTTTGATATTTTCTGTTTCTTTTACGCAGACCAAGCAGTTTGCCCATTGAAGTCCAATAGCGGTCAATCAATTTTTCGCCAATATCAAATACGCGGATATCCTTCATGTTCTGGAAATCTGAGGCGGTATCTTGCATATACTGTGCTACTTTTTCTTCGCGGATAACTTCCTGTTCAACATTTTGTTTTTTTCGGACCATAGAGGTTGAAATTAAAAATTTTCCAAGAGTCATTCCGAGAACAAGCAGAATTGCTGCCGGACAAAGAAAAATCAGAATACTGATCGCAGATATAAAGTTGATCAGCATTGCCAGACAGTTACTAATCATGTTCGGTGAATAGCTAAAGACATCAATTGCACATTCTGCACTTTTTTGAAGGTCAACAATATCCCGACGGCTTAGTAACTCGTAATCCAACTCCATGCACTTTTGGTAAAACTGCAATTTGAGTTCATGATTGATATGTGCGAATCTTCCCGTTGAAAGAAAAGATAAAACGATAGAATTAAGAAGATCACATAGTAACATTAAAGTTATCCAAAATGCGGCTACTTTTACATACTCCCGAAAATCTTTCCCGGCAGTAATAGCATTGATGGTCTCACTGGCTAAAAAGATAGCAGGATATGCCGATAATGTTCGAAGAAAAAAGCTGAAAAAATTGAATATGATATAGAAACGATCAATCTTCCATATCTGCTTTATCGCTACCGGAATGAAGCAGAAAAAATGTCTCATATCACGAAATAACGATTTACACTGTTCCCATAATTGTTTCATGTTGCCACTCCTTCACTGTATAGCTCCATCTGCATTGTAAACAGATCGTGATATTCACCGTTTGCTTTCATCAATTCTTCATGAGAACCATGCTCTACAATATGACCATTCTGGAAAACAAGGATATCGTTGCAGAATTTCGCACTGGAAAGACGGTGTGAAATGTATAAGGTTGTTTTTTCTTTGGAAGCTGAATTAAATCTTGTATAAATTTCTCGTTCTGATAGCGGATCGAGTGCAGACGTGGGTTCATCAAAAATCATAATTGGCGCATCCTTGTAGACAGCGCGTGCAATTGCTAACTTTTGCAGCTGACCACCGGACAATTCCACACCTTCTTCATCAAAAATTCGATACAGTGTTGTTCCACCGCCGTTTTTAAGAGACGCTAATTTTTCTGTTAACCCTGCCTGTTCATACGCTTTTTCTGCACGACTATACTCGGGGTCTCTGAGTGCTGCAACATTCTCGTCAATTGAGGCAGCGAACAGCCGATAATCCTGAAACACAGTAGAAAAACAGGTAAGATAATTTTTTAACGAAATGGTTTGAATATCCATACCATCAAGAAGGATCATCCCTGAGGTCGGGCGATAGATACGAAGAAGTAATTTAATAAATGTAGTTTTACCCGCCCCGTTTTCGCCTACGATCAACAAATGAGTTCCGGAGGCTATCTTGATGTTTATATTCTCAAGAGCATAGGTTTCACTTCCCGGATATTTAAAAGAAACATTACGAAATTCAATCGTGTGATTCTGCATATTTTCTGGTAATGAAATTCCATCCTCTTCCATAGCGGCAAACTCTTTCTCTTTAAAAAAGTCAAAGATATAACTTGCATATAAGGAATTTGCCACATAGAACATAACTGTTGAAATTACATTTTCGATTCGTGATGCCAGATTCCGAACAACACCGCCTATTAATGCAATATCACCCATTAATAAGTCCCCGTTAATAACCTGGTAACCTAAAAACAAATAGATTGACGCTTCCATTAAAACTGTTGAGAGACAAGCCAGAATAGATGCCGGCAATAAATACTCTCTTCGGCTTTTTTGACGCAGTTCCAGCAAACGGAGATTTACCTGTTTCATATACTGAAGCAGCGCATCTTTCAAATGAAAAAGACGAACTTCTTTAGCAAACTCCATGTTTGAGGAAATATTCCGGATATAGTGATCCTTCCGCTCGCGTTCAGGCTGATTTTTCTGATCCTGAAATTCATATCGCGTTTCCTGCGAACTATAGAATATCTGAATAACAATGATTAATCCAAGCGGTATCAGGAATAGTATATTGACTTGATTAATAACGATTATGCTTCCTATAAGCATTATTATGGACGAAAGAAGATTCACAATATTATTCACCATGAATCCAATTCCAGATCCGTTCAATGCCATCAGTGCTTTCTGTTTTCTGTCAGCAAATTCTCCGCGTGCGAGCTTATCGTAATCAACCGCAATACAGATTTCCATGACCTGCTTTTTCAAAATCATCTTCATCTGATCATTTCGACGTGTAATCTGCTCACTCAAAAATATCTCAAACAAATGTAAAAGCAAAGATACGAGGATAAGTCCGACAATGATTCCTACATACTGAAAAAACTTCGCATTGTCTGATATACAATTAATTGCATACGACATTAAATACAAAGATGGAAAAACCATACCTCCCTGTACGATAGCCTTCAATATCGCTAAAAAGAGGTACAGGCGGTCATGTTTCCACATAAACCTGAAACACTCGCGTGTCATAGAAATGGCACGTTTCAAATTAAAACTCTTATCCATAGCTGCCTCCGGTATCATAAAAATCCCGTTTAGTTTTTAATATATTATCAGAAAATGTCATTTGTAATCGTAAATGCTGTTTTCTGCAAATATTCAGGAATCTCACGTTCAAGGATCATCTTTCTTTTTAATGCAAATTCGCTCTTCAGACACTCAAGATTCCTTGACAGGGAAAGAGGTATAGCCCCATCAAGTCGCTCCATGGCTCCAAAGAAACTTTGCAGTCCATACGTTCGTTCGGATAAAATCATATCCGGATGATTTTTAATAGTGTAGATCATACCATGTCGTTCGCAAAAACACTTATCAAGAATTGCTATGTCTTCTGCATTTACTTCGACACCACAAATCACCCACTCCTCATTATGACAATGTTTTATGTAAGAAATATTCCTGCACAAAGATTCTGTAAATGATGGGATGAAAGAACTTAATAGGTCATTTTTAGATTCTGCGAATGGTAACAGGGGAAGAGCGTCCTTCTCGTCCAATTCGGTAATGATTGGCTGAATCATTGTAAAAAGCTGGTGAGCAGTTTCTTCTTTTACATTCTCCAGTTCATTCTGAATTTTTTTCGATAGAATAACAATCCCTGTCCGATAGCAATCTTCGACTTTATGAACTATACCGTAGTCAACCAACGAGTTTACTATATCCTCCAGATATACAGGATCACAATTAAGTGCGAAACTCAAATCTTTTATAGATAAAGGATTATCATACAGTTCGAGGAGGATGTTTTTGGTTATTAAATGTTCAAGCAGATGCTCATTATATTTTCCTGCTTGCTTTTTGTAGTTTTGAATAAAAACTATATTTTCTGATACAAATTTGTACTTACCGTATGTTCTTGGCATATTATTTGAATCTCCTTGTAAATGCTTGTCAGCAATTTAAGACAGAATATTAAGAAGATACATCACTCACTGATGTTCTGCAAGCCAGCTTTCTTCCGGATACTCGGAAACCGATGTAATCATAAAGCCAAAGTCTGCATGAAATTTTGCACCGGTTCTCTCCCCCCCTTTCATTCATGTAGTGTCGGAAAAACGCAGATGGTTCAGAATATTCTGTATTGTTTGGTGTTCCGATAAGGTACGGATTTACTATTTACAGGTAGGCATCCCAATGATATACAACACCGATTCCGCTTGTGGAGATGAACCGCAGGGTAAAACCTGATTCTGGTACAGTTCATCACTCTTGTCAAAATCCGCATTTCCGACTTCCGGCAGTTTTCTGTATTCTTCTGTGGGAAGTGAGTGCAGATATTCCAGATACCGCCGGAAGAGTGAGGAATCATAGAAACAGGTATGTGTTTTCCGCTCAATGAAATCGGAATAATCGGTATAAATGTTGCTGCCGAATGTTTTCTGGATACAGTTCAGTGTCGGATAAGTGTCGGGCAGCAGCTGTTCCGCATAGTCAAAGAGTTTTTTCATTTACGTTATCCACGCCTAAGATAAATATGGTTATTTAATTATAACACATAAAAAAAGTGAATTTATTTTTTGGGACAAGTGACCCTTTTTCAGGGACATATGATATAATAATAGCATATAAAATCGGTTGCGGGAGGAAACGGAATGATAACGATTGCGGTATGTGACGATGATCTGCTGTTTGCGGCAGCACTCAAGGAAAAAATCCGACATCTGTGCGCCTATCTTCTGCCGGAACGGATCGAATGTCATGTAACAGAAGAATTCTGTTCAAGCGGAGATGTCCTGATCTATCTGAAAAATCATCCGATCAATATTCTGTTTCTTGATATTGATATGCCGGAAATGTCCGGCTTTGTTCTGGCGGAACAGCTCAACCGGCAATATCCGGAAACCATGATCCTTTTTGTGTCAGCACACGAGCAGTTCGTCTACAGCTCTTTTGAATACAGTCCGTTCCGGTTTCTGCGGAAATCCCATCTGGAAGCAGAACTCCCGAACGCACTTGTAAAAGCGGTGGAATCCTTCACCCGAACAGAAGAAATGAGGATGTTTTCCACTACAGATGGGGACATCTGGCTCCCTGCAAGGGATATTCTGTATTTCGAGGGACAGCGGAATTACTATCTGATCCACACTTCCGCCGCTGTTTACCGGTGCCGCGGAACAATGTCGCAGGTCGAAACCATGACGGAGCAGCTGGATTTCTTCCGGATTCACGCAGGGTACATCATCAATCTTGAAAATGTCGAGGAACTCTGCGGAACAAACACAATTCAGATGAAAAACGGCACTCTGCTTTCAATCAGTCAGCGGCGTCTCGCGGAATTCCGTGATATCTACATGAAGTTCACACGGAGGAGGTATTCGTTATGATAACGTTCTTGATTGAAACCGCTGCATCATTGTTTCAGGGCATCCTGGCGGTTTACTTTATCCTCCGTTTCAACAATGCCGGATGGAAAACAAGCCGTCTGGCTGTACCGACCGTTCTACTTGGTTTCCTGGTCCAACTGATCGGCGACCGGATCGCTCCGGGCTTTAATACCTATACATCCCTGATTCTGTTTTTACTTAACACCCTGTTCGCCTTCACAATCTGCAGAAAACACTACATCCGTGCGATCATTTCCACCTGTCTGTACCGTGTAGTTCTTCTGCTGGTCGGATCGCTTCTGTATGTAGCGATGTCGATGCTGATCCGTGATTTTGAAGTTCTGCTACAAGGTTCGGACGGGATTGGGCGCTATATCTACCTGCTGCTCGGAAATACGCTGGTTTTCATTATCCTGAAACTGCTCCTGCTCTTTTTCGGTGTCCGTTCTTCGGATGATTCACTGGATATCCGAACAGGACTGATTGCATTTCTCATCTCGCTTATTACTCTGCTTGGGCTCGGTATTGCTATGGCGTTTGCTTCGTCCGACTATATTGACGAGATCCAGACGGAAGTGCTTGTGCTAACCTGCAGTTTTGTTATTATCAATGTGATTCTGTACATATTGATTCAGCAGATTTCGAAGCTGCAGAAAAACCGATATGAACTGAAACTGCTGAATGAAAAGCTGAATTTTGAAAAAGACCGCCACAACGATGCGGCGGCGATCTGGAATAACGTCCGTAAAGTCCAGCATGACATCAAACACCATCTGACGGTGATCGACGGGTGGCTGGCGGAAGGCAGGACGGAGGAATGCCGGGACTATGTGAACCGTCTGATTCCCTCTGTGGAGCAGTTCGGCAGACGGATCAAGTCGGATAATCCTGTTCTCGATTATCTTATCAACACCAAGCTCGCCGGAATCGAAGATGTGCAGATCAACATTTCCGGTTCCATCGGTAATCTTTCTGATATCCGTGACATTGATCTGGCGTGCCTGCTCGGAAATATTCTTGACAATGCCGTGGAAGCGGTAGCGGAGCTGGAGGACAAACGGATCGAGGTGCATTTTCTCCGCCAGAACTCCAACCGGATTATCCTTTGCCGGAACACGATAAAGGAATCCGTTCTGGAAAAGAACGGAAAGCTGCGGACGACGAAAAAGGACGCGGCATCGCATGGATACGGGCATGTAATTATTGAACGGATCGTACAGGACTACAATGGCATGGTCGATTATTTCGAGGAAGATGGGATGTTCGGCGTACAGGTTATTCTTCCGGTGAATGATAGAACAAAATAACGAACTGCCTACAACATGTCTGTAAATCAAAACCACCAGTGAAACTGGTGGTATGCACAAGCCCTAGAAGGGCATA
>JAZTZT010000077.1:0-35738 GCA_045637605.1 Pilosibacter sp.
TATTTCCTTATTATGATGGAACCCTTGCAGAGCTCTATGCAGTACTGAGAAATCCATATACAAACTATTTAAATGGTTTTAGCGAGGATTTCGAAGACAGTACAGAGAACAGATACAACTACAATAATAACTGGCAGCAGCCATATCAGGATGCATATGAGAGATCTTACGAGTATAGTTATGAGCAACCTGTGAAGACTGAGCCGATCGTGAATACAGAATCAACTGTGACGACAGAGCCGGCGATGGACGCAGATCATAACGAAATAAATCGTCCGGAGGGAAGCAGAGTCAGAGGATATTATCTAAATGGTGTGTTCCATCCGTACACAGACGAAGAATTGAAGGAACTGGAAAAGAACGGCTACTAAGAATATTGAGGTGAACAAAATGGCAAAAGTATATGCATTTGTAGCAGATGGAATGGAAGAAGTGGAGTGTCTGGCAGTTTGCGACGTGCTGATCCGCGCGGGTGTTGATGTGAAACTTGTATCGATCATGGGAAGAAAAGAAATCGTGGGTTCTCACGGATTTAAGATCACAGCAGATACTGTATTCGAAGAGATCACAGATGATGCGGATGTTCTGTTTTTACCTGGTGGAATGCCTGGCACGTTAAACCTTACGAATCACGAAGGTCTGGCAAAGATGTTAACATCACATGCGGCTGAGGGAAAACGTCTGGCAGCGATCTGTGCGGCACCGAGCGTTCTGGGTGTTCTTGGCCTTGCCAAAGGACATAAGGTAACATGTTTCCCAGGCTGGGAAGAGAAGATGGACGGCGCGGAGATTACTGGTGCAGCAGTAGAAACAGACCGTCTGATCTCCACAGGACGAGGAATGGGATGTTCCATTGATCTTGGTCTGGAGCTTGTTAGGATTCTTGTAGATGAAGAGACATCGATCGATCTGAAGAAGAAAATTCAGTATGATAAATAAGGGCTTAATGCCTGAAAATCCAAGATAATTTTCGTTATTTTGTAAAATAGTACTGGTATTTCTAAAACCAGTATGTTATAATGTTATCTTGAAGTGTAGCGCCCAACTGAATGGACGTTGATATATTTAAGGAGGAACCTTTAAAATGAATTTACAGGTAGAAAAATTAGAAAAGAATACCGCGAAACTTACAATCGAAGTACCGGTAGAGCAGTTTGACAAAGCAATCATGAACGCTTACAACAAGAAGAAAGGCCAGTTCAACATCCCGGGCTTCAGAAAAGGTAAAGTACCGTTTGCTATGATCAAAAAAGCTTACGGCGTAGGCGTATTCTTCGAGGACGCTGTTAACGAGTGTATCGACGCTACTTACCCGGCAGCTGCTGCAGAGAGCGGTCTTGAGATCGTTTCCCGTCCGATGGTTGACGTTGAGCAGATCGAAGAGGGTAAAGCTCTTATCTATACAGCTACAGTTGCTATCAAGCCGGAAGTTACTCTTGGTCAGTACATCGGCTTAGACGTTGAGAGAGTAAACTCTGACGTAACAGAAGATGATATCATGGATGAGATCAAAGCTGAGCAGAACAAGAACTCCCGCATGATCACAATCGAAGACAGAGCAGTTGCTGACGGTGACATCTTAACAATCGACTTCGACGGTTATGTTGATGGTGAGAGATTCGAAGGCGGTCAGGCTGAGGACTACCCGCTTACAATCGGTTCCCATACATTCATCGATACATTCGAAGAGCAGTTGATCGGTAAGAACATCGGCGAAGAGTGCGAAGTAAACGTTACATTCCCGGCTGAGTACCATGTAACAGATTTACAGAACAAACCGGCTATGTTTAAAGTAGTTGTTAAAGAGATCAAAGTTAGAGAGCTTCCGGAACTTAACGATGATTTCGCAAGCGAAGTTTCCGAGTTCGATAGTCTTGAAGAGTACAAGAACAACATCGCTCTTAAACTCAAAGCAGAGAAAGAGAAATTCGCTGCAACAGAGCTTGAGAACCGCGTAGTTGACAAAGCTGTTGAGAACGCAACAATGGAAATTCCGGAGATGATGATCGACGAGCAGGTTAACAACATGATCAACGATTATGCAAACAGACTTCAGAGCCAGGGCATCTCCTTCCAGCAGTTCATGGAGATCACAGGTCAGAAGATCGAAGATATCGCTGAGCAGATGAAGCCGAACGCGATCAAGAGAATCGAGACAAGACTCGTTCTTGAGGCAATCGTGAAAGCTGAGAACATCGAAGCTGGCGAAGCTGCTATCGACGCTGAGTTCGAGAAACTTGCTGAGAACTTCAAGATGGACAAAGAGCAGGTTAAGAGCATGTTCGGTCCGGAGCAGCTTGACCTCATGAAGGCTGATCTTGCTGTTCAGGAGGCTATCAGCTTCTTAGTAGCAAAAGCAAACCTTGCTTAATTTACAAAAGAGAAAATCAACTGGGGGGTTGCTGTAGGAATTCTGCAGCAATCCCCTGTCAAGTTAGGAAAACAGGAGGAAATAATATGAGCTTAGTACCTTACGTACTGGAATCCACCAGCAGAGGCGAACGTACTTATGATATCTATTCCAGACTTTTAAAGGATCGTATCATTTTCCTTGGTGAAGAGGTTAATGATGTGACAGCAAGTCTTGTTGTTGCTCAGCTTCTTTTCTTAGAGTCTGAGGATCCGAATAAAGACATTCACCTTTATATCAACAGCCCGGGTCGTTCTGTAACAGCCGGTATGGCAATTTACGATACGATGAACTACATCAAATGTGATGTTTGCACAACATGTATCGGAATGGCAGCCAGCATGGGTGCATTCCTTCTTTCCGGTGGTGCAAAGGGAAAACGTTATGCGCTCCCGAATGCAGAGATCATGATCCACCAGCCGTCCGGCGGTGCTCAGGGTCAGGCAACAGATATCAATATCGTTGCTGAGCATATCTTAAAGACAAAACACAAACTCAATTCCATCATGGCTGCCAATACAGGTCAGCCGATCGAAGTAATTGAGAGAGATACTGAGCGTGACAACTACATGTCCGCTGAGCAGGCGATGAATTACGGTCTTATCGACCATGTAATTACAAAGCACTAATAATTCGTAGTTATAGTTTAGAAATCGAGAGGTGTGAGCATGCCAGTAAGACCAGAGGATAAAATCAGATGTTCTTTCTGTGGAAAAAGCCAGGATCAGGTGAGAAAACTGATCGCAGGTGCAGGGAATGTCTTTATCTGTGATGAGTGTGTAGAACTCTGCAGTGAAATCCTGGAGGAAGAACTGGGCCCGGATATGGAAGAGGCTACAGATTTTTCCGGCATCAATTTATTAAAACCGAAGGAAATCAAAGCATTTCTGGATGATTATGTCATCGGACAGGATGAAGCGAAGAAGGTCCTGTCAGTGGCTGTTTACAACCATTATAAAAGAATCACTTCCAAGAGAGAGACAGAGATCGAGCTCCAGAAGAGTAACATCCTGATGTTAGGTCCGACAGGTTCCGGTAAGACTTATCTGGCTCAGACTCTTGCAAAGCTGTTAAATGTACCATTTGCGATCGCAGATGCAACAACGCTGACCGAAGCAGGTTACGTTGGCGAGGACGTTGAGAATATTCTTCTGAAACTGATCCAGGCTGCAGACAACGATGTAAGCCGTGCGGAATATGGTATTATCTACATCGACGAGATCGATAAGATCACAAAGAAATCCGAAAACGTTTCTATTACCAGAGACGTATCCGGTGAAGGTGTTCAGCAGGCGCTCTTAAAGATTCTGGAAGGTACCGTTGCCAGTGTTCCACCGCAGGGCGGAAGAAAACATCCGCAGCAGGAACTGATCCAGATCGACACGACAAACATTCTGTTTATCTGCGGCGGCGCCTTTGATGGTCTGGAAAAGATCGTGGAATCCAGAATGGAGACTTCCTCCATCGGTTTCGGCGCGAACATTGCAGACAAGAACAATGCAGACATCAGCAAACTGTTAAAACAGGTAATGCCTCAGGACCTTACAAAGTTTGGTCTGATCCCGGAGTTTGTAGGCCGTGTACCGGTTATGGTTTCCTTAAATCTGTTGGATGAGGAAGCATTGGTAAGAATCTTAACAGAGCCGAAGAATGCAATCACAAAGCAGTATCAGAAGCTTTTTGAGCTGGATGATGTAAAACTGGAATTTACAGAAGAAGCTGTGGAAGCGATCGCTCACATGGCTGTTGAGAGAAAGACCGGTGCAAGAGGCTTAAGATCCATTATGGAAGCTGTTATGATGGATATGATGTACGAGATCCCGTCTGACTCCAGCATTGGAATCTGCACAGTGACAAAAGATGCTGTGGAGGGAACTGCAGAGCCGGATGTGGTATACCGCGATGTGACAGTTCCGAAGAAAACCCCTGCAAGCAGGGCAAAAAGAGAGAATAAAGGCGAGATCGCTTAAGAGTGAAATCGCTTTCCTATAACTTAGAGTAAGGAAAGAAAGTGGGCGGCTGCAAAGCGAATTTGTTTTACAGCAGCCCATTTTACGATAGGAGAAGATTTGATGGAAGACAAATTGATAACACTTCCGGCCATTGCCCTTCGTGGCCTTGCGGTTCTCCCGGAGATGATCCAGCACTTTGACATTAGCAGAGAGATGTCTGTCAGTGCTGTCGAACATGCGATGGTTGGTGAGCAGAAGGTATTTCTGGTTACTCAGAGAGACCCGGAAAAGGAAGAAGTGAAAATCGAAGATCTGTATCAGATTGGTACCATTGCGAAGATCAAGCAACTGGTAAAAATGCCGGGTGGTCTGATCCGTGTGATGGTAGAAGGTCTAGACAGAGCAGAGATGGTCGGTCTTCAGGACGATGGTCCATATCTGAAAGCAGATGTGGAATTATCTCCGTTAAAAGAAGAATTGCTGAACGATACGGTCAAAGAAGCTATGAGTCGTGTCGTAAAGGATAAATTAGAAGAGTTTGGCAACGCAAATCCGAAGACAGTGAAGGAATTTATGGGAAGTCTTCTTGTAATCCAGGATCTGGAAAAACTTCTGATCCACACAGCCGGACAGTTCCCGTGGGATTATCCGGTCAGACAGGAGCTTCTGGAATGCGAATATGTGAGCCATCTCTACGAACGCGTGGTTTATTATCTGATGCGTGAGATCGAGATCATCCAGATCAAGCGTGATTACCAGAGTAAGGTGAAAGCAAGCATTGATAAGAACCAGCGTGACTATGTACTCCGTGAGGAGCTGCGTGTGATCCAGGAGGAACTGGGAGAAGAATATACCGGTTCTGATGCGGATACATATCTGGCTCAGCTGGAGAAGTTAAATGCGGACAAGGAAGTCAAGGAGAAGATTAAGAAGGAGATCATGCGCTTTAAGGTCATGCCTGGCGGAAGCCAGGAAGCCAACGTGCTGCGTTCTTATATTGAAACCGTTATGGAACTTCCGTGGAAGAAGATGTCCAAAGACAACCAGAACATCAAACATGCAAAAGAAGTCCTGGACGAGGATCATTACGGTTTGGAAAAGGTCAAAGAGCGTGTATTAGAGTATCTGGCAGTGAGAGTGCTCACAAAGAAAGGCCAGACTCCGATCATCTGTCTCGTTGGACCGCCTGGAACAGGTAAGACTTCTATTGCAAGATCCGTAGCCCGCGCATTAAACAAAAAATATGTGCGAATCAGTCTTGGCGGCGTTCACGATGAGGCGGAGATCCGCGGTCACAGAAAAACATATGTAGGTTCTATGCCGGGACGTATTGCAGAGGCGATGCGTCAGGCAGGTACATCCAATCCGCTGATGTTATTAGACGAGGTGGACAAGGTATCCAGTGACTATAAAGGAGATGTTTCTTCCGCACTGCTTGAGGTACTTGATGGTGAGCAGAATGTGAAATTCCGCGATCATTATGTGGAAATCCCGCTGGATCTTTCCAATGTATTGTTTATTGCGACAGCAAATACGACTCAGACCATTCCGAGACCGCTGTTAGACCGTATGGAAGTGATTGAAGTATCCAGCTATACGGAAAATGAAAAGTTCCATATTGCGAAAAAGTATCTTCTGCCGAAGCAGCTGGAGAGAAACGGTCTGACTGATGGCAAGCTGGTTGTCAGCGACAAAGCATTGGAGAAGATCATTCACAACTACACACGTGAAGCTGGTGTCAGAAACCTGGAGCGCCGTGTCGGTGAGCTTTGCAGAAAGGCAGCCTGGGAGTTCTTGGAAAAGGAGAAGACAGCAATCCGTGTAACAGAGGGAAATCTGGAAAAGTATCTTGGAAAAGAAAAGATTACTTTTGAAAGTGCCAACGAGGAAGATGAGGTCGGAATCGTACGTGGTCTTGCATGGACAAGCGTGGGTGGTGATACGCTGCAGATTGAAGTGAACGTGATGCCTGGAACCGGTAAGCTTTTAATGACCGGCCAGATGGGTGATGTTATGAAGGAATCTGCCCAGATCGCATTAACATATGTGCGCTCTGTCAGCGAGCAGTATGCGGTTGAGAGAGAGTACTTTGAGAAACACGATATCCATCTCCATATTCCGGAGGGAGCCGTTCCGAAGGATGGTCCGTCAGCCGGAATCACGATGGCAACAGCCATGCTTTCTGCTGTGACCGGTAAGAAAGTACGTGCAAATGTGGCGATGACAGGAGAGGTAACACTTCGCGGTCGTGTTCTCCCGATCGGTGGTTTAAAAGAGAAGACTCTGGCAGCCAGAATGGCTCATATCAAGAAAGTACTGGTTCCGGAAAAGAACCGTGCAGATATGGCAGAGATTTCCAAAGAGATCACAAAAGGAATGGAAATTGTATTTGTAAAGACCATGGATGACGTTGTACGCGAAGCATTTGCGGAATAACGGGAATTGGAGGCAAACCATGATCATTAAAAATGTAGCGCTGGAAACCGTTTGCGGTATTACCAGCACCCTTCCGGAAAATACAAAACCGGAATTCGCATTTGCCGGAAAGTCTAACGTTGGTAAATCTTCCCTGATCAATGCGCTGATGAATCGCAAGGCTCTTGCGAGAACATCTGCACAGCCGGGTAAGACACAGACGATCAATTTTTATAATATCAACGATGAACTCTATTACGTAGATCTTCCGGGTTACGGTTATGCGAAAGTGTCCCAGACAGAAAAGGAAAAATGGGGAAAGATGATCGAAAATTATCTTCACAAATCCCCAATGTTAAAGTGTGTATTCCTTTTGATCGACATTCGTCATGAGCCGTCTGCCAATGACAAGATGATGTATGACTGGATGGTTTACAACGGATTCCGTCCGGTTATCATTGCGACGAAGCTGGATAAGATCAACCGCAGCCAGATCCAGAAGCACGTGAAGATGCTTCGTACAGGTCTTGGTATGGAAAAGAGCGATATTATCCTGCCATTCTCAGCTCTTACAAAACAGGGACGTGAAGAAATCTGGGATCTCATTGAAAAGATCGCTTCTGGCGAGATGGACAATGATGATGCATTAGAAACAACAGAAGAGTAATAAAAAGCAGCTCCGCGCCACTATTGTGGTTCGGAGCTGTTGTCTGTATCTGGATTCAGTTCATTATCTGCATTCATGGCAGCCTGACGTGTTTTGATCTTACCATATTCTTCATATACCGCTTTCGCAAGTGTCAAAATGAAGATAGGAAGTGTGTAGAGCAGGAACAATTTGAGCTTCAGACCTTTAACCTGCTTTTTTACCTTTTTGATCTGTGGGGCAAAGGGCCCTTTCTTTTTCTTCTTAAAGAATGGAAGCTTTTCAAGGAATTGTTTCATAAGAATCCTCCTGATCACTGAGCTTTCATCAAGGTTCTCATTACATAAGAATAGATTTCCTGGCTGCGGTCTTTCCAATGACCACACATAATCTCAGCTTGATCTTTATCCGGTACGGAAACATCCAGATTGATCAGAATGTTTTTGCCTTCGCGAACCTCACAATGTACGATATAGTCCTGAGTATCGGATTTATAAAAATCGGAGATCACACCAACTTCACTGCGAAGACGGAATTTGTTCTCCTTTAAGTATGTGTCGATATCCTCAATGATCGCAGATGAAATATTTTTTCCAAAGAAGGAGAGAGTATCGTCACCTTCCTTAGTGATCTCGTAACGGGATGTATTGTGGATCGATTCCATCTTGACCAATCCGGCTTCACGAAGTTCATTTAACGCTTGCTGAAGCGTAAAATAGGTCGTATATTCATGATCCAGGAAGAAATCGGTCAGCTGGGCGTTGGTCAACGGAAAGTTTACATGGCCAAGCATGTATAGGATCATTAATTTATATAAAGTGATCGGATCTGAAAACATAAATCAGTTACTCCTTAAAATAGATCTTCTTAAAATTAAGAAAAAGTTAACAATTCTATTTTACAGGGTTCTTACGTTCTATTCAAGTGTTTTTCTGAATAAATCGGAATAAAATTCTCGCAAAATCGACAAAATTTGTAGTGTAATCAAAGGGAAAGTATGATATGATATGATAGTTAAAGACTATTCAGAGATGAGATGTTAGGGTGACGGACTATGAGAGAGCGAATGAATCGCCTCGCAAGAGGAATCGTAGACGCGGAACTGCCGAAGCTCCATCTTTCCCAGACTTCTGTGGAAGAGACTTTGGTAAGCGATACAACATATAAAAGAGAATTACTGATTTCCAGTGAAAATAATTTATATATCAAAGGTTTGGCTTATTCCAGCCATACGCGCGTGAAGATCGTGAACAGTGCGTTCGGCGGTCTGAGAAATCATATTACATACGAAGTAGACACTTCCTGGTGTGAACATGGTGACACCATCAAGGGTTCTATTTATCTTGTGACAAACAGTGGGGAACTGGAGGTTCCTTTTCTTTTTCATGTGGAAATGACTGCGTCTCTGCGCATTCTAGCAAATTTAAAGACAGTAGAGGATTTCGTTGAACTTGCAAAAAAAGATATGGACCTGGCTCTGCGTTTGATGGAATATCGTGACTTTATCGAGGCTCCGTTCATGCAGGATATGCATGTGCGCACGGTATATGAGGGACTGAAAGGTCACGGAAACCGTCAGAATGCACTGGAGGAGTTTTTCCTTGCTCTTGGTGTTAAGGAACCGATCCGGCTGCTCTTATCCACTGCTAAAAAGAATTATGACAATCTGACAGATGTGATCAGTGATAAGGTCGTCTTAAAGAAAAATACCTGGGGATATATTTATATCGAAGTCCGTGCAGATGGGGATTTCATCGAATTGCCGAAGAAAGTTATTACACAGGCAGACTTTGAAGAAGATCGTTTTGATCTGCGCTTTAAGATTCATCCGGAGCGCATGCACAGAGGAAAGAACCTGGGTGCGATTAAGCTGTTGACAGTTCATGGGGATACTCTGATCCACATTGAAGCGATGGGAGATGCAACCGTTGATATTACCGGACGTGAACATGAGATCAGCAAGGCAGGTATCAGCCGCTATTTGAAACTTCGTGAGGATTATGAGAGTAAAACTTACGAAGAAGCACAGACACTCAACAAGCTTCAGAAAGAATTAGATGCCATTCGCGGTGCCAATGGCAATTCTCTGGTATTGTCCTTACTTCAGGCTGAAACCTATCTGGATTCCGGTCGAGTTGATCAGGCAGCCCTTTGCCTGGATGACTGTCGCGATGAGATTGTTTACGAGAGAGAAAAGCTGGGAACCTTATATTGCTTCTATCAGTATCTCCAGTATCGTACGATCCCGTCTCCGGACAAGAAAGAAGCTGTTCTTCGTCTGTTCCGCAAGAAGCTGGACGATAAAAAAGGACGTTTCTATTTACAGATGTTAATGTTAAAGCTGGATCCCCCGACGGATGATGATGCACCGGCGCTCTATGAAAGCTTTAAACAGCAGTACAAAAACGGATGTCACAGTCCGTTCTTATATATTGAAACATGCAAATTGTTGGAAAAGTACCCGGAACTGTTAAGTTCCATGGATGCGTTTGAGATCCATGCCCTTTATTATGGTGCGAAAAATGGAATGATCGGAGAGACACTGGCGGCTATGATCGCGTCTCTGGCATCCGGAACGAAATTTTTCCATCGTTTGCATTACCGCATTCTTACGACTCTTTATGAGCGTTTCCCGACCAAGGCTATGCTCACGGCAGTCTGCTGCATTCTCATTAAAGGCAATGTGAGAAATGAGAAGAGTTTTGTATGGTATGAGAGAGGAATTGAGGAAGAGATCAGTCTGACCAGACTTTATGAGTACTTCCTTTACTCACTTCCGAAAACTTACGACAAGATGATGCCGAAACAGGTACTCTTGTATTTCTCATACGAACACAGTCACTTAGACCGCAGAAGCCGTTCAGTTCTTTACAAGAATGTCCTGACTTTTGTAGAGCAGGGAACAAAATTATATAAATCTTATGAACGATTTATGGAGCAGTTTGCCATGGAGCAGCTGTTTGAATCTAGGATCAACAGCCGTCTGGCTGTGATCTATAAACATATGATCTACAAAGACATGATCGATCATCAGGTAGCCAGCGTGCTTCCTGCAATCTTGAAGTCTAACAAGATTGTCTGCGAGGACCGCGCCATGAAATACGTGATCGTGTGCAATGAACTTTTGATTGGAGAAGATGCATATCCGCTTCAGGATGGTTCCGCATACGTTCCACTGTTCTTTGAGAATAGTGTGATCATGTTCCAGGATGCATTTGGTAATCGTTATGTGGAGGTTCCGCATACGAAGGAGGCTGTCCTTTGTGAGTCGGAGATGGAAAAGAAATGTTTCGAGATCCTTCCGGACCATCCGATGCTGAAAATGCGTGCCTGCCAGGAGATCATGGAAAAAGAAATGATCGATGAAGAAGACGCACGATTGATCGAGCGTGCGCTGGAAGAACTTCCTGTGAAACCTCTTTACCAGCAGAAGATGCTGACAAAGATCATTTCCTATTATAAAGAACAGGTGGATACAGAAGATGAGGCAATGGCTGCTGAAAGCGGAAATTACCTTCTTCGTCTAAATAAAAAGAAGCTTTCCAGAGAAGAACGTGTGGATATCTGCGAAACATTGATCAACCAGAATTATTTCGCAGAGAGCTACGAGATGATCAAGGAATTCGGTGAAGACCGCATCCGTATCAAGAGGCTTTTAAAGCTTTGCACAAAGATGATACTGGAAAATCTGTTTGATGAAGATGAACTGCTGGTTCATCTGGCTTACCGTGTGTTTGCAGCAGGTCAGGGCGACAGTGTGATCCTGGATTATCTCTGTGAACATTACAATGGAACCAGCGAGTCCATGTACAAGATTCTTGTGCAGGCAATTCGTGAGCATGTGGAAACATATGATCTGGAAGAGCGTCTTCTCGCCCAGATCTTATTCACATCCAGTGACAAATATCTGGATACCGTATTTGATTTTTATGCGAGCAGAAAGAAGACCAGCGATATACTTGTAAAAGCTTATTTTACGATCAAGTGTGTGGGATACTTCTTAAACAATAAGATTCCGGGGGACAAGGTATTTGCTTATCTGGAAGGAGCAGTAAATTCCAGTTCCGAGATCCGAAAAGTTCCGGAGATATATCTCCTGGCGCTGACAAAGTTCTATTCCGGTCTGGCGTCTTTAAGTGAAGAGCAGAAAGCTCTCTGCAAACGTGTAATGTCTTTCTTGACCGATCAGGGAATGATCTTCGCTTACTTTAAAAAGCTGTCTGCTTATGCAGATATTCCGGGGGATATCATGGACAAAGAAATCATCGAGTACCATGGCTCCCCATATGGACGTCCGATCCTCAGAGTACGCATTTTACCTGACGAGGAATCATTCAGCGAAGAAGAGCTTCGCATGGTCTATAAGGGAATCTATATTCGTCAGAAACTTCTTTTTGAGGGTGAGATCCTGGAGTATGAAGTTTACGAAGAAGAAAATGGGATTCTGGTAAAGAAAGCGGAAGGTGAGCTTTCCTGCACAGAAGTTCCTGCGGGAGATAAGAGAAACCGTTTCTCCTGTCTCAATGCGATGACCCTTCATCTTCAGACGAAAGATGACCGGAAATTAAAAGAAACGATGACAAAATATGTAACCGACAATCTGGCAGTGGAAAAACTGTTCCCATTGGCATAAGTTAAGGGAGAACCTGAATGGAAAAGTTAATAATCGGAATCGACTTGTGCGATACCTACACCCAGGTTTCTGTTCTGGGCCGTGAGGACGTGTGGTCTCTTCCTACTGTCATTTGCAGAAAAAAGACCATTGAAGAATGGTGTGTCGGTGAGGAAGCGTATAAATACACACTGGTGGGAGAGGGAGTCATTGTAGACAAGCTGTTGAGCCTTGCATTGAAAGACGGTACCTCAACGATCGCACAGGTGAAGTATGATGGTGCGACACTGCTTCGAAAGTATTTGGAGAAGGTGTTGGAGATGGTCCGCGCTGAGTATCCGGGCGTTCCGGTGGCTCAGATGGTGTTCGCACTGAAAAATATGGAAATGAAGCTGATGGATGAACTGATGGGATGTGCAGAATATCTTGGTATCTCGAGAGACAACGTGCACATTGTAAGTCATACAGAATGCTTTGTATACTATGTCCTGAGCCAACGCCGCGATGTGTGGGGGGGTCAGGTCGGAATGTTCGCATTATCTGATGAAGACCTTAGATACTACGAACTCAAAGTGGTCCGTGGACCAAGACAGGTGACTGCGATCGCAGAGCATCAGGAATTAGAAGAAGGTTTCAGTCTGAATGTCTTAGACACCACCTCTGGTTCTAAAATGGCAGACAAGATCCTCTGCGCTTGTTCTGACAGGATGATGCAGAAAAAATTATATTCTTCTGTATTCCTGACAGGAAAAGGATTCTCACGAACCGATTGGGCACCGGATTTTATGAAAAAAGTCTGCAACAGAAGACGTGTGTTTGTGGAACCGACATTATTTGCTAAAGGAGCGGCTTTGAAGGCAGAAGATTATCTGCACGAGCATACATCATATCCATTTGTCTGCATTTGCGAAGGCAAATTAAAATCTACTGTGGCAATGGAAGTTGTGAAACACGATACCAAGGTGCAGATGGCCCTTGCTGTGGCAGGTGAAAGCTGGTATGAAGCAAGAAGCGTTCTGGAAGTCATTTTGGACAACCAGGACGAGATCGAGCTTACGATTCTTCCACATCAAGACCCGAAACAGAAACGAATCGTGAAAATCCCGTTGGAAGGATTCCCGAAACGTCCGAACAAAACGACGCGGATCCGCATTGCAGCAGGATTTTTAGACGAAAAGACTATGGTCATCAAGATCGTGGATCGTGGATTCGGTGAGTTATTCCCAAGGAGTGATGTGGAAATCCGTCAGGAGGTGATGGTATGAGTTTGATCTTATGCAGACAGGAACCGGTAACCTCTCCATATTATATTGAAGAACTTGGTGTTCACATCTATTCCTCCCAGGAGCTGGCGTATGTGATCTACAATCATCCGCTTCTGGTTATGGAAGGTTTTGTGGATGGTCGTCTGGCCGAGTTTATCCGTTCCGAGCTTCGCATGCCATTTCTTGCAGAGCGTATGGAAAAATGGATCGACGGGCGTGGAGTTTCCGATGAATTATTATTCTTAATTTTACAGGAAACATCGTATTATACTCCACAGGAACAGGCGAGATACCGTCAGCTTGTAACGAATTTAAGAAAAATCTCTGTGGATGAATATGCGAAGCGCAGAGCCGATTATTTCTACGGATTGGGATTGTATGGAAAAGCAATCTCTATGTATGAAAAGATTTTGGAATCAGCGAAAGAGAAACATTTGTCCGGAGAGTTTAAGAGTAAGATCTGGAATAACATTGCGGCTTGTTATTCGAAGCTGTTTTGCTACCAGAAAGCCATGTATGCTTACGACTGCGCATGGAACGAAAAGGCTGAGAAGGCATACCTGAAGCGTATGTATTTCCTGACTTTAATGGAACCGGAGCTGGAATTAAAAGATCGTTTCAAGGAATTGATCGCAAAAGAAGATACCAGTGCATGGGATGTGGAAGCTCAGGGGATCATCGATGAAGCGACGGGAGCCGGTGCCGTTGTGAAACTGGGACAGCTGTTTGAAAAGGATCCGCTCAAGAGGATTGCAGGAGCCGGAGAACTGGTGAATGAGTGGAAGGGACAGTATCGCAAGATGATGTAAAAAGCCTTGACAATCGGTTGGAATTTTAATATTATTTACTTTGTATATGTGAATGGCTTAGAGGAAGAGGAGTACGTTCAAGTGCACCGACAGAGAGGACCGCTCATTGGCTGGGAGGTGGTCTGGGAAGGCGTGAACGGAAGGTAGCTTCGGAGCTGGGACGGTGAAAACGGGGGTATCGAGTGTAGCTGTTTCCGGTTGGGTACCGTTAAGAACCCGGAGAGATTGCTGATTTATGTTCGAGCCGCATGTTTGGACATAGAGCAGTGAAAAAAGGTGGTAACGCGGTAATTCGCCCTTTGTATGGTAACATGCAGAGGGCGTTTTTTATTTCATTACATGCATGACAGATATGGAGTGATCGGTATGATGCGATTGAGACCTTACAAACCCTCCGATGCGAAAAGACTTTTGTCCTGGTGGGCAGAGGTTCCGGAGGAAATCTTCGTGATGTGGAGCAACGGTAAGTTTGAATATCCACTGACCATGGAGCAGTTAGAATTCTATTTTCAGACCTGGTGCGTGGATGAAGAGAACGGATGGCTGATGACAGCTCTGGATGAAAATGGTGATCCGGTGGGTCATTTTATCATGCGGTTGGCGGATTATGAGGCAGAGAGCATTCGGTTCGGTTTTATTATCGTAGATCCCAATGCCAGAGGCAAAGGATACGGAAAAGAAATGATCCGTCTTGCTCTGAAATATGCTTTTGGGGTTCTGGGGATGAAGCGTGCAACTCTGGGAGTTTTTGAAAACAATCCGTCTGCGAAAGCATGCTACGAAGCAGTTGGTTTTACTGCAAAAGAGTATGTGGCTGATTATCTGGCCTACAAAGGAACCACCCATGCAGCATACGAAATGGAGGCCGTGAACCATGGCTAAAAAAGAGAAACAAGTACAGGGAAGCTGCGAGTCCTGTGCGTACTATACTTACGATGAAGAATATGAATACTATGTCTGTGAAGCCAATCTGGACGAGGATGAGATGTCTGCGTTTCTAAGAGGTGCGGAGTTTTCATGTCCATTTTACCGATTAGGCGATGAGTACGCGATCGTACGAAAACAGATGTAAGGAGGCAGTCTTGAAGATCAGAAGGTTTGGGATGCTGATGATCAGTATCCTGGCTCTTGCTCTTTCCGGCTGCAAGGACAGCAATGAAATAAACGGAAAACCGGAACCGCATATGGAACTGTGGGAAGCTCCGGATGGTTCTTTCACAATCCCGTTAAACGGAAATGAGTGGAATGTGGAAGAAGAATCCAATGGAGAGTACCATTTTATGAATCATAAGAATGAAAAGTTCTCATTTTCCATATCAAAGTGGGACAACTTACAGTTTCCGGAGAATTTTGACTATGAAGCATATTATGCGGGATATGTGAACGATATCCGACTGGAATTTCCGGATGCAGAAGAGACCGGTATTGAGATCACATCACTGGATGAAACAGACGTGATCCAGATGGGAGTTCAATATCAGGTGCTTGACGCACTTTGTCAGGTAACGACCAGCATGATCGCAATCCCGAACTCGGACGACACATTATGTTTTGTTGCAATTTATCCTGCAGAAAACAGTAAGGAGCAGGAAACAGAGTTTAAGAATATCGTCACAGGAATTCGATTTGAACTTGAAAAAGAGTAACTGTTGCGAATAGAGAATGAAAAAAAGAGAAGGAGAATTTACAATGAAAGAACTGGAAAAGACCTATAATCCGGCGGACATTGAAGAACGCCTGTACCAGAAATGGTTGGACAATAAGTACTTCCATGCAGATGCTGAGCGTGGCAAAAGAGAAGGCAAGAAGCCGTTCACGATCGTAATGCCGCCGCCGAACATCACTGGCCAGCTTCACATGGGCCACGCACTTGACAACACTATGCAGGATATCCTGATCCGTTACAAGAGAATGCAGGGATTTGAGGCTCTCTGGCAGCCGGGTACAGACCATGCTGCGATCTCTACTGAGGTAAAGGTTATTGATAAACTGAAAAAACAGGGCATCAACAAAGATGACCTTGGCCGTGAAGGTTTCTTAAAAGAAGTTTGGGCATGGAGAGACGAGTACGGTTCCAGAATCGTACAGCAGCTTCATAAGCTCGGTACTTCTGCTGACTGGGACAGAGAGCGTTTCACTATGGACGAAGGATGTTCTGACGCAGTATTAGAAGTATTCACAAAATTATATGAAAAAGGTTACATCTACAAAGGTTCCAGAATCATCAACTGGTGTCCGGTATGTCAGACTTCCATTTCTGACGCAGAAGTTGAGCATGAAGAGCAGGATGGTTTCTTCTGGCACATCAACTATCCGATCGTTGGTGAGGAAGGCCGTTTCGTAGAGATTGCTACAACACGTCCGGAGACTCTTCTCGGTGATACAGCAGTTGCTGTTAACCCGGAAGACGAGAGATATGCAGATCTCATCGGTAAGATGTTAAAGCTTCCGCTGACTGACAGAGAGATCCCGGTAATTGCGGACTCTTATGTAGATAAAGAGTTTGGTACAGGCTGCGTAAAGATCACACCGGCCCATGACCCGAACGACTTCGAGGTTGGTAAACGTCACAACCTTCCGGAACTCTGCATCATGAACGATGACGCTACAATCAGCGCAAAGGGCAAATACTTCGGTATGGACCGCTATGAGGCAAGAAAGACCATGGTAGAAGACCTGAAAGAAATGGGTCTCCTCGTTAAGGTTGTTCCGCATCCGCACAACGTTGGTACACACGATCGTTGTGGCGCAACTGTTGAGCCGATGGTAAAACCGCAGTGGTTCGTTAAGATGGATGAGATGGCAAAACCGGCAATCGAGGCTCTCAAGAACGGTCAGTTAAAATTCGTTCCGGAAAGCTACGGTAAGACATACCTTCACTGGTTAGAGGGTATCCGTGACTGGTGTATCTCCAGACAGATCTGGTGGGGCCACAGAATCCCGGCGTACTACTGTGAAGAGTGCGGCGAGATGGTAGTTGCTAAGACATGTCCGGAAACATGTCCGAAGTGCGGTCATACACACTTCAAACAGGATGAGGATACACTGGATACATGGTTCTCCTCCGCATTATGGCCGTTCTCCACACTTGGCTGGCCGAAGAACACTGTTGAGTTAGAGTATTTCTACCCGACAGACGTTCTCGTAACCGGTTACGACATCATCTTCTTCTGGGTAATCCGTATGGTATTCTCCGGTATCGAGCAGACTGGTGGGTGTCCGTTCCACACAGTACTGATCCACGGTCTGGTACGTGACTCTCAGGGCCGCAAGATGAGTAAGTCCCTCGGCAACGGTATTGATCCGCTTGAGGTTATCGATAAATACGGCGCAGATGCTCTTCGTATGACTCTGCTCACAGGTAACTCTCCGGGAAATGATATGCGTTTCTACTGGGAGCGTGTTGAGGCGAGCAGAAACTTTGCAAACAAAGTATGGAACGCAAGCCGTTTCATCATGATGAACATTGAGAAGGCACAGGCTGCAAATGTACAGCTTTCTGACCTTACAATGGCAGATAAATGGATCCTTTCCAAGATGAACTCCTTAGCAAAAGAAGTAACAGAGAATATGGACAAATACGAGTTAGGTATTGCTGTTCAGAAAGTTTACGACTTCATTTGGGAGGAATTCTGTGACTGGTACATCGAGATGGTAAAACCGCGTCTCTGGAACGATGAGGATACAACAAAGGCAGCAGCTCTTTGGACATTAAAGACTGTTCTGATCAACTCCTTAAAGCTCCTTCATCCGTTCATGCCGTTCATCTCCGAGGAGATCTTCTGCAACCTTCAGGATGAGGAAGAGTCCATCATGATCTCCAACTGGCCGGAGTTCAAAGAAGAGTGGAACTTCGCAGCAGATGAGCATGCGGTTGAGACAATCAAAGAGGCAGTTCGTGCGATCCGTAACGTTCGTACATCCATGAACGTACCGCCGAGCAAGAAAGCAAAAGTATTCGTAGTTTCTGAAAACGAAGAAGTTCGCGGAATCTTCGAGAACAGTAAAGTATTCTTTGCTACACTCGGTTACGCAAGTGAAGTTCTGGTTCAGGCTGACAAAGCAGGTATCTCTGAGGATGCAGTTTCTGCAGTAGTAGCTCAGGCTTCTATCTATATGCCGTTCGCAGAGCTGGTTGATATCGAGAAAGAAATCGAGCGTCTCCAGAAAGAAGCAGAGAAGCTTGAAAAAGAGCTTGCACGTGTAAATGGTATGCTTGCAAACGAGAAATTCGTAAGCAAGGCTCCGCAGGCGAAGATTGACGAAGAGAAAGCAAAACAGGCGAAATATGCTCAGATGATGGAGCAGGTGAAAGAACGTCTGGCACAGCTTACAAAATAAAAATAGCATCATTGACTGGAAATCTCCCGGATCGCTTGTCGAATCGGGAGATTTTCGGACGATGGGTTTTGATTGATTTTCCGACCGGAACTTGCTATGATGAATAGGTAAGCGTTGGAAATGATTTCCGGAGGATACTAAATGATTAATTTCGAAAAAGAACTGGAGCTTTTCAAGCCTTCTCTTGAAGTGGAGGCTGTGAGCGAGACAATTGTAAAAAGTGACTTAACGGATATGGCAGACATCATGATGGAGATCATGAAAGAGATAAAGGATAAATAATTTATGGACTATATGCAGAAAATCCAGTATGCGGCCAACAGCTTTTATAACCGTGGTCTGGAACTTGCGAGAGAGCGTGATCTTTCCGGTGCAGCCGAGTGCCTGAAACGAGCGCTTCAGTTTAATAAATACCATACAGACGCCAGAAACCTGCTGGGACTGATCTTCTACGAGATGGGCGAGACATCCGATGCGCTGGTCCAGTGGGTGGTCAGTGTCCATCTGCAGCCGGAGGGAAACCGTGCAGATCGTTATCTGGATAAGGTTCAGAGAAAGCCGGGACAGTTAGAGCACGCCAGCAACTTGATCAGAAAGTACAATCAAGCACTGATCCATGCACAGAACGGCAGCGATGATCTGGCAGTCTTACAGTTAAAGAGAATCGTCGAGGAAAAACCGAATTTTGTAAAAGCACATTTGCTTTTGGCCCTTTTGTATATTGGACACGAGGACTATACAAAAGCCGGTAAATCCCTTTATAAAGTCCTTCAGATTGATAAAAACAATCGCAGGGCTGAACGATATATGGAATATGTAAAATCTAAGACAGGAAAAGCAGACGTGGAAAAGCGTAAGCTGAAAAATGCATTCAACCACCGTGAGATGGAGGACAATGATGTCATTCTGCCGCCTACATATAAGGAAAATACCGGTTGGCAGTCGATCATCAACATCGGTATCGGCCTTGCACTCGGCGTTATCGTTGTACTGTTTATGATCTTACCGGCCCGCGACCGTTCCCTGAACTATCAGCATAATCAGGAGATGCGGATCTACGCGGACAAGTTGAACCTGGCCAATCAGGAGGCAGATAAACTTCGAAAAGCTGCAGAACAGTTGGAGGCCGAGAAGGGAAAGGCAGAGGAAAATCTGGAGAACCTGATCGGAGATTCTGACAGCACCTTGGTTCAGTATCAAACCCTTGTAGAGATTTTACAGGCATATCGCAGCGAAGATTTTGAAACAGCGGTAAAACAGTATATTGAACTGGACACAACCAAGATCACCAACGAGAATATGTTAAATATCCTGTCTGAGATTGAGACCGATATGGAAGCCAATGCACCTGCCGTCTTGGAAAAACTGGCAATTCAGAGTACAGAAGCAGGAGATACAGATCAGGCGCTCCGATACTATGAGGAGTATATGAAGTTTGACGACCGAAATCCGCAGATCATATTCAATATGGCAATGATCTATAAGAATAAGGGAGAAGAAGAAACTTCAGACCAGTTATTCGGTCAGGTTATCATGAACTTTGATAATGAGGAACTGGCAGCAAAAGCAAAAGAAGAACGAGGATATTAGAGAGACTTTACAGAAGAAGAGACTTTTCTGTGAGGTCTCTTTTTTTGTCTTAAAAACAATTAGGAGGAATGATCATGGACCCATCTTTTATTTATGAAGCGAAAGGACAAATACTGATCATACATATGCCGGCGGAACTGGATCATCATAACTGTCGCAATTTGCGATATGAGACAGATCTATTAATGGCAGAGAATTATATTTCAAAACTGATATTTGATTTTAGCCGCACAACATTTATGGACAGTTCCGGAATTGGCATTCTGTTAAATCGATATAAGCAGATGAGAGCAAGTGGAGGAATGGTTTCTTTCTATGGCGCGTCTCCGCAGATTCAGCGCATTCTGAAGCTGGGTGGAATGTTGACTCTGATGCCTCAGTTTGAGTCAAAAGAAGAAGCTATTTACCGATAAAGGAGGAGCACAGGATGGAACAGAAAAAAAACGACAGAACAAGGTCTCGTGAGGTTATGAGACTAACCTTTGACAGTTGTTCGGAAAATGAAGAGTTTGCCAGAGTTGTTGTAGCTGTATTTGCCACGCGCATGAATCCGACTTTGGAGGAAATTGATGATATTAAGACAGCAGTTTCGGAGGCGGTGACCAATGCGGTGATTCATGGATATCAAAATGGAGAAGGAACGATTCACATTGAAGCAGCCGTGGAGGAACATGTGCTGTCTGTGACCGTGAGTGACGACGGGGTTGGAATTACCAATATAGAAAAAGCCATGGAGCCGATGTTTAGCACGCTTCCGGAAGAGCGGTCCGGAATGGGTTTTTCCTTTATGGAGGCATTCATGGACCGGGTGGAAGTAATCTCATCACCGGGCAGCGGTACTTCCGTAACGATGAGAAAGAAAATCGGCAGGTGACATATATGATCGACACCATGGAGTACATCAAACGTGCACACGGGGGAGATAAAATGGCCAGAGATATGCTGGTTACGGAAAATATGGGGCTCATCTGGAGTATTGTCCGTAGATTTTCAAATCGTGGATACGATTTAGAGGATTTATTTCAGATTGGCAGTATTGGACTAATGAAGGCTATTGATAAATTTGATCTGGAAATGGATGTTAAGTTTTCTACTTACGCAGTTCCGATGATCACAGGAGAGATCCGTCGGTTTCTGCGAGATGACGGAATGATCAAAGTAAGCCGTCCATTGAAAGAACTGGCAATGAAGGCAGGAATGGCGAGAGAACGGTTGGAGTATGCAATGGGCCGAGAGCCGACAATCGATGAAATTGCTAAAGAAGTCGGGGTCAGCCGTGAAGAGGTTGCAGCCTCCCTGGAAGCCGGGGCGGAAGTGGAGTCCATTTACCGCCCGCTGACTAATGATGATGAATCCGGAGGCTGTCTGATCGACAAGATTTTGGGAAATCATTTAGAAGATGAAGCATTATTGAATCGGATGGTTTTAACGGAGGTGTTGAAAGAATTAAAACCGCAGGAACAAAAAATTATTATTGCAAGGTATTATGAAAATAAAACACAGACCGCGATCGCGGACCATCTGGGAATCTCACAAGTTCAAGTATCAAGGTTGGAGAAAAAAATATTGATGGAATTGCGAAAGAAATTAAATGTATAGAGAAGGATAAGGATGCACATACTGAAGGTAATGAAATCTTAATAAAGGATGTGTAACAATGAATTCCTTAAAAGATAAACTCCATTTTTTAACAGCTGTTTTGCTGTTGCTTTTGATCGGTTTCACAGTCTGGTACGTTTTGTTTTATCTTCAGGGACCAAAGGTCAGTGCAGATGGAACGCTGGTCTATCGTGAGATCGGAAAGCTGGTGGGCGCGTGAGCAGCGGAACCGTATATCTAAAGATTGCACAGACAACAGAAGTTTACAAATCAGACGTCTATATCAAAGATATTGCAGAAGTACACTGTCAGGACCGTTCCATTGAAGAGAAAATAAAAAATATCAAGGTGATTTCCTTTCAAACACCTGAAAAGGGAAGCAAGATCACATATGTTGGCAGTATCATGGATCTGTTGAACCAGGTGGAAGGTACAGAAAAAAATATTCAGATCAGCAACATGGGACAGGCTGATTTTATCATCAACTACCGAACAGATGCAGGCGGGGTGCTTCCATTACAATGGATCAAAACAGCGGTCGTAGCGGCCATTTCTTTTTGTGGAGCAGCCTTTGCGATCATGACATTTAACAATGATGCGAGTGTCACGGATGTTTTTGGAAATATATATCAGTTGGTTATGGGAGTCGAATCAGATGGTGTGACCATCTTAGAGTTTTCCTATTCGCTCGGTGTGGCGCTTGGAATTTTGGTGTTCTTCAATCATTTTGCCTCCTGGAAACTAACTGTGGATCCGACACCTATTGAAGTAGAGATGCGGCTTTATGAAGACAATGTGGGAAAAACACTGATCCAGAATCGCGGAAGAAAGGAGCGCGGCATCGATGTATCTTAAACAGGCATTGTTATTTGTGATTGGAAGCAGTGCAGGTGGAATTGTGGCAGCAGGTGTTTTTGCATTTTTGGCCATCATTGGAATCTTCCCGCGTCTGATCGGTACGACCGGGACCAAGGCGCATGTGATACTTTGTGAGACGATGATGATCATCGGAGGGATATTTGGGAATCTGATGGATCTGTACCATGCTCCACAGATGTTTGGAGGTATCGTGATGCTTGGTGGTTGGGGATTGTCTATCGGAATCTTTGTAGGGTGCCTGGTCATGTCTTTGGCAGAAACGCTAAAAGCACTTCCTGTACTTGCGAGAAGGATTCATCTGGCAATTGGATTACAATATGTGATCGTGGCCATTGCAGCAGGAAAATTATTAGGTTCTGTTATATACTTTGTCTACGGTTTTGGAGGTACTTAATGGAAATCGATAAAAAACAATATGGAAATTATGTGAAGGAAGTGACTCCTGTATTCAGTGTGTGGAAAAATATGTGGAATGCATTTTTGGTGGGTGGTGCAATCTGCACGATTGGACAGGCACTGACGAATTTATTTCTGTCTATGGATATGGAAAAAGAAACAGCAGCATCTTGGACGACACTCTGCCTGATTGCTGGCAGTATTCTGTTGACAGGATTCAATATTTACCCGAAAATCGTAAAGTTTGCCGGAGCAGGAGCTCTTGTACCAATAACCGGATTTGCCAATTCCGTTGTAGCTCCGGCAATCGAGTACAAAGCAGAAGGACAGGTGTTTGGCGTTGGATGCAAGATTTTTACAATTGCAGGACCGGTGATCTTGTTTGGGATTTTTTCAAGCTGGATATTGGGAATTGTTTATTGGATCGCAAATTTTGTATAGGCTCTAGATGGTTCATAATATGCACAAATGGAGGGAAATACTATGAATGAAAAGCAACGAGGTAAAGCCAGTGTGATCTTTCAAAATCCGCCTCTGATCCTTGCAGCCGCTTCGGTAGTCGGAAAAAAAGAAGGAGAAGGACCACTTGGATCATATTTTGATCAGGTCGAAGCCGATTCCATGCTTGGTAAAAAGAACTGGGAAGAAGCAGAGAGCGAACTGCAGACAAGGGCTGTCAGTCTTGTGATCGAAAAGAGTGGACTGAAAAAAGAGGAAATCCGGTACTATTTCGGTGGCGACCTTCTTGCACAGTTGATCGCAACATCATTTGGCATATTAAATATGGAATTTCCGATGTTTGGAATTTATGGCGCCTGTTCAACCATGGGCGAGGCCATGGGACTAGGATCTATGGTGGTAGAAGGTGGTTTCGCAGATCATGTGGCAGTTGCAGCTTCCAGCCATTTTGCTTCAGCAGAAAAGCAGTTTCGTTTTCCGTTGGAATATGGAAACCAGCGTCCTTATTCTGCGACATGGACGGTAACGGGATGTGGTTCCGTGATCTTGTCTGCAAATCATGGAAATAAAAGGATTAAGGGAAAGAAACCATTGGCAAAAGTGGCAGGAGTCACAACCGGTAAAATTGTTGATATGGCATTTAAAGATTCCATGAATATGGGAGCTGCCATGGCGATGGCAGCAATGGATACGATACTCACAAATTTCAGAGATCTTGGTGTGGATGAGACTTACTATGATAAGATCATAACCGGCGATCTGGGGCAGATTGGAAGAAGACTTCTTTTGGATTATCTGGTGAAGGCCGGATATGATATCGAAAGTCGTTATATGGACTGCGGAATCGAGATTTTTCGGGATGAGACACAGGACACACATGCAGGAGGAAGTGGTTGTGGATGTTCTGCATCGGTTCTCTGTGCGTACATTTTACCTCAAATTCGAGATGGTGTATGGAAGCGAGTGCTGTTCATTCCGACCGGTGCCTTATTGTCGACGGTTAGCTATAACGAAGGACAGAGTGTTCCGGGAATTGCGCACGCGGTAATTTTGGAAAAATGTGATTGTGACTAGGAGAAAAGAATGGACTATGTAAAAGCATTTTTAGTGGGTGGAGTAATCTGTGCACTGGCACAGATCTTGATGGATAAGACAAAACTGATGCCTGGAAGGATCATGGTGCTGCTTGTGGTGAGCGGAAGTGTATTAGGTTTTTTGGGATTATATCAGCCGTTCTCCGAATGGGCAGGTGCAGGTGCGACTGTTCCGCTTCTTGGATTTGGCAACTTGCTCTGGACCGGGATCCAGAAAGCAGTTGGCGAAGATGGTTTCCTTGGCATCTTTAAGGGTGGCTTTACTTCCAGTGCTGTGGGAATCTCAGGTGCGCTGATTTTTGGTTACCTTGGGTCCTTGATCTTTAAACCCAAAATGAAGCATTAGATGACAATGATTGACAGCAATCCTCCGATATAGTAAAATGGAAAAATAATATTTTTTATAAAGGAGTGATTGTTTCGTGGATATAGACAGTTGTCTATTGTATCTATTCTTTCTCTTTTGTTCAGCGTATTTCGCATGTTGCGAAACTGCATATACAGCAGTGAGCAGAGTGCGACTTCGCACCATGGCCGATAAAGGCAATAAGCGGGCGAAAACAGCCCTTTGGGTTTGTGACCGGTTCGATAAGACCCTGACCACGATCCTGATTGGCAACAATGTTTTCCACGCCAGTTGTGCGTCCTTGTCCGCATTGCTTGTAATGCGCCAGTTTTCTACAGAGTATGTAGTATATGGTACGATCATTACAACCATTATCGTGTATCTATTTGCTGAGATGCTTCCAAAGAGTCTTGCCAAAGCAAGAAGTGAGGAGATCGCATTAGTTTTTGCAGGCAGCATGCAGCTGATCGTACGGTTATGTACTCCGGTATCGTTCCTGTTTTCCGGCATTTCCAATACGTTATCTCATACATTGGCAGCAGAAGACAGCGGAAAGGTAACAGAAGAAGACTTGCTGAACATTATTGAAACGATTGAAGATGAAGGTGTTTTAGAACCGGAAAAACAGGCGCTTGTAAATTCAGCGATCGAGTTTGGTCAGAAACGGGCAGAAGATATCATGGTTCCGATCGGAGAAGTGGTTCGCATATCCAGCTCTACCTCACTTGATAAACTGGCTGAGTTCATTCGTATGTCGCCATATTCTCGTATCCCGATCTATGAGGGAAGAGAAGATAATATTGTAGGAATCCTTCCAACCAATGATTTTTTAAATCGTTATGTACAGAAACAGCCGATCATGCTTCGTAAGATGCTGTTAAAGCCGTATGTGTTTGACAAGAAGATCGAGGTTTCCGAGTTGCTCCAGAGAATGCGTCTCAATAAACTCCATATGGTCTTCATCTGCGATGAAAATCGTAAAAAAGTGGGCGTTATTACCATGGAAGATATTCTGGAAGAGCTGGTTGGAGATATTCAGGATGAGAGCGATACAGGCGAAGGCCTGCAGCTGATGTAGGAAGGAGGATACGTGTATGGCATATATTGGTATTTTCCTTTTACTGATGGGCTCTGCATTTTTCTCAGGTTCTGAGATTGCTTATACCTCTCTCAATAAATTGAAACTCAAAAAAGAAAGTGAAGATCCAAAGGGAGTCATGAAGGTCGTTCTCTACATATACAACCATTACGACCGTGCATTATCTACGATTCTGATTGGTAACAATCTGGTAAATATTGCGGCGACTTCTATCGCGACAGTTCTTGCTGTCAGCCTGGCTGCGTCCATGGAGGGAAGGATCACAGATGATGTGGCGTCTACCGTGGTAACGGTGGTTATGACAGTATTGATCCTGATCTTTGGTGAGATCACTCCGAAAATGGTGGCGAGACGATGCAACGAATCCATTGCAAAGTTTGCCGCATATCCGTTACGCATTTTGATGATCCTCTTTTTCCCGGCAGTGTTGATCACAACGGGAATCATAAATCTTTTCAGTCTTTTATGGAAAAATGATGACAGAGAAGAAGTAACGATCACGGAAGAGGAATTTGAAAATATTTTGGATACGGTAGAAGATGAGGGTATTATTGATGAAAATCAGACCGATCTTTTACAATCCGCGCTGGAATTTACGGATCAGGATGCAGCGGATATCCTGACACCGCGAATTGATGTCATCGGTTTTGAAATCAATGACAGCATGGAATATATTTTAAAGACCATTTCAGAGACTCAGTTCTCCAGATTTCCGGTCTATGACCGTACCATCGACCATATCATCGGTGTTTTATATGTAAAGAACTTTTTAAAAGAACTGATGATCAATGAAAATGTGGAACTGAAGAGTCTGATCCTGGAACCGATCTATATTCCGAAGACGATGAAGCTTCATGCGATCATGAATGAATTCCGTGTGAGCCAGACTCATATGGCAGTTGTTGCTGATGAATATGGCGGAACGATGGGAATCGTTACCATGGAAGACGTTTTAGAACAGCTGGTTGGCGAGATCTGGGATGAAAATGACGATATTGTCAACGACTGGCAGGAACTTTCCAAGACTCGTTTCGAGTGTTCCGGAGACATGAATCTCAGTGAGTTGTTTGATAATCTGGATCTGGATGACGAGGAACTGGAAACTGACTGTACAACTGTGGGTGGATGGGCAGCAGAAGTGATCGGTGCAATGCCGGTTGAGTTCGATGCATTCGATTACAAGAATTTTACAATTCTTGTAAAGCACGTAGATGAGAATCATCGAATCGAAAGAATGCTGATCTTGAAGCACAATTTTGGAAATGAAGAAGAATAAATAAGTTAGCGCCGGGAGCGATCAGCCCCGGCGCTAGTTGTTTTTCATGATTTGGTTTTATGGTCTGCCTGCTGCAGGTCCGTAACTTCCCGGTCCGTAATTGTTGTTTGGGCCGGAGTTTCCGGAATTGGAACTGTTATAACCAGGTCCCAGATAACCAGGTCCCAGAGGGATCGTGGTGATCGTAGAGGAAGAAGAATCATTGGAATCATTGGAATCATTTTCCTCCGGAAGTGTCTCAATCTCTGTAATGTGGATCGGACACGGTTCTGGCTGAGCAATGTAGTTTGAATCGTCGGTTGCTCCTGTTTCGTTAGCAGGAAGAACCATGGCAGCTCTCTGGATTTTGGATTCTTCCGGACAGAACTCTGTCGGAGTGCCACCGGATTCTGCACATACGGTTGTTAATACGTGATGGCTGCATAGTTCAGTAGGAGCAGTACCTTTTTCAAAGTATTCTGTGTAAATGGAACTTCCGCGTGGATCCAGTTCACAGATGCCCGGACTTGCAAGCATACCGGATTTACGACAAACTTCAACTGTTTCAATGGAATCCGGCATATGGAATCCTACGTCAGCGAGGCCTTCATGAGCCTGTGTCATGATCTTACGCCAGATCTTCTTGTGATAAGAAGTGCTGCTTCCGATCGCAGAAATCTTCTGGTTTTCATCACATCCGGACCAAACACCTGCAGTGTAGTGCGGAGTATAACCAACGAACCAGATGTCGTTGTTGTCAGAGGTTGTACCGGATTTACCCGCATTGGACATGCCCGGAATGTTTGCAGACGGGCTGGTGGAACTTAAGCTCACGCCAGGAGACGCATACATCAGGCTGCTTTCCATGGATTGTGCCATCGCGTCTGTTAAAAGGAATGCGGTTGATTCTTTGATGACACGTCTGGTTTCCGGTTCACTTTCAAGGATCACTTTTCCATCATGGTCAAGGATCTTTGTAAAGAAAATCGGTTTCGTATAAATACCTTCATTTGCGATCGCTGCATAAGCAGCTGTCAGTTCGAGGTTTGAAACACCGTTTGTAATACCGCCGAGAGCAGTAGATGCATTGTAATCGCTGTCTGTCAGGGAAGTGATACCGAAGTTTCTGGTGTATTCCACACCAAGTTCAGCAGTAACCGTTTCCATCATACAACGTACGGTCACGATATTCATAGAATAGACAATACCATCGCGGATATTGCTGTATCCAAAATAGCCTTTGCTGCCGTACCAGTTGCGGAATGTTTTCGCACCGACTGTATAAGGAGCATCATAGTAAACCGATGCGAGAGTGTCTCCGCATGTGTCAAGGGCCGGAGCAAATGTCGTGAGCACCTTGAATGTGGATCCCGGCTGTTTTACTGTGTTGGTAGCACGGTTCAGGGATCGGCTGATCTCTTTTTCACCGCGGCCGCCATTGATTGCTTTGACATATCCCGTGGACTGATCCATGAGAACGAAGGAGAGCTGTGGCTGTAACACGTAATATGTGGATTCACCCAGCACGGTGTCGCCTTCTTTCAGCATTGCTGCCTTGTAAGTTTCAACTGCTTCAGCAGCCTCTTCCTTGGAACTGAAGAGTCCGTCGAAGGAAGCTCTTCCAAGGTCTTTTTTGAAGTAGTTCTTCATACTCTCGTCGGAGTAATGAGTTGTTGTACCGTCTGCATGCTGAAGGGAGAGACGATAATCAACAGAATAATAAACCACATCGTAGTTTTCTTCATTGTTTACTTCTGAATCGACGATTGCCTGAAGCTTCGGATCTTGGGTTGTATAAATAGAAAGACCGCCGGAGAAAAGAAGGTTGTAAGCCTGTGTTTCCGTATAACCTTTCTTTTCCTGAAGAGCCTCAAGAACCTGCTCGATCAGCTCATCCGTGAAGTACGTATATGCAGTATTGCTTTCCTTGGAAATCAGATCAACGTTCTGGATCCTGGAATAAACATCGTCTGCCAGAGCTTCTTCTTGTTCATCTTTGGTGATATAGCCCTGTTCGTACATATACTGTAAAATAACGCGGCGCTTGTCCTCATTATTTTTCCGACCTTTTTCAGAAATCGGATTTAATTTGGATGGGTTCTGAGTGATGCCGGCGATAACAGCACTTTCGGAAAGAGTAAGTTCCGAAACATCTTTATCAAAATAACGTTTAGCTGCAGCCTTAACGCCCAGAGTATTATTTCCCAGGTTGATCGTATTCAGATAGTTTTTCAGGATAATCTTTTTATCCATGACTTTTTCCAGCTTGATCGCAAGATACCACTCCTGAATCTTTCGTTCCAGAGTTTCTCCGAAGGTATCTTCGTTACCGCCTGCAAAGACGTTATTTTTGATCAGCTGCTGTGTCAGTGTACTTCCGCCGCCCGCCGGATCATTGGTAAGAACTCCGACAACCGCACGCATAATAGCACGGAAGTCAATTCCCTTGTGGTCCCAGAAACGTGCATCTTCGATCGCGACAAACGCATCGATCAGATCCTGCGGAAGTTCATCATAAGTCGCCTCCAAACGGTTTGCGCCGGATTTGACCAGTGTCTCGGTAAGATTTCCTTCGCTGTCGTAGACCATAGTAGCAAAACCGCTAGGCTCAATACTTGCCACATTGATCTCAGGAGCGGAGTCAATAATACCCTTAAAGACTCCATAACCCAGACTGACACCAAGCACAAAAACAAAGGCTACCATGACCAAAGTAAGCTTAATGCAGTATAACAAAAGCTTGTTGGTAACTTTCTCTGATTTGGCTGTGGTCTTTTTCAGCTTCCGGGTTACGTCATTTTTTCCATATTTCATTCAGGAAGCCTCCTTTACCATCTAAACATTATATCAAATTTTTTTTCAATAATAAATAGCTATTGTGGATTTTGTTCGAATGTATTATGATATTTTTGACAGCTAAGTAGAAAAATATGAAAAAACAGGAGAGCATGCCATGGCAGACAGTTACAAAATTCTTTATGAAGGCGGAGAAGCGGAGATCGAAGTGAAGAAATCCCGCTTTATTGCAAATACAAAACCTGTGAGATCTGAAGAAGAGGCAGTAGCATTTATCGCTGAGATGAAGAAAAAATATTGGGATGCCAGACATAACTGTTCTGCATTTACCATCGGTAAGAATCATGAACTGACCAGATGCAGCGATGATGGAGAACCGGCACAGACAGCGGGCAGACCGATGCTGGATGTGCTTTTAGGTGAAGATATCCACAATATGTGTGTGGTGGTGACCAGATATTTCGGAGGAACTCTTCTTGGTACAGGCGGACTTGTGCGTGCATATTCCGGTGCGGTAAAAGAAGGTCTGGAGATGAGCGAGATTGTGGAAAAGCATCGCGCGTATGAAATGATGGTAGAAACCGATTATACCGGAGTCGGAAAGATCCAGTATATTTTAGGTCAGGAGGGAATTACTATCCTGGATAGTGTATACACAGATAAGGTAGAGTTCCAGCTTCTTGTTCCGGTTGCACAGTACGATGGGCTGGTAAAGAAGATCACAGAGGGTACCAGTGGCGGAGCCAAGATTGAAAAAGGTGATGAAATCTGGTACGGACTCTTAAATAAAGAAGTGATTTTATTTGAGGATTAATGAACGTACAATTTTGTACTTGCATTTTATAGTACACGGTGCTATAATTTTGACTCGGAAAATTGACCTGGATTTTGAATGCCTGAAACCCAGCCATTCAAAATCCTTTTTTAATTATAGGAAAGTCCTATGATTCATTTAGAAGAAAAGAGGCCTTATTATATGAAGATCAAACGTGAAGATATCAGAAACGTAGCGATCATTGCCCATGTCGACCATGGTAAAACAACACTGGTAGACCAGCTCTTAAAGCAGAGTGGTGTATTCCGTGAAAATCAGGAAGTTGCAGAACGTGTTATGGACTCTAACGATATCGAGCGTGAGCGCGGTATCACGATCCTGTCCAAGAACACAGCTGTTTTCTATAAAGGAACAAAGATCAACATTATCGATACCCCAGGACATGCGGACTTCGGCGGTGAAGTAGAACGTGTTCTGAAGATGGTAGATGGCGTTATTCTTGTAGTAGATGCATTTGAAGGTCCGATGCCACAGACGAAGTTCGTTTTGCAGAAGGCATTGGAACTGGATCTTCACGTGATTGTGTGTATCAATAAGATCGATCGTCCGGAAGCCAGACCGGATGATGTCATTGACGAGACACTTGAGTTATTTATGGATTTAGATGCTTCTGATGAACAGCTTGACTGTCCGTTTGTATTTGCATCTGCAAGATCTGGTTTTGCAAAGAAAGAACTGGGCGATCCGGAAGTGGATATGAGCCCGCTGTTTGAGACGATCGTTGAGTATATTCCGGCGCCGGAAGGTGATCCGGAAGCAGAGACACAGATGCTGATCAGTACCATCGACTTCAACGAGTACGTAGGTCGTATCGGTGTCGGTAAGATTGACAACGGTTCCATCCGTGTAAATCAGGAGTGTGTGATCGTAAACCATCACGAGCCTGACAAAAAGAGAAAAGTAAAGATCGGTAAATTATATGAGTATGACGGACTGAACCGTGTGGAAGTACAGAGCGCACAGATTGGTTCCATCGTAGCGATCACAGGTATTACAGATATCCATATTGGTGACACCATCTGTGATCTGGAGAATCCGGTGGCGATCCCGTTCCAGAAGATCTCTGAGCCGACCATTTCCATGAACTTCATGGTAAACGACAGCCCTCTTGCCGGCCAGGAAGGTAAATATATTACTTCCCGTCATATCCGTGACCGTTTATTCAGAGAGTTAAATACTGATGTCAGCCTTCGTGTTGAAGAAACTGACTCCGCAGACTGTTTCAAAGTTTCCGGTCGTGGAGAGCTTCATCTGTCCGTTCTTATCGAGAATATGAGACGTGAAGGTTTCGAGTTCGCTGTAAGTAAGGCAGAAGTAATTTACAAAACAGATGAGAGAAACCGCAAGTTAGAGCCGATGGAGATCGCGTATGTAGACGTTCCGGAAGAGTTCTCCGGTTCTGTCATTCAGAAACTGACAAGCCGTAAAGGTGAGCTTCAGGGTATGAGTCCGGCGAACGGTGGTTATACAAGACTGGAATTTGCGATCCCATCCAGAGGTCTGATCGGTTACAGAGGCGAATTCTTAACGGATACAAAGGGTAACGGTATCTTAAATACAATCTTTGACGGTTATTCCGAGTACAGAGGTGACCTGAGCTATAGAAAGAATGGTTCTCTGATCGCATTCGAAGCAGGCGAATCTATTACTTACGGTCTGTTCAATGCACAGGAGAGAGGTTCCCTCTTCATTGGACCTGGCGTAAAGGTTTATTCCGGTATGGTTGTCGGTTCCTGTCCGAAAGCAGAGGATATCGAATTGAATGTTTGTAAGACAAAGAAACTGACTAATACACGTTCCTCCAGTGCAGATGAGGCATTAAAGCTGACACCGCCGAGAGACATGAGCTTAGAGCAGTGTCTGGACTTCATCGACACAGATGAGCTTCTTGAGGTAACTCCAAAGAATCTTCGAATCAGAAAGAAGATCCTGGATCCGACTATGCGTAAGAGAGCAGCATTTAATAAGAAGAATCAGCAGTAAGGAATATGGAGCATATTTTAGTAAGTGCCTGTCTCTGCGGCAAAGACTGCAAATGGGACGGAGGCAATAATAAAAATCAAAAATTATTGAATTATATGGAATCCATGAAGGGAAAAGCGGAGTTTCATGAAGTCTGCCCGGAGCAGATGGGAGGACTTCCTACACCGCGTTTGGCGTCTGAGATTCGTGCAGAAGACAGGCGAGTGGTAAACACCGGTGGAAAGGATGTAACTGCAGAATTCGAACGTGGAGCAATGTTAGCATTGGAAGTTGCCCAAAAGTATGGATGTACGCTTGCAATACTCAAAGAGCGCAGTCCATCCTGCGGTTGCCATGGTATTTACGATGGAACATTTTCCAAGAAGATCGTGGATGGTATGGGAAAAACAGCAGAACGTTTGACAGCCAATGGAATCCATGTGATCGGAGAATCTGAATTATAATTAAGAAATGCCCGGTACATGCATTGATTACGCATGTATCGGGCTTATTATTTTAATATTTTTTCTCACCGGAAATAATATACATTTTATCCAATTTCTGTTCAATTTCCGGTTTTTTAACAGTTTCAACCCACTCTTCGCGTGGGATTTCTTCAATGGAGATGGTCAATGCTTCAGGCGGACATTTCCAGATCTCTAACATCACTTCGTTGATCTTTTCAACAGCAGCTTTTTTAGTTTCTTCATCTTTTGGATAACATTTGATCGCGATGTATGGCATATAGAACCTCCTTAAAAAAACAAGAACAATCGCTATATAATTATTTTAATGTGATAGAGCAATAAAGTCAATAGCCCAAAAGATATGGAATTCCCTTAAAACACTTGACTTTTTGACTTTCCATGAGTAATATTATAAACAGCGATTATATGAAAAAGGCATAGAAGGTGCACGAGGTACCTGTTTTCCGACAGAGAGGGAGCGTCATCGGCTGGAAGCGATCCCGGGTTCAGACAGATTACCAAATTTCACACCGGAGCTGCGCGGTTGAAACTTGATCAGGAGTAAGTAGGCTGCGACGTTATTTGCACGTTACGCAATGTGAGGTGCCTGCCAAATGGCGGGAATCAGGGTGGTACCGCGGATATTTCGTCCCTAATACGTTTTAACGAACGTGTTAGGGATTTTTTGTTTTTTGATAAGAAATCCGTCCCTGTTTTCGCAACAGGAAAACCAAGAAAAAGGAGAAATGAAAAGATGAACATGAACGAAATCAGAGCTTCTTATCAGGCAGATCTTGATCTGGTAAAAGATGCAAAAGAGTTAGCAGCGTTCTGGACAAAATACCTCAGCAAAACAGGTTCCATTCAGGGATTAATGGCTGGTATTAAGAGCGTACCGAAGGAAGAGAAAAAGGCGTATGGTCAGATGGTCAATGAGATCAAGACTTGGGCGCAGGATTTATATGATGCAAAGAAGGAAGAAGTAGAGAAGGCAGCAATGGCAGCCCGCTATGATGACGAGATGGTAGATGTAACTCTTCCGGTTAAGATGAGACCGGCTGGAAACCTTCATCCGTTAACCTCCATCAGAAACGAGATCATCGATGTATTTGCAGGCATGGGATTCGAGATTTACGAAGGTCCGGAAATCGAAGATGATGATCACAACTTCACAAGATTAAACGTATTAAAGGATCATCCGTCCAGAGATATGCAGGATACATTCTGGTTAACAGAAGATCTTCTGCTCCGTACACACACATCTCCGGGACAGATCCGTGTGATGGATTCCAAGAACCCGCCGATCAAGGTTCTTGTACCGGGTAAAGTATTCCGTTCTGACAGCGATGCAACTCATTCCCCGATGTTCTCTCAGATGGAAGGTCTTGTAGTTGATAAGAAGATCACACTTTGCGATCTTCAGGGTATGTTAGACCAGTTTGTAAAAGCTCTGTTCTCCGAAGAAGTAAAGACAAGACTTCGTCCGTCCTACTTCCCATTCACAGAGCCGTCTGTAGAGGTAGATGTAAGCTGCTTCAAATGCGGTGGTGCGGGATGCTCTCTTTGTAAAGGTACAGGTTGGATCGAGGTTCTCGGCGGCGGTATCGTAAACAACAAGGTTCTTGATAACTGTAACGTAGACTCCAACGAGTATTCCGGTCTTGCATTCGGTATCGGTATGGGGCGTATCGCAATGTTAAAATACGGAATTAACCACATGGGCAAACTGTTCGAAAACGATGTGGAATTCTTAAAGCAGTTCAAGGCGTAATCGGAGGGTGACAAATGAAAGTTTTATATAGCTGGTTAAAAGAATATGTAGATATCGATATCTCCCACAAAGAACTGGAGACAAAACTGTTCTCCGCCGGTTTCGAGGTTGAAGGTATTGAGTACTTAGGTGAAAATTTAGAAAAAGTTGTAGTAGGTCAGATCACATCTATGGAGCACTATGAGGGCACACATTTACAGATCTGCCATGTAAACTGCGGTCCGATGGGCGAAGATCATCTGATCTTAACAGGTGCAAACAACGTATTTGTTGGTGCAAAAGTTCCGGCTGCATTAGTTGGTGCAAAACTTCCGGTAGGTCTTGAGATTCAGCCGAGAAAAATGGTTGATATGATGTCCTATGGTATGCTTTGTTCCGGTGCTGAGCTGAACCTCAATAAAGACTGGTATCCGGGTGCAGATGTAAACGGTAGCATGATCTTAGACGAGGATGCTCCGCTTGGTATGGATATGAAAGAGTACCTGGAGTTAGACGATTATTTATTTGATATTTCTATCACAGCAAACCGTCCGGACTGTCAGTCTGTTCTTGGTATCGCAAGAGAGATTGCTGCATTCTTGCACAAACCGCTTAAGAATCCGGATATGAGCTATGTAGAAGATGGTACAACAAACGAGGATATCAGTGTAACTGTTATCGATAAAGATGTATGTCCGAGATACCTTGGTCACTACATTTATGATGTGAAATTCACAGAATCTCCGTTATGGATGAAGAGA
>JAZTZT010000078.1:0-9388 GCA_045637605.1 Pilosibacter sp.
GATCATACGCAAGGTATAAGTATCACTCCATCCCATTTCCGAACGGATCACCATATAATTCCGGGTCATTTCCCGTTTGTATTCGATCTTCTCTATCCTCATGTTCTTCTCCGTCCCTTAAAACTTCCTCAAGAAATTCCCTTTGCCGCAAATATGTACTTGGCTGAAATACCTCCATCTCTATTTCCTTTTCCCATACTCCAGATGATGCTTTTCCTGATACCTTACCTCTCTCCATCGAGATATCGATTTCATACTCGCCAAGCCACAACCTTGGATTACCCAGCTGTTCTCCCAGCTCTTCAAAATGAGATTCTGAATCTTCTTCCACTCGTCTGGCCCGGATCAACATCTCTTCTAAAATCATCGTTCCGGTCACCTTATCGTACTCTATATACGCATACTGGATCAATAATGCGATCAACATAAACACAACACCCAAAACTAACGTTGCTTCTATGGTAAACAATGCATGGAATCTAACATCATCCCGATTCCCGCGGGAAGAAGGAATGGTAAAAAGGGAAACGTTACATTTTTTCTTTTTCGTTTCAAAAGCCTTAACGAAACGAAACATAAACTTAATCCAAAACATAAAAACAATCCTGATAAAAACAAACACAAATTTTTCTTCCAGTCTATATAGAATCCAGAAACTACGAAAAACCATCCGTCCCCTTCTCCGATTCCACCTTCTGACCATCTACTCAGCAGCAACAATAGCACTCCGACTCCAACAGCTAACAGAACTTGCAATAGACTTCGCTTTAGAACTATACTGAATCCGATTCCAACAATACCTGCTGTCCGCAAAAATCTCATGGAAATGCTTTTCCTTTTCCAATCCTGCCTTGCAGCCAAGATCAAGATTATCAAAAATAGGCCATCTTTAACCAGACAAACATCAATCATTTCTACTCGCACAGACGGAACACTCTCCCCAATCAATAACTTCAGCCAATGAAACTTTTCGAAAATAATTGCTCATGGATGCGCATGTCCTGTCATTGTGATATCGGACACCCCATGTTGTAATGTATACAGTATCTTGTATGTTTTGCTCATAAACACATTGACTGCACGAATAATATATTTTACCTTCAGTATTTCGAAGATGATCCAGTTCCAATGCAGAAACTGCTTTGCAAATATTCACAAGATGATAGCAATCGCGAAAGGAATGATACCTCTCTCCTTCCGGTGTGACATATACCATTTCCTGATCAAGTTCCTCTCCATGCACACTCTGACTCGTCAATTTTCCGTCGAGACCAAACCAACCTCTGCGTTTTACTGCAACACCCATAGGAATACCACTGACCGTTTCAAAAAGGAACGGTATTTTTTCCTGATAGTTTAATTCTAAATGGATATTTTCATTTTCTCCTTCCTCCATCATGTATGCAGATTGACTCAGATATTCTCCTAATCGCTCTGCCTTTGTCTGCATCTGTCTCTGTGTATCCAACCATCCCATAGGAGCTATGATCGCCAATCCAAAAAAGACAAACATAGGAAGCACAAATGCAGCTTCCACTGTTATGCTTCCATCCATTCTTCTGTTTGTCTTTTCCCGCAAGGTGAATGGCGGTACTCTCTTCCCGGGAAGATATGATTTTGATATGTAAAACAGAGGACTACAAGGTACTTGGAGAGACTTTGTAATTTTATTTATTATGGAACTTAAAAATTTCATCTTCGTTCTCATATGGATTTTACCCGAAAAAGAGAGCACGGCCATTCACCTCCCATCCTAATATTTTCCGCTTGTCACGGTTGTTCTTGAATATGCTCCTTGTCTCAAAAACAAATGGCGTTCTTCCACTATTGTCTGTATATCCACTTTAGAAATACAATCCCTTACTAGGAAGTCCTCTTGTACAGACTGTACATTCCACTGGATTACATCCATAACCCTAAAGTTACGGTCAACTCGGTTCATAACCATAAATAAAATACGCAAATAATCCTGATAATTATTTCCCTTTCCTTCTGATTTGGGCGGAGCATCTAAAAATCGCAATTCGATAAATTCCTCCATTCCCAGTTTCCACTCCGACTTATCTTTCATAAACGGCACTGAATTACCACTCATAAGTAGCTTGACATCCCAAAGCGCTTCCCCAAATGCCCACAAACTCAAAACAAAAAAAGATAAAACTGCTTGTATGTATGCATTTCCTCCGGATATAGCCATGGTAAATACGTCTACCTCCTGTCGACATTCTGATTTTCCCAATAGATAACTTAAATTCAACGCTCCTCGAAGAGCCAGTAGTTTTTCTATGGTTTCTATAAGATTTTCTCGATCAGATTCTTTTCCAGAAAGCAAATATTCCTGTTCATACTGAAGCGCTTGTTGAATCGGGATCCCGTTCCGTTCACAACGATTCAAGAAAGAGTCAAAGCTTAATAAGCAATATTCATTGATCATAAACTGTTCCAATAGACTGGATTCCATAACACTTTCATCTGTTCGTATTCCTATCGCACGTTCTGTGGAAGGAATTCCCTTGAGTCGAACACTTTTCTTAGAAACCTCAACATCATCTTCCACAACCAAATCCAGTAAATCACCTCGAAAAATCTCTTCCAAGCGATCCAGTAGATGAATCTTTTCCCAGTCAATATCGAGATTTTCCTCCGCTGAGGGATTTGTAACCTCATCAATGCACTCATTTGCAGCTTCCCAATTCAGTTCCTCCTGATCCACTCCTTCAACGATGTCCAGGATCGTTTCTATTGCACCCATCTCTTTTACCACATCCGGAAATCGAATCTTCACATAGGAGAGGATTTCTTGTTCCAACGCACCTCCTGCTTTATCCGTCATCCTTTCTGCTCCGATCACATTTACTTCCTTCATCTTCATCGGATATAAATTATCTTGTTTGAGATAAAAGTCTAAATAGGAAACGAATGATTCCTCAATCGCTTCTTCTGACTCCGCCTCTAAAAACAACAAGTGATACATATCCCATAAATTACGATTATACTGACTCATAACGGAATCCATCGAAGAATTCGCCGCCATTTCCAAATACAATCTCGCTCCTGTTGTTCGGGCTGACTCTACAAGACCCAGAAATAATGACAAGATACACACCAAGATCAAGCTTAGAAACACAGAAATCTCTCCTCGTTTCGCTGTCACTTAATATACCTCTTTCGCTTGCTTATTAATTTCCGTAAAGATACTTGTCAGCAACTTATTAATCTGTGCCTTAAAAACCAACACCAACCCAATTAAAACGACCAGCAACAACACAATTTCAATACTGGACACTCCATCTTCTTCTAATAAAAACTCTCGAATCCTCATGCCATCCCTCCTCAATTGTTATTCACTACAGCATGGTCAAAAATGCCGGAGCCATGACCATGACCATAACCACACCCAACATTACGAATGTGGGAAGCAATAGTTTCGCAGAAGCCTCCTCACCTTTCCTTCTGGCTATGTCTGTCCTTAATTCAAATGCCTCTCTTACCTCTGTTTCCAACAATCTTCGAAGGTTCTTTCCACCTGTACTGATGCTGCTTTCCAAAAAGGAAGAAAATTTCATATAGCTTCGATTTCCGCACCGTCTTCCAAACTCGGCGTATGCACGAATTTCAGGTATTCCTGTCTCCATCTGATTTATGGTAATCTGCATCTCTTCACACAATGCTCGCTTTTTTTTTCGCACATCTTTCCGGTAACTTTCAGTCATCTTTTTCCAGGCCGCCTTTGCAGAGTATCCCGCTCCTACTAAGATTAGAAATTCATAAATAAAATCCGGATAATCTTCCATCAGTTGCTCCTCCCTCTTTTTTCTGGCTGTAACCGTCTCTTCTCGATCTTTTAGAAACAGACAGATGGCTGCAACAACACCCAAAAGCAGTAAAACTTCATTGGAGGATTGTTCCGCGCTCCGATATTGTATAGCATTTCCTTCGAACTCTTTTGGTAAGATCACTTCCCCCTGTTCCTTGTTTTGTAAGATCACTTCTTCCAAGACCGAGCGGAACCGGTCTTCCATAGAAACATTCGGTGGAAATACCAGTATCGGTATTTCCAATACTTCCGAAATGCTTCCATTGCTTAATCTGGCTTCAAGCAACACCTCCGTTACCTCTTCTGCATATACAGCCCCATCATTCCCTACAATCTCCGGATGATCGGACTGCCAGGAAACATCTACTCCGTACTCCGGAATTTCTCTCACTAATTCCAAATCCGTACACACTTCTTGCAGAGATGGATTTTCCCCGACAATCCGTACCATTAACGCTTCTGCCATCTCAGGTACAGACGCCCGAAAGGTTTCCTCCGATAATTCCTGTTCCGGTACGGAAAGATGAATCGAAAAAGGCTTCTCCAGTCCATCCACGATCAGTTCATACGCTGTGTCTCCTTGTCCACAAGAATTACGATGTAGTACACCATTTTCCACATAAGCTGTTTCTTGTCCCAAAGCTTCTGCCAACAGATAGAGCACAACTCCACCTACAACGCATAATACATATTTTCCGTAACGTCCGGTCCATTCGTAAACCTTCGCATTTTTCATACTCATACCACAATATCCAAAATCTTTCTTCCCCACGCGATCGATCCGAGATATGCTCCTAAACAAACTGTCATGATCACTCGACCGATCATTGTTTCATAAAGTACATCAAAAAATCCTTGAGAAGTAAGCTCCAAATAAAACACAATTCCGATTGGCACAGCACTCATCAGTTTCTGTTCTAACCGCCTAGACACTGTGCTCGTAAGAATATCTTGCTGAATACGTATCTTCTCCGAGATAACATCTGCCGTTCTGGCAATAATCTTCATCAACTCTCCGCCACTGGTCCTGGCTTCCATAAACACATCCGCAAAGCTTTTTATATCTTCCAGTCCACTGCGTTCCGCAAAATCCATCATTGCCTCCTCAGGTGTGTGATTTAAGTGAGTCTTATGTATGAGCAACCGAATCTCTTTTGTGATCATCGCATCGGTTCCGTATATTCCGCTTACTTCTCGTAGTACTTCTGAATATGCATTTTCAATGGAATATCCGGCCGTTAAGCATGCAGAGAGAGACAAGATCGCATCTTTAAATTGTACTCGCAGTTCTTCCTGACGTTTCTTTCGATATGAATCCTTCATTACAAGAAGATACAAGATCCCCAAAGGAAGCAATGCAACAAAAACCTTTATACTCCGATAAAAGACAAAACTCAGAAGCCCAATACCTGTAACTCCATGCACAGCGCAGATGATCCATTCCTTTTTACTTAACTGATACGTTTTATAATCGGTATCCTGCCAATCTAAGCTTTTCCATATGCTTGAGCGTTCCCGTTTTTTGCAGCTTGCCTTCCACCTTCCCTGAAACATTCTGTTCTCCTGTTTCCTCAAAGGTAAACAATGGGTTCAGGATAATCTCTCCATTTTCAATCCGATCCACCTCCTCGATCGCGACTACTCTTCTGCTTTTGTCTCTCATTCTCGCCACGTGAACCATGATATCGACGGCAGAAACGATTTGGCTTCGAATCGCCGGAAGAGGTAATTCGGCCGCCATCAAAACCATCGTCTCTAAACGACTTATCATATCTTTCACACTGTTTCCATGACCTGTCGAAAAGCCTCCATGTCCGGTATTCAGCGCCTGGAGCATATCAAAGGCCTCTTTTCCTCGCACTTCACCTATTACGATACGGTCCGGTCTCATCCGTAAAGATTCCCTTATCAGATTTCCAATTCCAATGGTACCTTCACCCTCTGCATTAGCCTCTCTGGTCTCCATTCGCACCAGATTTTCAATATGTGAAAGGTTCAGTTCCGCGGAATCTTCGATGGTAATGACACGCTCATCTCGAGGAATAAACTCAGACAATGCATTTAAAATTGAAGTCTTACCTGCGCCCGTACCGCCACTGATAAACATGTTGTACCGGGCAGCTGTCAACATCTTCAAAAGTTCCGCTGCTTCCTCAGAAATACTCCCGTAATCCAAAAGTCGGTCCATGGTCATCGGTTCCGGGAATTTTCGAATGGTCAAGATCGGTCCATTCAAGGCAATCGGCTCCAAGACCACATGCACCCTCGAACCATCCGGTAAACGAGCCGAAACAATTGGAGTCGAAGTATTCACGATCCGGTTTACTCTGCCGACAATCTGCTGGATCAGATCCAGAAGCTGGGTTTTGGATTCGAAAGACTTATCCCACCGCCCTATTTTCCCCTTCGTCTCTACGAATACCTCCCATGGACCATTGACCATAATTTCCGTAATCGCAGGATCATCCACCAACTCTTGCAAAATGTCCAGTCTACGAAAGGAATCAAACAACTCCTTCTGCAGTTTTAGACGTTCCCCAAGAACCAATGGTTGTACCTGAGCCCGCTTTTGTATGGTTTCGTCAATAATCTGTGCTACTTCTTCATCTGTCATCTGATGCTTATAAGAAAATCCCTGCATGATCTCATGCTTCAATTCCTGTTTTAATTGACCGAAATCTTCTATCCTCATGAACTCCACAGACCTCTCTGCCCTTTCAAAAGACCTCTAACAAAATCACCCATATCTCCCCAAAGCAATTCCTGAGGAAAGTGTTCCATTCGTTTTGCACCGGTTACCAGTGGTACGTGTATCTTATGAACTTTCTCCTTCATGCCGCGAGTTCCGAAATCATTAGCATAGTTTTCAAATTCCTTTAACTTCGCCTGTGAAATCGGATCTTCTTTGATCGGCATATAGATCACATTGCATACTTCCAAAATCGGAAGCACCTGTCGATCATAATTTCCAATATCCAAAACGATGGTCTCATAAACACTTTCCCGCAGCATCAAAATCAACAACTCTGCCATCTCCGTCGCAGTTACATGACTATAATCATCCGGGTATCGAAACGGAGGAAGCCATGCCATGTCTCCCAGATAGTAAATGATCGAATTCAATCTCAGACCATGAAACCGCCCCTGTTTATAGTAATAGATCAAGTCAGACATATCTCGCTTCCACTGCTCGTCCAATAACTGTGAAAACCCGGTAAACGCATCCAGAGAGATAAACAGTACCTTTTCTTCTTTTGCCAACAGTTGCCCCATTGCCAATGACAACGAAGTTTTCCCACATCGTCCAACCGGAGAATATACTCCAATGATACGTTTTTCTCGCCCCGCAAGTCCCGGATTTGCAGCCTTTACTCCCGGGATCTCACAATATACCGCCATAATCTCCCGGATGATATCATCACCTGACTGGTATTTATAAACGGAAGCTTCTTCCCGCACACCTTCTGTGTCCCGTTCTTCTGTGAGGTAAATCTTCTGGACTGTCTTTACATCTCTAATCTCTTCTTTCCCTACAGATTCCCCTGCCAAAAGTACATCAATCTCGTGGTCCTTAGCAAATTCCTCTAATCGTTCTTTCGAAGTAAACGCCTGAGCTTTAAAAATTCCTTTTTCTTTTCGATTTACATAGTCCGACAACCGTTCAGCATAGAACGGGTCCTCATCATAAACCGCCATGATCTTCTTCATCCAATTCCTCCATTTCCTTGTTATTCATGGAACCATACTTCCCAAAGACAGTATCCAAGTAACAGATACGGAGCCAGTCTGATCTTGACACCTCTAAGACCAAGATATCCACACTTCCAAACATTTGCCCGAACACTTTCCACAATCAAAGCCAGTAGAAGTCCACAAAAAATCATCTGTGTCCCTTGATGAATACCAAGAAATCCGACACTGATTGCTAATAGTTTGACATCACCTGCTCCCAGCACTCTGTACAAAAAGAGTACGTAAAAAACAGCACATGTACCAAAGACATGTCCCAAGAAGCGTAATAACTCAGAACCAAATTCCAAAGTCTCGCAAGTTATTGAAAGTTTCATGACTCCAATCAGAAATCCCAAAATAATGATCCAATTCCTGATCTTACCTGTTTTTCAATCTGTCCAAGCGGCTAAAAAGAGTACAATAAATAAACCTGCCAATAAAAACAGTCACTCCTCCCATAAAATCCTTCCAAAAAATCTTTTGGGGATATTTGCCCGAATTTGGGCATCCGGCGAATCTGCCGGTAAATTATGTGCCAATTAGAAATGAGAACTCATTTCTGAATGTGTCCCTATTATCCTCGAAATCGATCCGAAAGTCAATTTCGAATCTGTAAAATTCGCCCCTTGATTTTCGTTTACTTTCAACAAATCCATTTTTTACGATTTGTCATATTTGCCTAATGACAAGGCCAAACCTCGCATATTCAACGAAAAAAACGGATATACTACCAGTAAAAAGAAATGTTGACCACCAGGAGGAAATGACTATGATTTTCCTTAAGAAAAAAGAATCTTCAAAAGAACTGGACGAACTGAAACGCCAGATCGAGATCAGTAAGATGGCCATAACATCTGCTCAAAACCAATTCGAACACGTTGTAGACCCAACTCTGATTGACTGTTACATTTATGAGCTGAATGCAGCACAACTCCGCTACCAATATCTCCTCCGCAATTTAAAATCCTGCGAGCACTAATTTATTATATGTCTCCATTTCATTGAAATTTTGTTATTCGTTAGGAAAATGTAATACGTTCACTGTCCTTTTGTGATATACTAAAGGCAGTGAACATTTTTCTTTCTATAATTAAATAAGGAGGATTTACATATGCAGACAATTCTTGTATGTGATGACGATAAACAGATCGTAGAAGCAATAAACATTTATCTGACCGGCGAAGGATTCAACGTGATCAAGGCTTATGACGGCTACGAAGCTCTCGATCTTCTGGCAGAAAATGAAGTGAATTTGATGATCGTGGATGTCATGATGCCTGGTCTGGATGGAATTCGTACGACATTGAAAGTCCGTGAAACCAGCAGTATTCCGATCATTATCCTGTCCGCAAAATCCGAAGATACGGACAAGATCCTCGGTCTCAACATCGGAGCCGACGACTACATAACCAAACCATTCAACCCGCTAGAACTGGTTGCCCGCGTCAAATCTCAGATCCGACGCTATACGCAGCTTGGAAATCTTAGCCAGCAGAACAATTCTCAGATTTACAAGTGCGGCGGTCTTATGATCAACGATGATACAAAAGATGTAACTGTAGACGGAGATCCAATCAAACTGACACCGATCGAGTATAACATTTTACTGCTTCTTGTAAAAAACGCAGGGAAAGTATTCTCCATCGATCAGATTTATGAAAAGATCTGGAACGAAGATGCTATTGGCGCTGATAATACAGTCGCGGTTCACATCCGCCATATTCGTGAAAAAATCGAGATCAATCCAAAAGAACCTCGCTACCTGAAAGTAGTCTGGGGCGTCGGATATAAAATTGAAAAGCAGTAAGGAGACTTGTTATGAGCAAACAACCGACTACC
>JAZTZT010000079.1:0-6064 GCA_045637605.1 Pilosibacter sp.
AAAATAGCGCTCATAAACACCGGATGTGACAACTGACATATCGGTAATATTTGCAATTGCAAATGTCTCAGCCCCTTCTGCAAAGGGTTTTTTTAATCCAATCTTAAATGGCTCCCCATTCGGCTTTGAACCGACGCAGAGAACATTTCCGCCCAAATTGATGATCGCGCTTTTTACACCGCGTTCAATCAGATGTTCCTTGATCTCATCTGCGATATAGCCTTTGGCAATCGCGCCCAGATCAAGTGTTGTATCAGGAGACAGAAACGTCAAGGTCTGATCTGTTAATAAGAGGTTTTCATATCCAACCTTTGATACAGCATTTTCAAGAAGAAACGGATCGGGAAGTAAGGATTCTCCGGAAGTGAAATCCCAAAGAGAGCTGACCGGTTCGATCGTAATATCAAAGGCTCCGCTGGATTGTTCGCAATAGGTTAAGGACAGGGCCAAAAGCTCAGCAGTCTGCTCGGAAAGTTCCAAAATCTGTTCATCTTCCGTTCGGTGGTTCAGGCGGTAGACTTCGCTTTCTTCCAGAGTTCGGCTGAACCGGTCTTCTAAGTCTTTACAAATTGCCATTGCATCGTCTAAGATAGTAGTATCTTTAGAGTCATATATTTTGATATCAACAAAGGTATTTAACAGAAAATCTGTGCGCTGTATGGGATCGTTCGTATTCGCAGGAACAGATTGGTTTCCACATCCGGATAGGCTGATAACAGCCATTCCGATGACCGCGCATGCAGAGGATCGTAACCAATGTAATGCATGTTTATTCATAGATATACCAAACTTTCGTGTTTTTAGCTTCGTTCCATTCTAACAAATGCGACATGTAAAGTCAAGAAAAGCGAAGGGTAAGGAAGGGAAGGTCATAATGAGAAAAGAGAAGAAAACAGCAAGGAAAGTCGCATTATACGGAATCTTAATTGCTCTGTCTATGGTTATGAGTTTTATCGAATCGCTGCTTCCGATCCCGTTTCCGGTTCCGGGAGTAAAGATCGGTTTGGCAAATCTGGTAACCATTGTTGGTCTGTATCTTGTTGGAGTTCCGGGTACGGTATGTGTGACAGTCCTGCGTGTTGTACTGGTTGGGTTATCATTTGGAAATCCATATAGTATGATCTACGGGCTTTCGGGAAGTTTTTTAAGCCTTTTTGTAATGGGGATTGCAAAGAAATATCAGTTGTTTTCACAAATTGGGATCAGTATCCTCGGAGGCATATTTCACAATATAGGGCAGATGATCTTTGCAGCTATTATTGTACAGACAGCAGGGGTATTTGTATACCTTCCGACACTTTTGACAGCAGGTTGTATCGCAGGGGCGGTAATTGGAAGTTTAGGCGGGATTATGACAGAAAGACTTACAAATTTCACAAAAAACCTGAGTTAAAACGATTGTATTGTGTTCGTATTTTTATTATAATAGAATGAATGAAACTGGATAATTGGGGAGATTTTTATGCTGAATGAAGATAAGATCAGACTGATGACAGGAATTGCAATGTATGAAAAAAAAGCAGAGAGGGATGTATTTCCGGTAACTCGGTATTTTAAGAGTGATTACATCGGAAGTCACATGATCCGCTCTTTTATTACATATACATTTACTTGTCTGATGTTTGTGGGAATATGGATTCTTTATCAGATTGAGGATATTTTTAATACAATGGATGTTTCCATTCTATTATCTTCTGCCAAATATATCGGTCTTATCTATTTGATCGGACTGGTTTTCTATTTGCTGGTTACGATGATCGTGTATACGAAACGATATAATATGGCATCGAAGAGTCTGAAAGTATATCAGGCAAAGCTGCGAAGATTGGAGAAAAAGTATACAACTCCATCAGAGCAGAAAGGAAATGAGGAGGGACGTCAGTCATGATGGAGCTTTTAGTATTTAAAGAGAAATTAAGACGCTTTTATGGCAAGCATAGTTTATATATTATTCCGCTGATCAAATTTGCAGTTGGTTATCTGGCGTTTTACCTGATCAATTCCAATGTCGGTTTCATGGCACGTTTGAAGAATCCATTGATCCCTGTGATTTTGGGATTGGTGGCATCCATCGTACCTTATGGTGTGACTGCATTTTTTGCAGGCTGTCTGCTTTTGGCACATGTTGTGCAAGTGTCCCTTGAGATTGCATTGATCATTGCTGTATTTATGATGGCAGTGATCTTACTGTACTACGGATTTCGTCCGGGGGACGGCTATTTACTTTTACTCACACCGATGATGTTCTGCTTTAACATTCCGTATGTGGTACCGATCCTTGTAGGACTTTCCGGAAGCATTGTTTCCATTATTCCGGTCAGCTCCGGTATTTGCATTTATTATATTATCATGTATCTGAAACAGAACGCAGGTGTGCTGGCAGGTAGTTCTATGTCTGAGATGGCGACACGTTTCATCCAGATCGCGAAAAGTTTATTTGCCAATGAACTGATGTGGGTTATGATCGCAGCATTTGCAGCAGCAGTACTGGTTGTGTATATTATTAAGAATCTTCCGGTGGACCATGCTTGGCCGATCGCGATCATCGCGGGTGTGATCACACAGCTCATCGTAATCTTCGTGGGAGATATGAAATTTGAGCTGACGATCAGCATCGTTTCTATGGTGATCGGAATGGTTATTGCAGTGGTATTGGCGCTTATATATCAATTCTTCGTATTTGCTGTAGACTATACAAGAACAGAGTATCTGCAATACGAAGATGACGAATACCACTATTATGTAAAAGCAGTTCCGAAGATCGCTGTATCTGCACCGGATGTGAAAGTTCAGCGGATTTATACAAGAAAGACTGTAAAAACAGATAAAAAACAGGAACATTAAGAGTTAGGATGGAGGTGATGAGATGACAGAATATTTAGCGCGCATGTATTCGTGGATCGCGTTCGTTCCGAAGATGATCACGTTTACGAATATCATCGAGATTCTGCTTCTCTCTTTCCTTATATACAAGATTTTATGCTGGGTTCAAAATACAAAAGCATGGACACTGTTAAAGGGCGGTGTGATCATTCTTGTCTTCTATTTGTTGGCATCTTTCCTCCGTTTTACAACCATTACGTGGATCATCAATCGTATGGGCCTGATCGCGGTGATCGCAGTGTTGATCATTTTCCAGCCGGAACTTCGAAAAGCATTAGAGCAATTGGGCAGTAAAAATATTTTGACCGGACTTTTTCTTGAAGAAGTGCGTAGTCCGGAGGGATACACAGAGAAGACTGTGAATGAAATTGTGCGTGCGGCCTATGAAATGGGTAAAGTGAAGACAGGTGCTTTGATCGTCATAGAAAAAGATGTGTCTTTACAGGAAATTGAGCATACCGGCATTGAGATTGATGGTATTGTTACCAGTCAGTTATTGATCAATATTTTCGAGCACAATACTCCGTTACACGATGGTGCGGTTGTGATCCGTGGAAATCGTATTACAGCGGCAACTTGCTATCTGCCATTGACAGACAGCCTTACGATCAGCAAGGATCTTGGTACCAGACATCGTGCGGCGCTTGGTATCAGTGAAAGTACCGACAGTATGACTGTTGTTGTGTCAGAGGAAACCGGAAGAGTTTCCCTTGCACAGGGCGGAGTGTTACAACGCATTTCTGATCCTGAGGTACTTCGTGCAGCATTGACAGTAGAAAACGGTGAGGAAGTGACAACCGGAAGGTTTAAAATCTGGAAGGGAAGAAATAAAAATGAAAGAAAAACAGAATAAGCGTCGTGGGCTTAAGCTTATTTCGCTTCTTGGTGCTTTTCTTGTATGGCTTTGGGTTGTGAATGTTGCAGACCCGGTTATGACGGATACGGTTGAGATCCCGGTTGAGATCGAAAACGGGCATATCCTGACAGACAATGGTCTGACTTATGAAATTGTCGGTAAGAAAACTACAACGGTTTCTTATGAAGTTCATACGACCAACGCGTATCGGATCCATGCTTCGGATTTTCGGGCTTATGTAGATATGGCAGAGTTATGGTCGGTAACCGGAGCAGTTCCGGTCAAAGTTGAAGTTCTAAGCAATGCCGGATATCTGGTGTCCAGTCCGGTCAGCAAGACAACCGCGATCAAGATCGAAACAGAGCCGCTGCAGACGAAGCGTTTTGAATTAAATACAATCTTAAAGGGTTCTCTGGAGAATGGATATCAGGTTGGAGAGATCAAGCTTTCACCAGATCATATTTACTTGCAGGGACCTGAATCTCAGATTGGACAGATCAGCAGCGCCGGTATCGAATTCTCCGTTGACGGAGTAGATTCTGAAGTGGCTGGAGTTGCAGTCCCGCGTTTTTATGATGCGAACGGAAAACAGATCGACTTAAGTAAGCGCATAGAGAAAAATGCGGATAGTGTCGATTATACAATGGAAGTATTAAAAGTCAAAGATGTACCGTTATATTTTGAGGTATCAGGAGAAGTAACGGACGGTTATAGACATACCGGTATCAGATGTGATGTGGATTCTATTTCCGTGGCCGGTTTAAATTCAGATGTGGCATCTTTCGATGCATTGACGATCCCGGGCGACATATTGAAATTAGACGGAGCTAGTACGGATATAGTAAAAACCGTCGATCTTTCCAAGCTTTTGCCAAATGGTATTATATTAGCCGGAAATGTGCGTAAAGAAGTTAATGTGACGATGATGGTAGAACGTCTTGTCGATGAAGTTTATATTGTTGAACTTGACTATGGCTGTTACGTTGGTGATAGCGATGAGTATATTTACCGTGCAGAACCGAATCGTGTCAGCGTTCGTATTCGAGGGCTTCGTGAGGAGCTTGATCGCCTGAAGGTTGATGCAGATGATCTGGCAATTGATGTAACTGGCTTAGAAGAGGGATCTCATTTGTTAAATGTTGAATTCATTACTGATCTGGATCCTGTTTATGAAGTCGTTACAGTCGGTACATGCACGATCAATGTGACAAAGATCCCGGATGGTCCGGGTGCAACCCAGGCAGCTGTGGTAGAAGAGACAACAGAGGCAGAATAAATTATGGTAAGTCAAAATGTGATAATTAAAAATCCCACCGGTCTCCATTTGAGACCGGCGGGAACTCTCTGTAAAGAGGCCTTGCGTTTTCCGTGTTCCGTAAAGTTTCACTTTGGGAACACTGTTGCGAATGCAAAGAGCGTTCTTAGTGTTCTAGGTGCGTGTGTAAAGAGCGGTGATGAGATCACGTTAATCTGCGAGGGAATAGATGAAGAAAAAGCACTTGCAGAAATAGTTGCTCTGATTGAGAGTGGGCTTGGAGAATAATTGCATATGTTTGTATATATGATCTTGTATGGCGCCGGTATGCTTTTTGCATCCAGCGCCCATTACTATATGTCAGGGTTTAGTTTAATCCTGGCAGCGTTATATTTGTATTTTCAGGATTATCGGAAGAGCGGAAATCCCTTGCATCTTCGCGGTTTATTCTGTGCATTCTGGGTTGGTGGACAGGGAATTTCTTGTCTCAAACTAAGCAGGCTTCAGACGGATTGGAGTGTGGAGACCTGGGCCTGTTTTTTTGTGGCACTGGCAGCATTTTGGACTGTATATGAGCTAACAGCAAAAAAACTGGCAAACAGTAAAAATGCAATCGTGAAAACCGATTCCGGATATGGGCTTGGCTTATTTACGGCGATTCTTTTGTTAACAGTTGTTTGTGTGACAGCATTCACATTGGAAGCATATGTTCTTGGATATATTCCGTTCTTTTTGCGCGGTGTACCACATGCATACTCCTATTTTCATATCTCGGGAGTGCACTATTTTACAGTATCCTGTGTACTGGTTCCGTCCATGTTCGTTGTCCTATTCGTGACAGAAAAGAATCTGAGTATGGGCAAGAAAATTGCGGCAACACTTGCAACATTCATTGCATTAATGATACCGGTTCTGTGCGTATCCAGATTCCAGTTGATCTTTGCTGTCATATTGGCGGTTCTGACCTTTATGCAGGTGAGTGGTGTGAAAAAGATCCGGTTTTTGTTCATGGCTGCAGGAGCATTGATCCCACTTTATGTGATCCTGACGATTGCAAGAAGCCATGATGT
>JAZTZT010000080.1:0-6150 GCA_045637605.1 Pilosibacter sp.
GGATTCGTATACGGAAGAAAGGAAGAGGATGGAATCTCACAGGAATGGATGAAGCAGCTCTCCAGATTCGAATGGTTAGAGGGGAAAGTTGAGAAGTTTGCAGAGTCCCTCAAAGGATAAGTTTAGGAAATGCAGACAGTATTGACGCTCATCGGAAATAGACGTAAAATATGAAAAAAGGATCGACTCGGGGAGGAAATCAGATATGCGTGAAGATGCAAACCGCAGAATGGCGGAACATGTGATGGAAGGCTTGAAAAAGAGAAATATGGAAGGCTATTACTGTGGAACGAAAGAAGAAGCAGCAAAGCTTATCATGGATATGATCGAACCGGGTTCCAAAGTGACCTGGGGCGGTTCTGCAAGCGTGGGAAGTCTTGGACTGAAAGAGACAATTCAGGCTGGAGATTATGAAGTGATCGACTATCCGATGGAAGAGAAAGAAAAGGCTGGAAGCCCGATCTACGGACAGGTGGTCTGTGCAGATTATTTCTTAATGGGAACCAATGCAATCACGGTCAATGGTGAGCTGATCAATGTGGACGGTGCCAGCAATCGTGTAGGATGTCTGGTTCACGGTCCGAAGCATGTCATCGTGATCGCGGGTATGAACAAACTGGTAAAGACAGTGGAAGATGGTTATAACCGTATTCAGACACAGCTTTGCCCGGTGATCGCAGATGCGACAAATAGAAAAACTCCTTGTGGAGTTGCAGGTTTCTGTACGGATTGTCATTCTCCGGAGTGCATGTGCTGCAACATCGTGGTGACACGCCATTCCAGATATACCGGAAGAATTAAAGTTGTGATCGTTGGAGAGAATGTGGGAATTTAATCATATAGATTGTAAATTTGAAAACCGGCAGGTTGGTAGTATTCCAATCTGCCGGTTTTTACGTAAGGTGTTCCTAGAGAACCTTAATTCAAATAGTTTCTCATACTCTTCAGCGCACTCTTTTCCAGTCTGGACACCTGGGCCTGGCTGATCCCAATCTCCTCGGCAACTTCTGTCTGAGTCTTTCCGTCGTAAAACCGCATATCGATGATATGACGTTCCCGTTCCGGAAGACGTTTCATGGCTTCATTTAGGGAAATTTGCTCGATCCAGTTTTCCTCCCGGTTTTTCTTGTCACTGATCTGGTCCATGACGCAGAGAGGATCACCTCCGTCGGTGTAGACCGGTTCATAGAGGCTGACCGGACTTTGGATGGCATCCAGGGCGTAGGTAATCTCCTCTTTGCTGATCCCGACTTCGTCTGCAATTTCCATGATCGTAGGCTCTTTCATATGTTTTTTCATGAGGGATTCTTTTGCATAAATGGCTTTGTATGCAGTATCCCGGATGGAGCGGCTGACGCGGATGGAATTGTTGTCACGCAGGTAGCGGCGGACTTCGCCCAGGATCATGGGAACTGCATTGGTGCTGAATTTTACATTTTGTGTGATGTCAAAGTTGTCGATGGCTTTGATCAGACCGATGCATCCGATCTGGAACAGATCATCGACGTTCTCATTTCCTCCGGTAAAACGCTGGATGACACTGAGGACAAGACGGAGATTGCCTTTGATGTATTCTTCTCGTGCCTGCATATCTCCTGCCAGGATCCGTTTGAACAATTCTTCTTTTTCTTCCGTGGTAAGAAGTGGCAGCTTCGATGTATTTACTCCGCAGATTTCAACTTTATAACCAGACATAGGGTTACCTCCGCACATGCATTCTTAGAATTTGTTATAAAAGAATGATGGACGGATTTTCGGTTGTTTATACGGAAAGAAGATTGGAAAAAATTCGGCAATAAAAAACAGACTTGCTTTTTGAAACAAGTCTGTTTGTAAAATGCTTAGTTAGTATTATTCTCTGCCATGTTCTGTCGGTAGAGGATCAGGAGTCCACGAAGGAGGAGATCCGGAATGTAGGTGATCTCATGATTGCAAAGTGGAGTAATGAAGCGAGCCATTCCGCCGGTTGCAACAAGCGTTGCTTTTTCGCCAAGTTCTGCTTCCATACGGTCAATGAGGCCATCCAGCATGGCTGCATTACCATACATGATACCGTTCTGCATACACTCGACGGTATTCTTTCCGATCACGCGTTTCGGAGCCTCCAGGTTGATCTGCGGAAGCTGTGCAGTATTTCCAACCAGGGCATTGAGAGAGACCATAACACCCGGAAGGATCACACCGCCGGTATAGGAGCCGTCACGGTCCACGATATCGAGTGTTGTAGCAGTACCCATATCGATGACGATGATCGGACCTTCAAATTGAGCTGCAGCAGCGACTGCGGCTACGATACGGTCACCACCTACGGATTTTGGATTGTCCACTTTGATGTTCAGGCCGGTCTTCATACCGGAACCGACAAGCATCGGTTTCTTCCCAATGATCTTTTTGACGGCAGAAGAAATCGGTGCATTGAGTGGAGGAACTACGGAGGACAGAATCGCACCTTCGATATCCGAACGCTTAATTTTACTGATTTCTAAGATGTTTTTCAACATGATCGCGTATTCCAGACTGGTCTTTCGGTGGTCTGTGGTGATACGCTCCTCAAAATAGAGCTTGTCTTCATCAATACCGCCGACTACGATATTGCTGTTTCCCATATCAATTGTTAAAATCATAGAGAAAACTCCTTTCCCATTTGCATGGTAAGTGTTATAATGTTATAGTTAGGGGGTCTATGTTCACATAAACACCTATGTAACCATGAGTTATATTACCATATTTTTTAAAATATTACAACGGAGGATTCCAGAATGTTAAAAGGAAAGACCGTACTTTTAGGTGTGACAGGCAGTATTGCCGCATATAAGATCGCAAATCTGGCAAGTGCGCTGATGAAGCTTCACGCAGAGGTTCACGTGATCATGACAAAAAATGCGACCAATTTTATTAACCCGATTACCTTTGAGACACTGACAGGAAACAAGTGTCTGGTGGATACGTTTGACCGAAATTTCGAGTTTTCTGTTGAGCATGTCTCCATTGCAAAGAAAGCGGATGTGGTTCTGGTTGCTCCGGCGTCTGCCAATGTGATCGCGAAACTGGCGCACGGTCTGGCAGATGATATGCTGACAACAACGATCCTTGCATGCAAATGTAAGAAGATCATCAGCCCGACGATGAATACAAGGATGTTTGAAAACCCGATCACACAGGACAATATGAAGACTTGCCAGAGATACGGTATGGAAGTGATCCTTCCGGCCAGCGGTTATCTGGCTTGTGGCGATACCGGTGCAGGAAAGATGCCGGAACCGGAAGTTCTGCTTCAGTATATCCTGAAAGAGCTCTTATACAAGAAAGACCTGACAGGAAAGAAGATCCTTGTGACAGCAGGACCAACAAGAGAGGCCATTGATCCGGTTCGCTATATTACAAATCATTCTACAGGTAAGATGGGATACGCTATTGCTAAAGTGGCTGCTTACCGTGGTGCAGATGTAACACTGGTAACAGGACCGACGGAGATCGCTCCGCCGATGTTTGTCAATGTGGTGAAGATCACAAGCGCGAAAGATATGTTCGACGCAGTTACTTCCCGCAGCGATGAGATGGATGTGATCATCAAGTCCGCAGCAGTTGCAGATTATCGTCCGAAATTTGTTGGAACAGAGAAGACAAAGAAAAAAGACGGTGATATGGCGATCGAACTTGAGAGAACCGATGATATTTTAAAATATCTGGGAGAACATAAAAAAGAGGGTCAGTTCCTCTGTGGTTTCTCCATGGAGACTCAGAATATGTTAGAGAACTCCAGAGCGAAACTTGCAAAGAAGAATCTGGACATGATCGTTGCCAATAACCTGAAAGTGGCTGGCGCTGGTTTCGGAACCGATACGAACGTGGTAACATTCATTAAGAAAGACAAAGAAGTAGAACTGGACATCATGTCTAAGGAAGAAGTTGCAGTTCATATCTTAGATGAGATTTTCGGCTGCAATTAAAATATATTACAAGTTGGAGGTTTACCTTGGGTAACTTAAATGAAGAAATCAAGAAACGACGTACCTTTGCGATCATTTCGCACCCGGACGCCGGTAAAACTACATTAACAGAGAAATTCCTTCTTTACGGCGGTGCGATCAACCTTGCAGGTACTGTAAAAGGACGTAAGAACACAAAACACGCAGTATCCGACTGGATGGAGATCGAGAAGGAGAGAGGTATCTCCGTAACATCTTCCGTATTACAGTTCAATTTTAACGGATGCTGCATTAACCTTCTGGATACTCCTGGTCACCAGGACTTCTCCGAGGATACTTACCGTACATTGATGGCGGCGGACTCCGCAGTAATGGTCATCGATGGTTCCAAGGGTGTTGAGCCGCAGACAATCAAGCTGTTCAAAGTTTGTGTAATGCGTCACATTCCGATCTTCACATTTATCAACAAGATGGACCGTGAAGCACGCGATCCGTTTGAACTTCTGAGCGAGATCGAAGAAGTTCTCGGAATCCATACCTGTCCGATCAACTGGCCGATCGGCTGTGGTAAGAGTTTCAAGGGTGTTTACGACAGACAGACAAAGAAGATCACAACATTCACAGCAGCTATGAGCGGTCAGAAAGAAGTTGCAAGCCAGACATTCGATGTAGAAGGCACAGATGTAGATGCAGTGATTGGTACAGACTACCACAATCAGCTTCTTGAGGATATCGAGTTGTTAGATGGTGCCAGTGATGAGTTTGATCAGGAATTAGTTGATCATGGTCAGTTATCTCCGGTATTCTTCGGTTCTGCTCTTACAAACTTCGGTGTTGAGACATTCCTGGAGCATTTCTTAAATATGACAAGTTCTCCATTGTCCAGAAAGACAAATGAGGGAGAGAAGGATCCGTTTGACGAAGATTTCTCTGCATTTGTATTTAAGATTCAGGCCAACATGAACAAGGCACACCGTGACCGTATCGCATTTATGCGTATCTGTTCCGGTAAGTTCGAAGCAGGTATGGAAGTAAACCATGTACAAGGAGGAAAGAAGATTCGTCTGACACAGCCGCAGCAGTTGATGGCGGAGTCCAGAAAGATCATCGAAGAGGCTTACGCAGGCGATATCATCGGTGTATTCGATCCGGGTATCTTCTCCATTGGCGATACACTTCGTACATCCAACGAGAAATTCCAGTTCGAAGGTATCCCGACATTCGCTCCGGAGCATTTCGCAAGAGTTCGTCAGATGGATACGATGAAACGTAAACAGTTCCTCAAAGGTGTTCACCAGATCGCCCAGGAAGGTGCGATCCAGATCTTCCAGGAGTTCAACACCGGTATGGAGGAGATCATCGTAGGCGTAGTAGGTGTTCTTCAGTTTGAGGTTCTCCTGTATCGTCTGAAAAATGAATATAACGTAGAGGTAAAACTGGAGCAGCTTCCGTACGAGTACATCCGTTGGGTTGAGAACCCGACTGAGATCGATGTGGCTAGAATCCAGGGTACATCCGATATGAAACGTATCTGCGACCTGAAGGGCAATCCGCTTCTCCTGTTCATCAACAGCTGGAGTATCGGTATGGTTCAGGATCGTAACCCGAATTTACGTCTCAGCGAGTTCGGACGTAACTAAGAGTTCGGCAAAATAGAATTATGAAAGGATGGCAAGAATTATGGGCAAAATTGATCAGGTACGTGCAGCAATGGTAGAGGCTATGAAAGCGAAAGATAAAGACAGAAAGGATTCCCTTTCCATGCTTTTATCCGCACTGAAAAATGCGGAGATTGACAAACGTGCTCCGCTTACAGAAGATGAAGCGAATGCGGTTGTTAAGAAGGAATTAAAGCAGACAAAGGAAACCATGGATACTGCTCCGGCAGACCGTACAGATATTATCGAAGAAGCGAAGAAGAGAATGGCAGTTTACCAGGAGTTTGCTCCGGCAGATCTGACACCGGAACAGATCACAGAAGTGATCAAAGGTGTATTTGCAGAGCTTGAGATCGAAGTTCCGACTGCCAAGGATAAAGGCAGGATCATGAAAGCATTAATGCCGCTTGTAAAAGGTAAGGCAGATGGCAAAGTGGTAAATGAAATTCTTGCATCCATGATGAAATAACAGGGGGATTACACATGTACAGAGAACAGATTGAACAGTACATTGAAGCACACAAAGAAGAAATGTTAGCAGACATTATCGAGCTTTGTAAGAT
>JAZTZT010000081.1:0-3817 GCA_045637605.1 Pilosibacter sp.
GCTCTGCATAATTGTTTTCTCTGGCGATGATAAACTGTTCTTCGGTAGCGGATTTCCGATTATCGCCAAGCACCAGTCGGATCTTCTCATAATCTTCATAGAAGTATTCCTGGAGCAGAGGGATAATGTTATTTGCAAAAATCTCGGCCAGAGTATCAATGGTGGGACTAGCCTTCAGCGGCATGAAATAGGCATGACCGATGGTATGCTCTCTGTCATACAACACCGCAATCCGTTTGTTCAGCCGGGTGAGCAGATCGCTAATGGACAGATCTTCCACGCTGATATCGGACAAAACTTTAGGAACAGGCAGCATTTCACGGAACAAGAAGCGGCGGCGCAATGCCGTATCAATAGTTGCGATGGATCGATCTGCGGTATTCATGGTGCCAATGATGTACACATTCTTAGGAACACCAAACAGTTTTTGAGAATAGGGCAACCGGACACTCATTCCTTCGGACTGTCCCAAACGTTTGGTAGATTCAATCAGAGTAATCAGTTCACCAAAGATCTTGGAAATATTACCACGATTGATTTCATCGACGATGAACACATAATTTCCTTGACGTGCAGGTTTTGACGCATGAGCAGGCTTGTATTTTCCTACGATCTTCATTACGTCTGCCAGTGTAACATTCAGCCGGTATACGGACATCTGCATCATCACTGTGCCATCTGTTATGCCCATGATATTCTCGCGAATATTCTTTACCAGCCATTTGACCTTGCGGACACGCTTCAGATCTTCGTATTCATCATGCCATTCGCACTCGCCTGTGACGACACCTACCGCATCAATGGTTGTAGAGCTATAACAGGAAAGAACAATATCACCTATCTGCATACGGTTCATAAAGGCATTCAGCACTACCTTGCCGCCATATGCAGTAAAGTCTGTTTCATCGGTAATGTCCTTACCGTAATCATCCCATCCAATGCGGATATGTCCATTTTTAAGACATTCGGTACGGATGGGATTATCGCCTGTTCCATACAGAGAAACCTTCCAGATATTGGGGTTCTCACCGATGCCAAAATCTTCTGTATCTGCAACGGCAGGACGGTCTGCTTTCTCACAAAACCGCTTGAAAACACCGGGTTGCACACTATACTGGATTTCACCAGCTTCGCCACCGGTTTCTTCATCGGAGGCAATCACAGGCTTGATTCCTTCGATGAATTCTTCATAGCCGTAGGACTGATGGAATGTGGTAAATTCGATACGGCCTTGTGTCTTGTATTCATTGTACCGTTCGAGAACTTCTGTATAGTCTTCAGCTTCGACAGTAGCCAGCTCTTTGTTTTCGATAATGGCGACTGCATAGATAACCGTATGATAAGTCTTGCCGGTTCCAGGAGGGCCGTACAAAATAGTATTCAAACCGATGTCCGTAGTGGTTTCTTCCTCCGGTTCGGGATTCGGAATGTCGATACTCATAAGTGCCTCTTTCAATTCATCACGGAGTTTCCAAGAATAGCGTTTACTTCCGCCCTCACTGACATATCTACCTTGGAATGGGATGGGGAAATATCTAACAACACCATCTGCTGAGTCAAAGCAGTCCGGACAGCCAAGTTTTTTGTGTACTTTCTTTCCGTAAGTGCTGCCAAGAGCATTGTAATAGCTATGGGTTTTTCCATATATCTCCGCCAGATGTGCACAGGTGCTTTCGCCACCCAACTCCAGCATCTTTTTCAGCATATCCAGGTTTTCGGGAGTGGTGATAGCCGGATCACTCAGCACGGAAATCCACATATCTTTGGTGATTCCAGGGTTGTATTCTTCCAGAGAAGGCCAGTATGTAGTTTCTGTTTTGGTGATGGGTCGCTTCTTAAAATCGTCTTCGGACATATAATTACTGCCGTAGTACACAATATCCATCGTCAAAAGATGAAGTGCATCATCCGAATAGCAGTCTTCATCCAAACGTGATTTGTGCATGGAAATCAGTTCGTGATCCATCTTGACTTCCTCAAGAATCATATCACACATACGGAAGAAATTATCAACCTTACCTATGACAGAAGTTTGGTTTGTTTTTTCTTCTCGGAAGCCAATACGATCCCTGAAATCAGAATACATTGTGGACTTGAACAGATAGTACTTTTCCGGATACTCAAAGGTCAAGTAAACCATTACAGCGCGCAAATCTTGATAATGGTTTAGTGCCTTTTCGCGTCCCGGCTGCTCGTTCATAATCTGGTCAATACGAGATTTGCAGCTATCCCGGAATAAATGATAACGTTCCGCAAGAGGAATACTTTCATCGTGCAGCAGCTTGAAAATTCGGCGCACTTCTTCTGGATCAGCCTGTGCGTATTCCGTGATCATTTTATAAGGGTAGTACATACCGGATGAGAGCAGGTTGGCAGTCTTGCTGAATGCATTTGTCAGCATATCTGCAAAATCTTCAGTATCGATATTCCAATGCTTTTTGTACCAGCCTAGAGCTTCCCACTTATAATGTTCGTCTTTATTGACTGCGCCGAAGTTTGATTTATAATGGTCGATTACGAAGAGGATTCTGTCAGTAACAGTATCAACAGCATTCATTCTGAATGTAATGTACCGCTTCAAATGGGATGCAGCATCGCTGAATCTTTTGGCTTCTTTGGGATCCAGGTGCTGCTTTTTGTTTACGATATGCGCAAGCAATGCTTCGCACTTATCCTTAGCATATTCTGCATCAATGTCAACAGAAAACAGCTTTTCAATTCTTCCTAAACCGCTGGCATAGCTATTTCCACTTTTTTCGCCTACATACTCAATGAAACCTTCTCTATCAAACATAAACAGTCCTCCAGTACCGAAGATGATATGTAAATATATTATACTTGCTAAATCGAGGGAATACAACAAATTTAACAGACGACAGCTCGATTTGTCTGGAATTAGGGGAATTTACACTACGGATTTCCTGCTTCGCTCTGATTTGCGGGAACACTTTCTGCCATGCGGAGCATATCTTCTTCACTTTCTACGACAGGATCAAATTCGATCACACAGCTAAGTTCCGGCATGATTGTCCAGCAAAGATAGGCTCGTCCGTCTTTTTGATAGATCGCCGCCGGGAGACCACTAACCGTACAATCCCGGCAGCTTTCTGATTCGTCGGGAGAGATCACCGCAGCGATTGCATCGGTATTTAATCCGGTTTGCTTGGCAGAATCCGCTTCGTAATATGTAGTGGTACAGACATGGTAAACGATGGTGTTTCCTTCGTCGTCGGAATATACCAAGTCGGAAACCTTTGTTACGGTCTGCTTTTTCCATTCATCCCCCAACGCATTTTCCACCCGATTCAACATATCCATCATTTCATCCTGGGGAGTTGGATGATTAGCAATGATGATTGAAACAGCCCCAATAAGCAGTATGCAAGCAGCCGCAAGAATAAGCCATGTTTTCTTTTTCATACAGTTCAACTCCTTGGCAGAACGGTTACGGATATTAGGTTCCTTTTTCTCTTTTCTTTGCATATTCTACGAGATCCCGTGCGTTGCTGGCCGGGTGCCATGCGTAGGCAATTAGATAATCTACATGATCGACCATGTAGTGGTTAGCCCGGACGATGGCGAGTCTGCGTGGAACTTTCTCCATGCCGGGAGGATAAAAGGTATTATCAAATCCGGGTGGCCGTTCTATGGAGCGCTCTGCTGGGTGGTAGGGGATCAGCATGGATAGGGTTATTCCCGGATGCCGGTCCTTTGCTGCAATCAGCGCTTTTGCAGCCATGTGGTCAAAGCCGCGGTAATTGCCAACGATAAACTCCGTGACTCCGTATTCCACGATGTGTTGCTCTCCTGCCTCTGT
>JAZTZT010000082.1:0-4858 GCA_045637605.1 Pilosibacter sp.
TGCTTCTGGCAGTCATGTACGCACCAACTTCTACGAAGCTGTTCTCATCAAGCAATAAGTTGATTCTGTTCATTGCTGAATTAGTCATTTTGCTGTCCTCCATTAATAATATTGAAAATTGACGAAAACCAAATTTCTGCCGTATATAATCATACTCTGTATACATGCAAATTTCAAGTCATTTTTGGACGAAAAAGGAAAAATTGTATGGATACAAATACAAAACGGCCGCGAGTTATTTTTCTTTCGCGACCGTCCTTTTTTTCTTTAATTATTTAAGTTGCTTTATTCATATTTCTTTGTCATGGTAAATCCGCGTCCACGAACCTCGCCGACCTGATTTACGATCATAAATGCATTCTCATCGATTTCCATAACTATCTCGTTGACCTTGGACAATTCACGACCGGAAATGATCGAAAGGATCGCCATGGATTTCTGTCTGGAATGTCCGCCTTCCATATTGAGAAGTGTAGTACCGCGGTCCATTTTCTCCTGGATCGCTTTACTGATCTCCTCATATTTCTCACTGAAGATCTTCACCTGGATCTGCTTGGAGCCCATCATCAGTACCTTATCCAAAACCATTGTATAAACCATAACCATGATCAGAGCATAAAGGATACGCTCTTTATCACCGAACGGCATCTGGCCAACTAAGATCACTGCATCAAAGAAATACATAGACACGGACACCGGGATACCGAAACGTTTTTTCAGTACCAGCGGTGGAATATCCATACCACCTGTAGAAGCACCTGCTTTAATTACAATACCAAGCGAAAAACCAATCACAAGACCGGCATAAACAGCACTGAGCATTGGATCTGTAGTAATGACCATATCTCCTACTACTGCGATCGCCACATCTAAGATCACCGGATAGTAAAAAGTTGCTACCAGTGTTGTTAATGCAAATGTCTTGCCCAGTTCGATAAAACCAAGGCCAAACATTAAAATATTGAAAGCACCGACGAATGTGGAGATCGGAATCCCCCAAAGTCTCTGTGCGAGAAGTGCCATACCTGTTGTTCCAGCCGCGATCATATCTAACGGAAGGACAAACATTGCAACGCCAAATGCGTAAATTGTAAGACCAAACACGATGATCAGCACCTGTTTGATCAGCTTGCTGACATTTTTTTCTTTACCAGATGTCATAGTTCCCATTTTTGTTTTTTTGCCGGCCATAGGACAAGACCGGTTCTCCTTTCCTGCATATTTGCAATTCTCTTTTTTGATTATGTAACATCTTGCTATTCAACTTTTTCGCTAACACTTTAGCACAAAAAATTGCATACAAAAAGGGCGGATTCGCCGCCCTTCCTGAATCGATTGAGATTATAGCGCTTCAAAGCGCGAATGTCAATCAGACGATTGCATATTTTTCATTTTTTTATTAGCCGGCATATGGAAGATTCTCGAAAAGATCATATTCACTGATATCGTTAATATAGAAGAAATACTCATCCGGTTTCTTCTCTACCGGAATATCGCAATATCTGCCATCTTCCAGCTCCATTACGATCACAGATGTTCCATCCGTCATGTACGGACGGAATTTGGTTCCTTTCGGTAACTTCTCTTCTACTTTTTCTTCACTGCCTTCCACATGGATCGTTACATTCAGATCCTTCTTAGAAATCAACGCATACTCCCATTTGAAATACGTATTGGCGATCCGATACATTTCATCTTCTGTCACCGGCATTCCATCTTCACCCACGGAATAATGTTTGAATCCCATGTAGGTTCCGAGCACATCCACGCGATCATACAATGCAAACTGTTTTGGATCAGACACGAAATGACCGTAAATAGCATTGCGTGTTCCACCGATATATTTCATATCACTTTCCGTTTCTGTTTCTGCCAGACGTACGATCTCCAGCTTCTCCCAGTCGTTATCCATTCCGATTTCCACATATAAATATGGGACTTCTTCCTCTGAATACATCAGATATGCCTTCTTAAACCAACCGAAAATATCATCCTTTACGACAGATGAATTCATATCGGAGCCTTCCTCTGTCTTACCACTACGATTTACTGTAAGAGTTGTGTTATATGTCTTCTCATCCCACTCTACAGTGAACCATACCTGCTCGTTCTGACCGTCTCCATTTGTGTCGATCAAAATCTCTGTCTCCGGTTCGATCACTTGAACCGGATTTTTCACAGAAGAGCAGTATTCCTCATAAAAGAGAGATTCATTTCCTGAGTAAGGAATCTTTGCCTCAAAGGTACCGGACACCCAAGGTCCCAGCACATACGGGCTGAATCGGAACTCTATACCTTCCATTGTAAGGACCCATTCCACCTGGGATGTCATCGCACTATCCGGCTCAAAAAACATTTCATACAGCCAGCTTTCATAATCCTCAAAGAAACTTTCCTTCTCATAATTCTCTGCAAGATCCTCTGCCACAAGTTTGTATACAGCATCCAAATCTGTCACGACATCCTCAAGTTCTAATGCTTTACCGGTAACTGCATCAAACACCTCCGCATTTTCATAATAGCTGCCATGAGAACCACCCAGAAATGCTGTCTCAGCATTGATAAAGCTGAGCACTTTACTATCCGCTCTCTTTACATCTATCTCCCGTGAAATAGAAATCTTTGTGCCTTCCGAAAATACATCTTCCTTTGTATACTCTAAATACTCGGTGTATATACGATAAACATCCTCCCATGTTTTTTCATTATAACGTTCGATCGTCTTTTTTAATGCATCATATCCATCGTCCAGGATCAACAACTCTGCACTGTCGGCTGTTATGATCGGTCCTTTTTCATCCCATTCGCCTTCGTACTTCGCGGAAAAACTGATATTTAATGGAGTATTATAAATAACGTCTTCGATTTCTTTTGATACTTCCGTCTCCAATGGTTCCGTTAAATCCACAGATTCAGTTGTCTCAACAGCTTCCGTTTCTAAAACAACTGACGTACTTTCAATCTCATTTGTAGTCACCACACTGCTGCATGCACTAAGAGCAAGTGTTGCTGCTAACATAATAATTGCGTATCTTCTCATAAACACACACTCCTATCTATATAGTAATATGAAAATTCTTTGTTTCATATTTTCATTCTAGCACATCCAAAACAAAGATGCTTTGCTTTTCCTTTACTAATTTCTTACGCAAATGTAATACTTTTCCTTTCCTTGACTTTCCATCTTAAACACTTTATGATAGTAGAAATACATAAAAAAGGAGAATGGCTATGGTATTTCCAATGAATTTTGCTCTGCTTTTTGCAGCTGCAATGCTGATCAGCTCGATCGGTTTCAAGAACTATGTATGGTTCATTTCCCTGGGTTATGGCTTTTCCATTGCAGGAGAAGGCTTGTTGATGATGCTTTTATACGGTCAGGAACTGACTCTGGGTACAACGATCTGCTGTATTTTATTCGTAATTTACGGTTGCCGTCTCGGCGGATATCTCGCATACCGTGAATTCACAAGCAACTCTTACAAGAAAAATATGACAGGCGAGATCAAAGACGGCAAAACGGTTCCGTTCGGTGTAAAGATCGCCATCTGGGTTACATGTGCTCTTCTGTACGTGACACAGATTTCCTCAGTGTTCTATCGTCTCCACAATGCAAGCGGTTCCAACACATGGACTTACGTTGGTGCGGTTATCATGACCATCGGTATTATCCTGGAATCTGCGGCTGACCTTCAGAAGAATGCTGCTAAGAAAATCAACCCGCGTCGTTTTGTTGACACAGGTCTTTACCGCCTGGTTCGCTGCCCGAATTATCTCGGTGAAATGATCTTCTGGACCGGCGTACTGATCTCCGGTATTGGCGCGATCTCCGGTATCGGCCAGTGGGCAGTCGTCCTCATCGGTTACGTTGGCATTATCTTTGTTATGTTCAGCGGCGCAAGACGTCTTGAAATCCGCCAGAACAAAAACTACGGAAATGATCCGGAATATCAGAAATATGTAAAAACTGTTCCGATCTTGGTTCCATTTATTCCGTTGTATAGTGTGGAGAAATATAAGTGGTTGGTGGCGTAATACATACACTTAAATAAATAACTAAAAAAACCCGCCTCGGAGAAATTAGTCTCCTTGGCGGGTTCTTTTGTATCCTAATAACAACAATATCGTACAAATCAGAAATACAACTGAAACCATCCACATAAATTCATTTCCATTCATATTCATAAGTGGATGTGACTCTGGATATTCTAAAACATATGTAAAAAATGCATCATTTTGCATCTCTGAACTAACTGCTACAAAATTATTCCTTGCAGCAAACATATCCCAAAACGCATGTACAAGTACCGCATCCCAAACTGTACCTGTTCGATATGTTAGTGCAGTCAGAAAAATACTAAATACAGCCATAAAAAAACATGTGTTCCATAAGTCTGCCAAACTTCCTATATTACGAAGATGTGGAAGAACAAATAAAAATGTTGGAAACACCCATGCAACTTGCTTACCAAATCCATCCTCGCAGATTCTGGTCAATGCCCCTCTAAACATAATCTCTTCCACGATACCACTACAGAATCCTGTATGAAACATCAAATATAATATGATCTCCAAAGCCTGTTCCGATCGCATTTCGTTATATACAAACCGTCCTGGCTCACCATGAATGTTCCACACAATCATAGCAATTGGGAAGAATATTGAAAAGAAAAATCCCAATGGATGCAATCGTATCTTCGTAATATAACATTCTTGAAGTGTAAGTCCGTTGCACTTCGTCAAAAATCTGACACCAACAAATGTCAAGACCATATATGCGAGAAAGCGAAATAAATATCCATATGGGGGCATGACCTTCTCCAATGGCATTGTGAGCGTCCCCACAAAAAACAACCAC
>JAZTZT010000083.1:0-2096 GCA_045637605.1 Pilosibacter sp.
CACGCTGAAGTAATCTCTGATAAACTTCTGTGTCTCCATAGACATCTCTTTGCAAGCATCCGGATCATTGTAAAGCTCCACAACTTTTTCTGCAAAATCGATCGGCTCGTCTGCAACACGCATCACACGTTCTGCCTGTGCGATACCTTCTGCACCGATGGATGTGGTCACAATAGCGGAACCATTGTAGATGGCCTCAACTACCTTACCTTTCACACCTGCGCCATAACGGAGCGGAACGATGACGATTCGACTGGTCGCGTAAAGCTCTGACAGCTCTTCCTCAGAAACGAACCCTTTTACAATGATTCCATTTCCCGGCTCTTCCAGAGCTTTGATCTCATCTGTCACCTTGGAACCGACAATATAGAACGGAACCTGGATCTTTTCATGGATCAACGGATAGATTTCTTTTGCAAACCAGAGAACTGCGTCTGCATTCGGCGGATGTGCAAAACCACCGACGAACAGAAGTCCCTCACGTTTGGAGAAGTCCATATCGATGTTATCTAAGAACTTGTCGAATACATAGGCTGTGATCGCTTTCACGTTGATCTCCGGTTTGACCGCATGGATGGCCTCTTCTTCCACATAGGACGGATAATAAGCCACCTCAGATTTTTCCATGAGTGTAAACTCGATGGATTTCCAGTAATCGGAATCACGTTTCTTTTGGATGTCTCCTGTCAGTTCGTACTCACGGAACTCACGGAGGAAATGCAAGTCATGACCATAATAAATAATCTTGATATCGGTATTCTTCTTGATAAAATCGATGTACTTGGTCGCAATGTGCGGTCGATTCAGGTACACAAAATCGATCTCATCTTTATTTTTCATGATCCAGTCCCAGATACCTGCCTGATATTCCGGTCCATAAAGGATTTCTACGCCCATCTGCTGAAGCACGGTGGAATACGGCTCTTCATGAAGGAAGTTATCGCCCAGGAATTTTACCTGATACCCCTTCTGGATGAACATTTTGATATACTGATATGTGGTCTTGGAACCTGCATCCTTATCGAAGGTCGGAACATAATGGTCCACAATCAGGACAACCGGCTTTCTCTGGCTGCGCTCACGGGCACGGAATGGATTCGGATTTCCAGTATTCACAGACTGTTTCTTGAATTCCTCCGCCCACTTTTCTTTTAACTTCTTGCTGTTTTCCACCTGATAACGTTTCAATCCGGTACCGTTGACGTCCGTACCGTTGGAAACGCCTTCAAAATGAATCACTTTAGAAAGTGGCTGATAAACCACACGTTTTCCCGCTGCACGTACTTGGAACGCCAAATCGGAATCCTCGCAGTACGCTGGAGCAAAATGATCGTCGAAACCACCAAGCTGATTCCAAAGTTCTGTAGAAAGCAAAATCGCAGCACCGGAAATATAGTCTACATCTTTCACATAGTTGTATTCTGCCTTATCCGGATTGTCGAGACGGCCGTAGTTCCAGCCGGAACCGTCGCTCCAGATAATACCGCCGGCCTCCTGTAATCTGCCATCCGGGTAAACCAGCTTGGAACCTACCATACCAATGGTCGGATCAGATTCGATCAGATTTACAAGGGAAGACAGCCAGCCCGGAGTTACCTGTGTATCATTGTTCAGGAACATCACATATTTACCACGGGCAGATTTCGCCGCATTGTTACAGTTACGGAGGAATCCCTGGTTTGTCTGATTGCGGCAGATCACCAGATTTTCCGCATACAGATTCAGTTCCTTCGTTGCGTCAGAAGAAACATCGTCTGCAATGATCACCTCATACGTCACATCCGGTGTGTTCTGTAAAATAGAAACCAGACATGCATACGTGTAATGAATCTGGTTGTAAACCGGAATGACAATGGAAACAGTCGGATTCTCGTAGTACGGGAATTTCAATTTTCCGTGTTCCATGTAACCTTCGCCGATCTTGAAGTCACCACGGATCAGGTTGCGGCCCTCGGCAGTGAAATACAGCTTTCCATATTTCGCCGGACGAAGGATTGTATTTTTCACATAAGTAAGGACTTTACGTTTTCTTGTGCCCTTCGGTAAGATCTTGTTCACGATCTTGTGGCACTTGCGAAGTACCTTCCAGATGATGG
>JAZTZT010000084.1:0-2061 GCA_045637605.1 Pilosibacter sp.
TCGCCCAGTGCCTTATCGACCGGGTCGAATGTGGAGAGATGGATGCTGTCCTTGCATTTCAGACGGGGATCGCAGATTCCGTGGGCGATATAATTCTTGCGAGCACGGTTCAGTGAAATCCCGTGGTTTTCGTCGCTTGGCTCGTCATCGTCAGCGGTGAACACGTCGTTCTCCCACCAGCAGATCGGGCAGATGTACCCAACCGCATCCTCCGGCGGCACGGGCAGAGTTTCGTGACCGCAGCATTTGCATTTGTACATAGTCAGCCTCCGTAGTAAATCTCCGTTCCCCAATGGCTGCTCTGGAAGGTGTCATCCAGAAAAATATTGAAAAACGGTGTCATTTTGTTGGCAGCTTCGATGTCGGTAGGCTTGGGCTGGGACAGAAGCATTTCGACAAATTCCGGTGTAACCTCACCGGTGATAACTTTGCCATATGTCCAGTCGGATTCTTTCTGTTTACCGTAGTTGAGCGCCAACGCAATTTCTTCGGTTTCCTCGTTCCAGCAGTGGATTTCAAATGTTTTGGCATTTTTGAGTGCATCCGTAAGCAAGGCAAGAAAGTGGGTGTTATCTTTTTCGGAGTAATCGAAATAGACCGATTCCGTCAGCTTGCTTTCGACAGGCTCGGCGGGGGCGGGGTTCAGGCCACCGATCAAGCCGGTGAGGGTAGATTCTATATCTTTGAAAATGTTATCGTTCATTATTTCACCCAATTCAGCAAATAGCGATAAAATAAACCATACCGAAGATGTGCTCCGGGTAATTCCTCATGTACGATTCTTCGAATATCTTTCATGGAACTCATTTCATAAGAGGTGGGAACACCGATTTCTTCCGATGTTTTCATCCGGTGCAGCCGCGAAAGTATGGCACTTGGCAGTAAACGGATTCCTTCCAGAATATAGTCTGTCAGTCCCGCCGGGGATGCCAGACCAACAATCAGCATAACACCGTTTTGGCGCAAAAGATCTTTTGCCTTGCGGATTGTTTCTGACATATTCATGTGATGCAGAGATGCAGAAAAAATGATTGCATCATACTGTTCTTCCGCTTCATATTCTTCAAATGAACTGCAAATAAAGTGTATATTTGCAACAGTGCCGTATTTTATTCTCGCACCTTCTATACAAGCCGCATATGAATCCAGTCCGACAACTTTATTTACGGAATCGGATAGATAATAAACCAGTGTGCCATCACCGCAGCCAACATCAAGTACCTGTGCATTGGCAGGAAGATGTTTTAGAATCCACGGGAAATACGCAGTATTATGATTCCAGTAAGGCAATTTAATTGTTTTTTTCATGTTCTCTCAAATACAGTTTTCGGGTTAAATTGTTTCCATGCCGTCAAGCATGATATCCTCACACACCACAGTCAAATACCGCAAATCTTTTCTGCCGGTGAGGAGCATATGTACTTCGTATTCATCATCCGTCCGGTACAGCTCATCATACAGGTAGATTACATTGGAGGAGTACTCACCGCTTTCCTCTTGTTTTGTACGGATGATAAGGCCCTTTTCACGTTCAAATCGGCTGACATTTTTGAAAATCACACGACAATACGGCGTATCGCCACCGATAAATCCACCGTCACGAAGAATCATTTCAATGTCAGCGCCGTCTTTTTGGATGGAAAGCACATTGGCATCGTGGAATCGGAACAAATCACGGATTTCTTCCGGGATGTTCTGTTCTTTCAGTGCAGTTGTCGCTTCTTCCATCATCTGATCGAAAGCCTTTTTATTGGTTTCCTCTTCTGCCAAAAGACGCTTGTATGCACTTTCGGGAATCCGATGGAGTGCGATCAGCCGCTTGTCCACCGATTCATGGACCCATGCAGGATAACCTTTCCATCCGTGGCGCACCATTCCACGATAGCATTCCGTGAAGCAATCAATGGTATCTTTCGGATCAAAAGACACCCGACTCTCAAACTGCTCCATTTGCCGACGGAAATCTTTTTCCAGATATTCACGGGCAATCTCCAGTGTTTCGGGGTGGAACAGCTCGCCGTCCTCGGTTTCAAACAGGAATATGTCCGGTCGGAAGCGCTC
>JAZTZT010000085.1:0-3076 GCA_045637605.1 Pilosibacter sp.
ATATTTCATGAAACCAAACAATGCTTGAAGTTCATCTGAATACTCCTCCAAATTTTCTATTCTTCGAATATCTAGCAAATTCATTTTATAATCGAGTAGTTTATCTCTATATGGTATTAACTCTGTCGGAATATCCAGCAGCTCCATTAATGATTTCGCACCATCCCACTTTTTCTCACCATAATACAAAACCAATGTAAAGACAGGGCGCAATCGGTCACTTTTTGAAAATCCACTAATGTATTCTGCCCCTTGTAAATCTCTCATTTTCTTATGTTTTCGATAGATTTCTACTCTTTGTTCCTCATAATTAAGTGTATCATATAATAAATTCCGAAGTGGCATACAATAATGAATCTCCGTTTGACTCTCGATTCCAATAATTGCAAATATTGTTCCATCTTCATATTTCTTTAAAATATCTCGATTTTTCCATAAGACCGCTATCTCCTCTGTTGATATTCCCATCAGCGCTTGTTCTTCTGAGTCTAATTCACTTAACCTTTCTGAGCATAAAATCTTCTCTCCATGAAATAAAGCCTGATTACAAATCTCAGCAAAACGATTCGGATTTGAAAAATACTGCTTCGTTACAACCTTTTTCTTACTTTTCTTCAATTCCATTCCTTTCAAAATCATTATACTACAGTTGCTTTTTCCTGTCTGTGTACTGACAGTTCAATCTTATCATGGAATTCTTTTAGGCGAATTGCCTTAGATTAATAGATAATAAATAGAATAAAAAGAAGTTCCAAGAAGTGGTACTATCATACATGATTAGGTGTTATGATTCAATGGGCAATATAGACAAAAAACGATATGCTGATTTTACATCCTCATCCGCATATCGTTTTTACTGTTTTTTAGAAATACTGCTAATATTAGAAATGTACCGCCCCATCCCACACAATCTTCCGATATCCCGCAAGATCTGTCGCGCCTTCTGTGGAAATACAAAGAACCCTGGAATCTTCGTTCAGTTCTAAAAGTTCTTTCAGTTCGATTAATGACTCTTCCATCATCACAGATGCTGCAAGTCCAAGGGTCGCAGCTCCGCTCTCTCCGGCAATCACTCTTGTATCGCTGCCTGTCGGATTTCCAAGAATTCGCATACCGCGCGCCGCAAATTCATCTGACATGGATATAAATGCATCTGCTCGTGATTTCAAAACTCTCCAGCCAATCGTACATGGCTCTCCGCAGCAAAGCCCCGCCATAATGGAATCCAGATCTCCGTCCACGATATGTAACTGTCCGTCATTTGCAGCCGCAGTTTGATATATACAATCTGCTTTATCCGGTTCCACAATCACAATTTTCGGTTCTGCTCCCACTTCCTCATCATAATAATTCGCAAAGAATCCTGTCATGGCTCCAGCCATAGCACCTACTCCGGCTTGCAGGAAAACATGAGTCGGGCGTATCTCCTTCAACTGCTCGACAATCTCACTTCCCATGGTTGTGTATCCCTGCATAATCCAGGTCGGAATTTCCTCATATCCTTCCCACGCCGTATCCTGCACCAGGATCCAGCCATTTTCGTCTGCCAATCTTTTTGCCATGCGAACGGTATCATCATAATTCATATCTGTGATCCAAGACTCCGCTCCCAAAGCTCGAATATTTTCCAGTCGCTCACTTGCACTGCCCTTCGGCATCAACACCACACATCCCTGTCCAAGACGGTTTGCCGTCCATGCGATTCCACGACCATGGTTACCATCCGTCGCAGTGATAAATGTAATCTTACCAAGTTTTTCCTTTACTTCCTGACTGGTCAGATATTCATATGTCAGCTCTCCGATGTCCATACCAAGTTTTTGTGCCACATAGTTTCCGATACAAAAACTTCCACCAAGCCCTTTAAATGCGTTGAGTCCAAAACGATAACTCTCATCTTTCACATGAATACTCTTTACTCCAAGTAATCCCGCAAGTGATGATAAAGAAACCAGCGGAGTCGGTGCATATTCCGGAAAACTTTGATGGAACATTCTTGCTTTTTCTGCCTCCCTTTTTCCGAAACTATGTCCCCTTTGTTCGCCAAGCCGTCCGATTACTGCCTTGATATTTTTGCATTCGAAATATTTCATCTGAATCCCAGCCTTTCTCCTAATCTATCTTCTACTATTATAAAAGAACCTTCGTCACTTTTCCACTCTGTCTTTTTATTGACTTAAACTATTTTCACGCGTATACTTAACAGAAAGCGAATGTGATCCTTTATCACCTTCAGAAAACGAGGTAACTGTTATGTCATTTGATAAAGTAAAACAATTCTTTGAAGCTCAGGGAGCAGGAGACAAAGTACTCTGGCTGGAACACTCCAGCGCAACTGTTGAATTGGCTGCAGAGGCCGTAGGCTGCGAGCCGGCGCGCATTGCAAAAACACTTTCTTTTCTGGTGGGAGAACAGCCGATTCTGATCCTGACTGCAGGTGATGTGAAAGTTGATAATAAGAAATATAAAGAATTGTTCCATACAAAAGCAAAAATGATCCCGGGTGATATCGTGGAAGAATTGATCGGACATGCTCCTGGTGGAGTCTGCCCATTCGTCATAAACGACGGCATCGAAGTCTATCTGGACGAATCCCTCAAGCGCTTCGATATCGTTTATCCGGCAGCCGGCAGCGGAAACAGTGCCGTTCGCCTGACACTGGCTGAGCTGGAGCATTTCTCCGGATCCACGAACTGGATCGATGTGTGTAAGGAGAGGTAAAAGAGGTTCTTGATTAAGTGGATATTTAGTTGAGTCAACTTGGTAATAAAGAGTCCCAGGCTGACAGGAATTTTCAAGCGGACCCGCTTTCGCTCAGAGAATTGCGTAACGGTACTAAGGCGCTAAAGCGCCAAGTACCGACGGAATTCAATGGTCCTTCTTGAAAACACCTGTCAGTCTGGGACTTTTTAAATAGCCAAGTTGGCTTAATTAAATACCAGCAAATACAAATCCATACAGCAATCGGCGATAATGATAAAATTGCTATATTAGATTTGTAAAGAATAATAAGAGCTGTATCTGATAGAAAATCCCGTACATGTCTCAAATGATAGGTTGAACGACTGCGCTTCAC
>JAZTZT010000086.1:0-5247 GCA_045637605.1 Pilosibacter sp.
CTTATCATGCTTGATATTCCGTACAACAACACAGTTGAAGTAAGTGATTCTTACGTTGCTTATATCCGTGGTCAGTTTGATCTCGCTATCCAGCAGCTTGAAGAGCTCACAGGCAAGAAATTCGATGAGAAGAAATTCGAAGAAGCTTGTGCTAACGCAAACCGTACAGCGAAAGCTTGGTTAAAAGTTTGTGATTACTTACAGTACAAACCGGCTCCGTATTCCGGTTTCGACCTCTTCAACCACATGGCTGACGTTGTAACAGCACGTGCTAGAGTAGAGGCAGCTGAGGCGTTCGAGCTTCTTGCTGAAGACCTTGAGCAGCAGATCAAGGATCTTGAGTCCACATGTCCGTTCCCGGAGAACTACCGTGTAATGTTCGAGGGTATTCCGTGCTGGCCGAAACTTCCGGCACTGTTCAAACCGTTAAAAGAGCATGGCGTTAACGTTACAGCAGTTGTATACGCACCGGCATTCGGTTTCGTATATGATGGTTTAGACGAGATGGCTCGTGCTTACTGTAAAGCTCCGAACTCTGTTTGTATCGAGCAGGGTGTTGCTTGGCGTGAAGGCATCTGCGTAGACAACCAGGTTGACGGCGTTCTTGTTCACTACAACAGAAGCTGTAAGCCGTGGTCCGGTTATATGGCAGAGATGCAGCGTCGTTTCACAGCAGATCTTGGCATTCCGTGCGCAGGATTTGACGGTGACCAGGCTGACCCGCGTAACTTCAATGCCGCTCAGTATGAGACACGTGTACAGGGTCTTGTAGAGGCAATGGAAGCAAACAGACAGGCAAAGGAGGCATAAGCAAATGAGTATTCAGGTATTATTAGATGAATTTAAGGCAGTTGCTTCCAGCCCGAAGCAGCAGCTTGACAACTTTAAAGCACAGGGTAAGAAAGTAATTGGTGTTTTACCGTACTACGCTCCGGAAGAGTTAGTTTATGCAGCTGGTTTAGTTCCGATGGGTATGTGGGGTTCCAACACAAAGAACATCAGCCGTGCAAAAGAGTATTGTGCAACATTCTACTGCACAATCGCTCAGTTAGCACTTGAGATGCTTCTTGATGGTACTATGGATCAGTTAGACGGTATCATCACACCGACAATCTGTGATACACTTCGTCCGATGTCCCAGAACTACCGCGTTTCCATGAGCGAGAAGATGCCGGTTATCTTCTTAGCACATCCGCAGAACCGTTTTGCACCGTGGGGTCTTCAGTTCACAATCGACCAGTACACAAGCGTTAAGAATGAGCTTGAGAAGATCGCTGGTAAGGAGATCACAAACGAAGATATCCAGAACGCTATCAAAGTTTACAACAAATCCAGAGCAGTTCGTCGTGAGTTCGTAAAACTTGCTAACGATCACTGTGATGTTATCAAACCGACAATCCGTTCCGCAGTCCTGAAAGCAGCTTGGTTCATGATGAAGGACGAGTATACAGAGAAACTTGAGGCTCTTAACGCAGAGCTGAAAGCTCTTCCGGTATGCGATTGGCAGGGTACAAAAGTTGTTACTTCCGGTATCATCTGTGACAACCCGGCTCTTCTTGCAGCTTTCGAAGAGAACAACGTTGCTATCGCAGCAGACGACGTTGCTCACGAGAGCCGTGCATTCCTTTGGGATGCAGCAGAGGACGAGGCTGATGCTATGATGGCACTTGCAAAACAGTTCGCAGCAATCGACTACGAAGTTCTTCTGTATGATCCGAAGTCTGCAGAGAACCGCCGTGGTGAGTTCGTTGCTAACATGGTTAAAGAGAGCGGTGCTCAGGGTCTTGTACTCTTCATGCAGCAGTTCTGTGATCCGGAGGAGATGGAGTATCCGTACCTCAAGAAAGCTCTTGATGATGCTGGTATCCCGCACATCAAACTTGGTATCGATCAGCAGATGCGTGACTTCGGTCAGGCTCGTACAGCTATCCAGGCGTTCGCTGACGTATTAGAGCTTAACAAATAATCATTGTTAAATTCAATCGCCGCAAGGAGATTCATTCCTTGCGGCGGTTTTTGTTTTGGCGTGATGTTCTATTTTGGTTGTAAAGATGCTTCCGGACATAATGGAACAGTGAATCCGAAGCTGCCGTTTATATTCGGTTTCGCATCATTTGTAACTGCATCAATTTTAGCGCTAATTTATAAAAGAGCAAAGAAGAAGTAATAGGCAGATAAAGATCAAATCAAAAACAGCCGTGACACCGGAATTACCGGATGTTACGGCTGTTGAACTTATTTTGGAATAATGTTTAAATGCGGGAGATATCCAAGATCAGAGGATAATTCAGCCGCAAAGGACTTCACATATCCGGAGAGTGTGTCTAGTGAGTTTTCATCACTCAGGCGAATCTCTGGTGTGATAATACCGATGGAACATGCAAGATCACCTTCGGCGTTAAAGACCGGAGCACCGATACCGATAGCATCGGCTACATAATCACCACGAGAGATCGCGTAGCCGTCCGTGCGGATCTTATCCAGCTCTGCGTAAAGGTCAGACGGTCGAACATATGGAAACGCCCTGTCCTGCATGATGATATTTTTCATATATTCATCGATAAAGTTCGGAGACTGGTAAGCCAAAAGAACTTTTCGGATCGCTCCACAGTGTAGATGCATCTCGTAACCAAAGGCTTCGACAACCTTTAAGTGGCTCGGACCATCAACCTTCTCGATAACAAGACCTTTATTACCCACAGGGATCATCAAATAAACATCCTCTCCGGTTTTTTGAGAGAGAGATGCAAGAATTGGTTTTGCGGCGTCCTGAAGGCGGATTCCTTTGGAGGCAGCCTTTCCTAATGGGATTAGAGCCGGACCGAGACGATAGGTGTGAGAACGTTCATCACGGATCACATATTTTTTTTCACAAAATGTCTGGAGAATACGATGAACTGTACTTGGCGGAAGATTCATCGTATCTGCCAGTTCGGCGATCGTAAAACTCCGATTCTTTTCCTTCAGAACTTCCAGTAATTCCATAGAGCGAAGAAGGCTCTGTATCATTTAGTTGGCTCCTTCCGTATCTTCCTCTACAGTAGCAGCGATCGGTGTTTCTTTGACCGGTTCCTCTGTAATCTCTGTAGTTGATTCTTCTGTTTCCTGACAATCAGCCGGAGCAGCATCTTCTGTAGCGTCAGCTTCTTCACAGGATTTACACTTATTAGAATCAAGAGAGATGTAGTTGCGCTTTGTATCAGAACAGGACATCGGCTCATCTTTAGTTACTTCTGCGACTTCGTCTTCTTCATAATCGTGGAAATCTTTGTCAATTTCGTCGTTGAAAGATTTGTACTTTAAATAGTAGGAAATGCCTGCGATTGCACCGAGTGCGGCACTGGCAGCGATCAATAAACCTGTTTTCTTTTTGGACATGGTCATTCTCCTTTCTTATGCTGCAGTACCTCCGCAGCAAGGTTTTCTGTAAGGACGCGACTCCATCACAGAAAAAAATACAATATAGAATTATCATAATCCAAATCAAATAAAATGAAAAGGGATAATTATGAAGAAAATGAAAAAAAACGAAAAATTTCCTAAAAGTTAGCACTCGCGCCTTGACACTGCTAATAATGCGTGATATAACATTACTTGTGTAACGGGAGCATAGGAAAAGTTCCCAGATTTGGCATATACAATAAAGTAGAATTAACAAGGAGGCGTCAGTAATGAAATTAGTACCATTATTTGACAAAGTTGTTTTAAAACAGTTAGTAGCAGAAGAGACAACCAAATCCGGTATCGTACTTCCGGGTCAGGCAAAAGAGAAACCGCAGCAGGCTGAGGTTATCGCTGTTGGACCGGGCGGAATGGTTGAAGGTAAAGAAGTGGTTATGCAGGTTAAGGTTGGAGACCAGGTTATCTACTCCAAGTTTGCAGGTACAGAAGTAAAAGCTGACAACGAAGAGTTCATCATCGTAAAGCAGAGCGATATCCTTGCAATCATCGAGAAATAATCGGAACGAGACTTAATTTTGGAGGTATTTTAAATCATGGCGAAAGAAATCAAATATGGCGTAGAAGCCAGAAAAGCTCTTGAAGCTGGTGTAAATAAACTTGCTGATACAGTACGTGTGACAATCGGACCGAAAGGAAGAAACGTTGCTCTTGATAAATCCTTCGGTGCTCCGCTTATCACAAACGATGGTGTTACAATCGCAAAAGAAATCGAATTAGAAGATGCTTTCGAGAACATGGGTGCACAGCTTGTAAAAGAAGCTGCTACAAAGACAAATGATGTAGCTGGTGACGGTACAACAACAGCAACTGTTCTTGCACAGGCTATGATCAACGAAGGTATGAAGAACCTGGCAGCAGGTGCAAACCCGATCGTTCTTCGTAAAGGTATGAAGAAAGCTACTGACATTGCAGTAGAGGCGATCAAAGAGATGAGCCAGCCGATCAGCGGTAAATCCCAGATTGCAAGAGTAGCAGCGATCTCCGCAGCTGACGATGCAGTTGGTGAGATGGTAGCTGACGCTATGGAAAAAGTTTCCAACGACGGCGTTATCACAATCGAAGAGTCCAAGACTATGCTGACAGAGCTTGACCTTGTAGAAGGTATGCAGTTTGACAGAGGTTACCTCTCCGCATATATGTGCACAGATATGGAGAAGATGGAAGCAAACATGGAGGATCCATTCATCCTTATTACAGATAAGAAGATCTCCAACATCAACGATATTCTTCCGGTACTTGAGGAGATCGTTAAGACAGGTGCAAAACTTCTTATCATTGCTGAGGATATCGAAGGTGAGGCTCTCACAACTCTTATTGTAAACAAATTAAGAGGTACATTCACAGTTGTTGCTGTTAAGGCTCCGGGCTACGGCGACAGAAGAAAAGAGATGTTAAAAGATATCGCTACATTAACAGGCGGTACAGTAATTTCCGAGGAGCTTGGTCTTACACTTGCAGATGCAACAATGGCTCAGCTTGGTCGTGCAAAATCTGTTAAGATCACAAAAGAGCACACAATCATTGTTGATGGTATGGGCGATAAGAATGAGATTTCTTACAGAGATGGCCAGATCAGAGCTCAGCTTGAGACAACAACATCCGAGTTCGATAGAGACAAATTACAGGAAAGACTTGCGAAGATGCCAGGCGGTGTTGCAGTTATCCGCGTAGGTGCTGCGACAGAGACAGAGATGAAAGAAGCAAAACTTCGTATGGAAGATGCTCTTGCAGCTACAAAGGCAGCTGTTGAAGAGGGCGTTATCGCAGGCGGCGGTTCTGCATACG
>JAZTZT010000087.1:0-12464 GCA_045637605.1 Pilosibacter sp.
GAAGGAATCTGCAAAAGTGGAAGCAGAAGAAACTCCTACAAAGCAGGAAACGCAGATTCTGATCCACAAATATACATTAGACGAGATCCATACCTACGCGAAAACCGTTCCGATCGAGGAAATTTCTTTTGTGAAAGCTGCGTATGAGATGAACTGGGAGTTGATGGAGGAAGGTCTGGCGAATCCGAAGACCACATTTTCCAGATATTTATTGGCGATGAATGGCGGCAAGCGTGTGTCAAAGGATGAGCAGAAGACTGCATCTCTGTTCTGCAATGCGGCGATTGAGGCGCGTGTGCTTGGACTTTCCAAGCCGGCGATGAGCATTACAGGATCCGGTGCCCATGGAATCATCGCAACGATGCCTTTGCTTGCAGCACAAAAAGTAAATGGTTATTCAGAGGAGGCGCTTTACCGTGCGACGGTGCTGAGCTATCTGATCTGTACATATATTAAAGAATATTCCGGAAAGCTGTCTGCATTCTGTGGATGTGCGATCGCAGCAGGAACGGGAATGGCGTGTGGCCTGGTGCTTCTGCGTGGCGGAACCACAGAACAGATGGAGAAAGTGATCAACAACATGGCCTGCAGCATTACAGGAATGATCTGCGACGGCGGCAATCAGGGCTGTACGATGAAGGGAGTCGTTGCTGTGGATGCAGCGTTTACGTCTGTAAACATGGCGATGCAGGATATTTATATTTTCAATGACCATGGAATCAATGGTGTGAATCCGGAAGAAACCATGCGCAATATGGGACTGATCGCGTCTCCGGGTATGGTTGGAACGGAAAAGACGATCGTAGATATTTTAGTTGCAAAGAAGTAGGAGGAATGTGAGATGTATGATCTTCTGATTAAACATGGTACATTAGTGGACGGTACAGGTGCACCGCGTTTTCAGGCGGATGTGGCTGTGAAAGATGGCGTGATCGTGAAAATTGCTGAGGCGATCGAGGGAGAAGCAGAAAAAGTGATCGATGCGACAGGGCTGATCGTTTCTCCGGGATTTATCGATACACATACACACACAGACAAGGTGATCTTTAAGCCGGAACTGACCGGATACAATCATCTGGAGGATGGTGCGACTACAGAGCTTGCAGGCCAGTGCGGTTCTCAGGCGACTCCGTATTATGGAGAGTTTGATCCTTCTCTCGGTATTTCTGAGGAGGAGTATGCAAAAATCTGCGAGAACTACACAACTTACTTCGCATACGCAGACAGCATTCCTCATGGTCCGAACATTGCATTTTTTGCAGGCCAGGGACCGATCCGTGGAAAAGTAATGGGATTTGGAGCAGGTACTCCGAATGAAGAGCAGCTGCAGCAGATGCGAGACCTGATGAAGGAAGCGATGGGGTGCGGAGCTCTTGGATTTTCTACAGGTCTTGTATACACACCTTCTGTGTTTGCAGGAACAGAGGAGCTGATCGAGATCGCGAAGGTGGCACATGAGTACGGTGGCGTGTATACAACGCACATCCGTGGCGAGGGTAACCAGCTGAAGGAGTCCATCGAGGAAGCACTTGTGATCGGACGCGCAAGTGGGATTCCGGTCAATATTTCCCACATTAAGGTTATCGGTCATCATAATGAAGGAAACAGTGTCGATATTATCAGATACATCGAAGAAAATCAGAAGGCGGGCATGACAATTACTGCGGATCAGTATCCGTTTATTGGTGGTTCTGCACCGTTGATCTCTCAGATTCCGCCAAAATTCCTGGTGGATGGAAAGAAGGAAGGTCTTCGCAAACTGGCAGAGAGCGCAGAGCTTCGCAAACAGGCGGAGTGGTCCATTTTCAACGAGGCGGATGAATTTGAGAGCAATATTTATTCTGCAGGATACGAGGGAAGCCTGATCGCAGGAGCGTTTAAGACAAAAGATCAGATTGGAAAGACTCTGGCGCAGATCGCAGAGGAGCAGGGTAAGACTCCGTTTGATGCAACGATCGATCTGTTGGCAGCCAACGAGGGTATTGTGCAGGGCATTTATTTTGCACAGAATGAGAGTGATCTTCTGAATTTCCTCCGTCAGCCGTGGGTTATGGCAGGCAGTGACTGGAGTGATTATGAGGGTGTGGTGGATCGTGAGACGAAATCCGGCGGTCATCCGAGAGGAATGGCGACCATGGTACGCAGACTGGAGCTGATCCGTGAGCATGGTCTCTGGAGTCTGGAGGATGCGATTTACCGTATGACAGGAATGCCATCTGAAGTATATGGTCTTCCGATGATCGGTAAGTTAAAAGAAGGTCTGAATGCGGACATTACGATCTTTGATTATGAAAATGTGAAAGCAATGTGTGACTATGATTACCCATTCCGCAGAAATCAGGGTATCGAGTATGTCATCGTGAATGGTGGAATTGCAGTAGAACACGGCGAATTTACCGGTTTGAAAAATGGTAAAGTGCTTCGTATGAAACGATAGAAAAGGAGAAGATGGATTTATGAAGTTAATGGAAATCCCTTACAAGCGCCCGGATGTGGACGCATTGATCGAGAAATGTGCAAAACTGACAGCTGATTTTGCAAATGCAGAGAGTGCTGCAGAGCAGATCCGTATTTTTAAGGAGTTTGAGGAAGAAAAAGGTCATTTTTCTACTTATATGTGCCTTTCCAATATTAGAAACTCTGTCGATACAGAGGATCCGTTCTATATTGAAGAGCAGGCATTTTATGACAAAGTGAGTCCGAGAGCAACACAGTGCTTCAACGAGTTTACAAAAGGTATTATTGAGAGCAAGTTCATCGATGAGTTAAGAAAAGAATTTGGCGATTATTTCTTCGACTGCATGGAGATGGATCAGAAGATCTTCTCTCCGGAGATCATGGATCTGATGGCGGAGGAAAATGAGCTTACTTCCAAATATGAGCAGCTCTATGCTTCTGCGAGAATCGAATTTGAAGGTAAGATCTGCAACGTATCTCAGCTTTCTGCATATCGCCAGAGTCCGGACAGAGCGATCCGTAAAGCAGCGATCGAGGCAGAGGGTAAGTTCTTTGATTCCTTACAGGATGAGATTGAAGAGATTTATGACCGTCTGGTAAAAAACAGAACAAAGCAGGCGAAGATCCTCGGATTTGAGAACTATGTGGAAGTGGCATATTTGATGAACCATCGTTCCTATAAGAAGGAAGATGTTGCCAAGTTCCGTCAGCAGGTTCTGGAAGTGATGGTTCCGAAGAATGTGGAATATAAGAAATTACAGGCAGAAAGAATCGGAATTGAAGATTTCAAATTCTATGATGATGATTTCTTCTTTGCTGATGGTAACCCAATGCCGAAATACAGCACCAAGGAAATCCTTGAGCGTGCACAGAAGATGTTTGGTGAGATGAGCCCGGAGACTAAGGAGCTGATCGATCTGATGATGGATAAGAACCTGTTCGATATCGAGGCAAGAAACGGTAAGAGAAATGCAGGATACTGTGTGACCATTCAGGATTTTGGCTATCCATTTATTTTCTCCAACTCCAATGGTACTTCCGGAGACGTGAAGACTCTCACTCATGAGTGTGGCCATGCGCTTGCGGCGTACACAACACAGAAACTGATCGAGTACCCGGCTCTGCGTCATGCTCCGATGGAGGCGTGCGAGACTCATTCTATGAGTATGGAGTTCCTGACAAGTCCGTGGCACCATCTGTTCTTCGAGGAGGATGCAGCGAAGTACAGCGAGCATCTGGCTAAGAGTGCATCCCTGTTCATTCCGTACAGCGTGATCGTGGATTACTGGCAGGAGCTTGTATACACAAATCCGGATTGGACAAAAGAGGAGCGCAATCAGGCGTGGTTAGAGCTGGAAAAACAGTTCCGTCCGTACATTGATTTTGCTGAGCTTCCATTCTACAGCAGAGGCGGCGGATGGCAGAGACAGATCCATATCACATGTATGCCATTCTACTATATTGATTATTCCATCGCACAGACACTGGCGATCCAGTTCTTCTCCCTGTTCTTGCAGGATAAGGAGTCTGCATGGGAGAAATATATGAAATTCGTGAAGATCGGCGGCATGATGAACATCGACGAAACGATCGCAGCTTGTGGTCTGACCAGCCCATTTGAACCGGGCAGCCTTGCAAAGATTTGCCAGCCGGTATACGAGTGGATCGACAATCTGGGAAAATAAAACAATATTTGACAATCCTACGTTGTCCATCTATAATGGTGGATAGAGTTTGAGATAAGGAGCAAAGAGAAATGCAATTTACTTACCCGGCTATTTTTACAAAGCATGAACATGATGAAGGATATCATGCAGAGTTCCCGGATCTTGCTATGTGCGAAGTGGACGGCATCGACCTGTTCAGCACTGTAGAAGAAGCGAGAACAGCAGCATTTAACTGGATCACAACTGAGATCGAGGAGTTTGACGGAGATCTTCCGTTTGCAACTCATAAGGATGATATCCAGGTGAAGGAGAATCAGGTAGTAAAACTGATTTCCGTTATGGTGAAGTTGGTTCCGGATTACGACTAATGGATGAATAATATAAGAGACTTCCTAATATATTGGTAGCAACCGATATTAGGGAGTCTTTTATTTTGATGTTTAAGAAGTTAAAAAAACTGAAACAGATGAGGAAGCGGTTCATTCCGGTACTTTGTGTGATGATGGTCTTGATGCTGGGGTGTATTGGATTTACCGGATGTGGGAAGGAAGAACCTGCGGATGAGAAGTTGGAAGACTTGCAATTTACCGTTGTAGGAGAGCGAGACGTTCCCCATAGTTTAATGGAATTGATCGGAAAGAAGAAGGAGAAAGAGTTTAAACTTACATATGCAGATGGTCAGGACATGTACATTGTGATCGGTGCAGGCCCACAGACCGGAGGAGGTTTTAGTATGGCAGTAAAAGAACTGTATCGGACGGAGAATTCTGTGGTGATCCGGACGGAATTGATTGGTCCGGAAAGAGGAGAAGTGACGGGAACAGATCCTTCGTACCCGGTGCTGATCGTGAAGACTGTTTTTTGTGAGGAACCGGTTGTGTTTCGGTAATTAGACGGGAGGAAATCAAAATTTTATTTAAGGATATCTGGTTGGATGTAAAGGCGGTGCAGGAAAGAGATCCAGCAGCGGGAAGTGCACTCGAAGTACTGTTGTTGTATCAGGGCGTTCATGCTTTGATCTGGCACAGGGTTGCGCACTGGTTCTGGACGCATCGCTGCCGCTTTGTCGCTCGTCTGATCTCACAAGTAGCAAGATGGTTTACTTTAATTGAGATCCATCCGGGAGCGAAACTGGGACATGGAATTTTGATCGATCATGGATGTGGAGTCGTGATCGGTGAAACGGCCGTGGTTGGTGATCATTGCACCATTTATCAGGGTGTGACTCTCGGTGGTGTTGGTATGAAAAAAGGAAAACGCCACCCTACCATCGGAAAACATGTGATGATCGGAGCGGGAGCAAAAATTCTTGGTGCATTTGATGTCGGAGATAATTGCCAAATCGCTGCGAATGCGGTATTATTAAAGCCGCTGGAAGAAAACAGTACAGCGGTCGGTATTCCGGCTCGAACAGTAAAAAAAGATGGTGTTCCGATCCCTCAGGAAAACAACATGGTCAGCGCGGAGAACTACTGCCGTATGCGTGATACGATCATGGAGCTGGAGGAACGGATCCGGGAGTTGGAACATCGACTGAATAAGGAACATGAAACGATAACATCTGATTAGAAAGAGTACAAGATGGGAGTAGAGACAATGACAGAAACGGAGCTTCGGACCCGTGAAATAGAAAAGAGCATCATTAAGCGCTTTCGCAAGGAAATTTGGCGACCGTTCGTGCGCGCGCTCAATGATTATGATATGATCAAAGAAGGAGACAACATCGCAGTCTGCATTTCCGGTGGTAAAGATTCCATGCTGCTTGCAAAGTGCATGCAGGAAATCTTACGTCATGGAAAGATGGAGTTTGGCTTAAAATTCCTGGTGATGGACCCGGGTTATAAGACAGAGAACCGTCAGTTGATCGAGGAAAATGCGAAGACACTGGGTATTCCGGTGCATATTTTTGAATCTGATATTTTTGATGTGGTGAAAGACGTGAAGGATTCCCCGTGTTATCTCTGTGCGAGAATGCGCCGTGGAAATCTGTATGCTAATGCGAGAGAGCTCGGCTGCAACAAGATCGCATTAGGACACCATTATGATGATGTGATCGAGACGATTTTGATGAGCATGCTTTACGGTGCGCAGATCAATACGATGATGCCAAAGCTGCACAGTACAAATTTTGAGGGAATGGAGTTGATCCGTCCACTGTATCTGGTAAAAGAAGCGGATATTTTGGCTTGGCAGGACTATAATGACCTTCGATTCTTGCAGTGTGCATGCAAGTTCACGGAGGAGAGCGACCGAAACAATAACGAGGAAAAATCGAAGCGAAAAGAGATGAAGAAGCTGATCGCCGGTTTCCGTCAGACCAATCCGTACATCGAGACGAACATTTTCAAGAGTGTTGGAAATGTGAATCTGGATGCGTGTATTGGATATGTGCTGAACGGGGAGAGACACCACTTCCTCGAAAGCTATGAGAAGTGCGAACTGGAGGCGAAGCCGGAAGCGAGCTCCGCACTTCAGCATGATTGTTCAATGGTATAATTAAGAATGCGCCATCATACACTTTCGTAAAGCGTGTTGCTTTGGAAAGGTTTGGTGGCGTTTTTTATGATGGAATTGATGAAGAGGCGCATTCACATGAGTCGGCAGAAGAATCACGTGACCTCTCAGATGACGTTGGACGATGATTTTAATGTGCCGGATTCTATGGATGATGTGGAGCAGTTGATCCTGCAAAATGGAGAGATTGTGATCGAGTCAGCACGAAAGCAAGGAGAGAAAGTGGCAGTCAAAGGAAGGCTGGCGTTCCGGGTCCTTTATCGAACTCCGAGAGGACAGGTGATGACTTTAGCTGGAAATCTTCCATTTGATGAAACAGTGAATGTACCGGATTTGGGTGAACATGATGTGATCCAGGTGACTTGGGAGCTGGATGATCTAAATGTGGGTGTGATCAATTCGAGAAAACTCAGTGTGAAGGCTCTGGTAACCTTACATATTCAGGCGGAGCAGATCGAAGATGTGGAAGCAGCAGTTGATCTGCTGTCAAAAGGAACAGCAGAGGTGCTAAAACGAGAGATCGAAACAGCGGTATTGGCTGTGAGACGGAAGGACACCTTTCGGATCAAAGATGTGCTGACCGTATCCGGAAATCGTCCGGATATCGAAAAGATGCTGTGGCAGGATATCAAGCTGCGGAGTATCACTACAAAACCTCTGGATGGTCGGATTCGAATAGAAGGCGAGCTGATGGTATTCCTGATCTACACGGGAGCAGATGAGCAGATGCCCATCCAGTGTCTGGAAGAGACGATCCCGATCTCCGGATCTGTGGAACTGTCTGAAGCGGACGAGGACATGATTCCGTTCATTACCGTGAAGTTGGCGCACAAAGAGTTGGAGATCAATCCGGATTCCGACGGAGAAATGCGGGAACTTGCATTGGATGCAGTGTTGGAACTGGATATCCGGTTATATGAGGAAGAGGATGTGGAACTTCTGAGCGATCTATATGCACTGGACCGCGAAGTGATCCCTGAAACAGGAGTGATCTGTTTTGAGCAGATCGTGGCTAAAAATCAATGGAAACATAAGATTCAAGAGAAGATTTCCGTACCGGATGGGCAGCGCATTTTGCAGATCTGTCACAGTGACGGAACGGTAAAAATCGATGATGTGCAATTGAAAGAGAACGTAGTGCGGATTGACGGAGTGCTGGAGGCGCAGGTACTATCGATGACCACGGACGATTCAGCGCCGGTGACTGCATTTACAGAACTGATCCCTTTTCAGGTAGAGACGGAAATTCCGGGAGTCTGTGAGAAGAATACTTACCAGATGGCTTCGGCTCTGGAACAGATCTCTGCTGTGATGATGGGAGGAGACACCATTGAGATCAAAGCAGTAGTAAGTATGGATCTTTTGGTCATGGGACAGTCGTGTGAGACTGTGATCCGGAACGTGCGAGAAGAACCCATTGATATGGAGCGATTAAAACGAATGCCGGGAATTGTGGGATATATCGTTCAGCCTGGGGATTCGCTGTGGAAAATTGCCCGTGAATATCATACCAGTGTGGAAGAAATCATGGCTGCCAATCACTTGAGCAGCAGCGAGATACGGCCAGGAGATAAACTGATCCTGATCAAGGCTGTGAGAGAGCATATGTAAACAGAATTTCTTACGGAAACTTTCGAAATTTTTATGAAAATTATGACAGAATGACTGGTTGCAATTCGGGTAAAATACCATATAATAGAGTATAAGCCGGAAAGGAACTTACGTAGTCGGCGGAGCGGATGTGCCCGCCGGCTGCAAGGATCAGCGACAACGCATCCGGCCGGTGCTTTATATAGATCCGAAACGGTGGAAACCGGGACGGGACGGTGGTGGCAAGCTTAAGGTGTCATTGCCGTTTACATAGAAAAGGACGGTCAGACGATGAATTATACGTATCTGCTGGAATGTGCAGATCATACATTATATTGTGGGTGGACCAATGATCTGGAAAAACGTGTGAAGGCGCACAATTCCGGATCGGGAGCGAAATATACGAAATCCAGAAGACCGGTGACGTTGGTCTATTTTGAAGAATTTGAGACAAAAGAGGAAGCCATGCGTCGGGAAGCGGCGATCAAGAGGCTGACGAGATACGAGAAATTGCAATTAATTGGAGGACAAGAGAGTGAAGCATAAGATAAAAAGATTGCTCTGCGGAGTTCTGGTGATGTGCCAGGTATTTACGATGACCGCATTTGCAAAACCGGAATGGCCGAAGGATACGGGGATCATGGCAGAGGCCGGTTCTGTGATGGACGTGGATTCCGGAACGATGATCTTTGGACAGAACAGCCACGTGGAGTATCCGCCGGCGAGTATCACAAAGCTTCTGACAGCGTTAGTCGTGTTAGAAAATGTGGACGACCTGTCTGCAATGGTAGAATTTACAGAATCTGCCATGATGAACGTGGAGCCGGACAGTGGAAATAAGATGAGTCTGGTGATCGGAGACACGATGACCGTGGAAGATGCGCTCCATGCATTGTTGTTGCAGTCTGTCAATCAGTCTGCGAATGCATTGGCAGAACATGTGGCAGGCAGTATGGATGCATTTGTAGAGATGATGAATGCAAAGATCGAGGAGCTTGGCTGTCAGGAGAGCCATTTTGAGAATCCGTCCGGATTAAACGGAGATACTCAGAATGTATCTGCATATGATATGGCGCTGATCGGATGCGCTGCATTTAACAATGAAAAGCTGTTGGAGATCAGCTCCACAGAAAGTTATAGAACCGGAGCGATTTCCAATCATCCGGATGGCTATCTGCTGAGACAGGAGCATCGTCTGGTGATTACAGAGGATACGACAAGTCCGTTTTATTTCCCGGAAGCTGTGGCCGGTAAGACAGGCTATTTGTTAAAAGCGGGCAATACACTGGTTACATACGCAGAGAAGGACGGAAGACGTCTGGTATCCGTTATCTTAAAAGGAAGCCCAAGGCAGTATTTTGTGGACGGTAAAGAACTGCTTCGTTTTGGTTTTGACAGTTTTTACAATGTTGGGATTGCTGAAAATGAGACCAATTATGTGACAGGAGAGTCTCCGGTGAAGATCGGAGGAAGTACATATGCACCTTCCGAATTAAAGATTGAGGAAGGTCGTATGATCACACTTCCGGAAGGTGCGGTATTTGCTGATGCTGAGCTGACACTTGTGGAATTACCGGAGGAGCATCCGGAAGATGCGGTTGGTCTGCTTCGTTATATTTATAATGAGAGAAAGATCGGTGAAGCATATCTGCTTTTGAAGGATGGCGTAGCTGCCGGTGCAGATGCAGCTGTGAATGTTACGGAACCAGATGTGACAGATCCGATCGAAACGGAAGCAGTAGAGACAGAGGCAGTGATCGCTGAGACGGACGAGACATCTGAGGATAAAAACGAAGGAGGATTTCCGATCCTTCCAATCGTTGTGATTTTGCTTCTCGGTGCAGCCGGCGGAGGCGGATATTACTGGATCCAGAATGAACGCAAGAAAGAGGCCGAGGCGGCTGCGAGACGCCGTGAGAAACGCAGACAGCGCTTGATGGAAGAAGGCGCGGAGGCGGAAGCGGAGTTCAACCGACTGCTGGAGGCAAAGAGAAATCGTAAGAAATAAAAAGTAGCGGTCAGATCAGACCGCTACATATCGAAACATAACAATGTAGTGACAGAAGCTTCCGCCCATGACGAACAGGTGAAAGATTTCGTGAGAACCGAAATGTTTGAATCTGGCGTTGAACAGTGGAAGCTTCAGTGCATAAATGACACCTCCGATGGTGTAAATGATCCCGCCGGCCAGGAGCCAGTAGAATGCACCAGGAGTCAGAGAGGCGATAATGGTTTTGATGGCTGTCAGGCATACCCAACCCATAGCGATGTAGATCATGGAAGAAAACCATTTTGGACAGTTGATCCAGATGGCGTTAATGATGATACCGACGATCGCAATGAACCAGACGAGAGCCAGAAGGCGGTAGCCGACCGAATTGCCGAGGACGATCAGGCAGACCGGAGTGTAAGTGCCTGCGATCAAAACGAAGATCATCATATGATCAATCTTTTTGAGCATTTTGTTGACATGTTCAGAGATATCGAGGGTATGATAAATGGTGCTGGCAGCGTAAAGCAGGATCATGCTGACGATGAAAATGGATACCGCTGTCGCAGTAAAACGGCCGGATGTGAATGCTGCTTTGGCGATCAATGGAATGGCGGCAACCATTGCCAGGATCATAGCGATGAAGTGGGTCAGGGCGCTGCCCGGATCTTTGATGTTAAATTTCATGTATGCACCTCCGAGATTAAATATTTGACAACTGGAATACAAAAACCACTTGATGTAGTTTTTAAAACTACGTGTTGTAATATAATATATCATTTGCGTGGGGATTATGCAAGAGATATTTTCTTTGAATTGTCACAAGATAAGGGGACAGAAGGATGTTAAAAGTATTATATGAGGATCAGGAGATTATTGTTGTTGTAAAACCTGCAGGTGTGGAATCTCAGGCAGCCAAGAAGTTTGCGCCGGATATGCTCAGTGAGATCAAAAAGCATATGGTTATCAACAAGTTATGCACACCGGGAAAAGAACCGTATGTGGCAGTTATCCACAGGCTGGATAAGCCGGTTTCCGGTGTTATGGTCTATGCAAAGACGAAAAAGGCCGCAGCTGCGTTAAGTGAGCAGGTTCAGAATCGGAAAATGGATAAATATTATGAGGCAGTTGTGTGTGGAAAACCTGTGAATAATGTGGATAACTTTGTGGATTATCTAAAGAAGTCTGTGGATGGAAATTATTCACAGATTGTGGATAAAGGGGAAAACGAGTCGAAACGTGCGGAATTAAGTTATGAACTGTTGAAAACTGTTGAAACAGAGAGTCAAGTACTGAGTTATGTGCGGATTCATCTGTTGACCGGAAGACACCATCAGATCCGCGTCCAGTTTTCTGGACATGATCTGCCGCTTTATGGAGACGGTCGTTACAATCCAATGTTTGTTGGAAAGCGTGAACCGCTTGCACTGTGCGCAGTATCGCTGGCATTTGACCATCCGACCACAGGCAAGCGCATGGAGTTTTCCATGAAACCGTCCGGCGGAGCATTCCGGTTTTTTAAGTGATTTGCATGTTCGATGAGAATGGAATAAGAATTTGGATTTGGCTCATACTAAGGTTTGTACAAAGGAAGTTTGAGACCTTATGTTCATCATGCGTTATCCTTGATTATTTAGGGATGAAATTCTTATAAAATCAAGGTTATTTGTTTAAGGAGCATTATCATTGTTTGCGGAAAATGGTGTAAAATTGGTGTAGAAGAAGTGTAAGAGGTGGCTATGCTGCCTCTTTTTATATTTCCATAAAAATATATGTAAGCTTTTCTTTTGTCATATTTTGGAGTATGATAGAAATAATAGGGGGGAATGAGCATGGAGTATGTAAAAGCTTTTTTGACAAATAACATCGTAGTTGTTTGGATAGCACCGATTATTACTGCTATAGTAGCCACTGTTTTATTAAAAGTGTTTTCTGTAAGGAAAAAAAGCAAAGAAATTAGAGCGGCTAATAAAAAATACGCGGATGCTATTCGTCCGTACATCATACAGAGGGTGCCTATTGGTGAGAGTATAATTCATGGAATTAAAAATGCAATATCATTGGATGAAGAAGTAGCTCTAAAGTATTTGTATAATGATCAAGTACTCATGGATGTCCTGATATATGATATAACAATGACGCGATTTCTAACTGAACAGGTAAAGAGAGAGCTGATTGACCATATCATAGAAACTTTTTGCTTTATGAAGCAGGAAGAGAAAATGACAAGTCAAAAATCCACCACC
>JAZTZT010000088.1:0-3123 GCA_045637605.1 Pilosibacter sp.
AGCAGGATAACCAACCGTAGTGGTTACGTCACAAGTGAGACCGTAGCCTTCGCAGATTCCTTTGCTGACACCTTCGATATTTTTGAAGATGTTGAGGATCAGTTCGTTGTCGAGCGTACGTACATTACCACCGAGGGTTACATCGTCAGTGATGATATTTGGATACTGTCCGCCGTTGATGTAGGAAACTGTGAAAACACCGCTTGCGGTTGGGCTCTTCTTTTCACCCATGATCTGGTTCAGAGTGTTTGCAACCATACATGCAACCGGAACCGGATTCAGGCACTGGTGCGGAGAACTTCCGTGACCGCCTTTTCCGTGTACGGTTACTTCATAGATACCGATGGCAGCGGAGCTGACACCGTGGCATACAACGACAGTTCCGAGCGGATATCCGGAAGAACTGTGCATACCGAAGATGAAATCCACATCGTTCATAACACCGTCAGTGCAAAGCTGTTTTGCACCGCCCGGAAGTTTTTCTTCAGCAGCCTGGAAGACAAATTTGACAGTTCCTTTTACCAGTTCTTTATGAGAAGAAAGAACATCTGCCAATGTCAGTAAGCATGCAACATGTGTATCGTGGCCGCAGGCATGCATGATGCCCGGGGTTTTGGATTTGTAGGGAAGGTCATTGTTTTCTACAACCGGAAGCGCATCAATATCAGCACGGAATGCGATACACGGACCCGGTTCGGAACCCTTTAAAATACCAACTGTGCTTGTTCCGGAAATACCTTCCTGGAGTTCAATGCCCATGTTTTTAAGGTTTTCGCGGATATAGTCAGCGGTTTTATATTCCTGGAAAGAAAGTTCCGGATTCTCATGGAGATGGTGACGGGTTTCCAGTAATTTGGACTCGTAAGTATCTACGAGGGATTTGATCATATTTTTCATAGCAAGTATTCCTTTCTTAATTTGCTTTCTTACAGTATAGCGACAAAGTGTGTAAATTTCAATAGGCAGAAAGGCAAATTAGTGGTAAGATAAAGAGTGGAGGTATACAAATATGATTGATTTGACGGGAATGATCTCAGTCCCATTTTTAAAGAAGAGTGCGTTTACGGGCAGTTACCGTGGAATGAATTTTATGCTGAAAAAGATCAGTAATGATGATGGAGATCAGATTCAGGCGATCGCTTGGCCGGGACCGTTTAATTTTGCAATGACGGCCGATGAAAATAAAGTGACTCATGAAGTTCCGTTTGGAGAAAAGGGAATTTTGGAAGCAGTTGCGTGGTTAAATGAACATTACGAGGGAAATTATTAGAGATTCCTCGATTGTGAAATAAAGAAGTAGTTTAGAAAGGGCAGTAATATTATGTCAACTACAAAAAAGAAGTATAACATGATTACAGACCATCCGGGCAAGGCACTTCTGATGTTTGTAATCCCTATGATTCTGGGAAATCTGTTCCAACAGTTTTACAACATTACAGACTCTGTGATCGTTGGACGATTTGTTGGTGAGTATGCATTGGCAGCTGTTGGTGCATCTGCAGCGATTACGAACGTATTTATTGCGATTGCTATCGGAGGTGGTAATGGTTGTGCAGTTGTTGTTTCTCAGTTTTTCGGAGCCGGAAAAATTGCGAAGATGAAGACAGCTGCGTACACGATGATGATTAATTTCCTTTTAATCGCGCTCTGTCTGGCGACATTTGGTCTTATTTTTAATGATCAGATTTTGACCTGGGTAAATACACCGGAAGATATTTTTTATGATGCAGGTGTGTACTTAAAGATTTATTTTGTGGGACTTCCGTTCCTGTTTATGTACAACATTCAGGCATCCATCTTCAATTCCTTGGGAGATTCTAAAAAACCGCTGTATTTATTAATTTTCTCTTCCTTGTTGAATATTGTACTGGACTTAATTCTTGTCATTATGTTCCATCAGGGTGTGCGCGGTGTTGCGATCGCGACATTGATCGCTCAGGGAACATCTGCGATTATTTCATTCATTTTATTAATGAAGAAATTGAATGGTTACGAGTGTGAAGAAAAGGCAGCGATTTATGATAAGACGGTTGTTCCGACTATGTTACGCATTGCGGTTCCGTCTACATTGCAGCAGTCCATCGTTCACATTGGTATTTTGTTGGTTCAGTCTTGCGTCAACAGCTTCGGTTCTGCAGCACTGGCAGGTTATGCAGCAGGTACAAGAATCGAGTCTCTGAGTATTGTTCCAATGCTGGCTATGGGAAATGCCATGTCCACATTTACAGCACAGAATATCGGTGCAGGAAAACTGGAGCGTGTCAAGGAAGGCTATAAGATGAGCTATGTGATCGTTTTATCTACCGGTCTTTTCCTTTGCATGATGTACCAGTTGTTTGGTGATTTCTTTATTTCCCTGTTCCTGGAGGATACGAGCGGAGAGGCGTATGCGGTTGGTATCGAATTCATTACCTTCCTTTCCTTCTTCTATTCCTTCATTGGTCTCAAACAGTCCGTGGATGGACTTCTTCGAGGAGCCGGAGACGTGGCAGCGTTTACAACTGCGAACCTTGTAAACCTTTCTATCCGCGTGATTGTAACAAACGTGTTTGCACCGATTTACGGTATTCAGGTAGCATGGATGGCAGTTCCGATGGGATGGGCTGCTAACTATATTATTTCCTTCAGCTGGTATCTGACCGGTAAATGGAAACGTATAAAAGTAATTAAAAAGTAAATGTATCAGGGGGGTACAACATGGAGCAGAAGATTTTAAATTATTACAAAGAGCATGAAGCAGAGATCTTTGAAGATTTAAAGAATTTCACACTGGTGGAAGCCAGCACATCTGATCTGGATGAGCTTCTCGAGGTTAGAAAGTTCTTAGAGAAACTGATCGTTGACAGAACAGGAATCGAACCGTTTGTATATGAGACGAAGGGTCGCCATGATGTTGTAAAGTTTGCGTATGGTGAAGGTGAGAAAGTGGTGATCGTTGGTCATTACGATACGGTACATCCGATCGGAGCACTTCCGTATGTGATTGATGGCAACAAGTTAAAAGGACCGGGCGTTTACGATATGAAGAGCGGTCTTGTTTCTGCTATCTGGGCGATCAAGGCTTATCAGGATCTTGGAATTGATCCGGGTAATCAGATTGTTTGTGTATTCAACGGTGATGAG
>JAZTZT010000089.1:0-2478 GCA_045637605.1 Pilosibacter sp.
CCCCTGTTGCATTAAGAGTGAGCGGACACGCCGTCAGACTTCCTGCCGGACAGGGTTCCCCCCTTCCGGTTATATACGGCGGAAGAATTAAAAAAGTTAATACAATACCGTTGTATGCTTGAATCAGTTCAAGAAAATTGAAGTTGCTCCTGTGATACCGTCTGTGCTATACTCTCCTTGGAGGTGACATTTTATGGAAGCAAATCGTTGTTTCATTGACGTACCCTCTCCGCAAGGATAGGGTGACACCCCCTTCCGGTTAGTAGTGAACGGACAGCCCACCGGACACGCCACCAGACCTCCCTGCGAGGGTGTAACCCCCCTTTGGGTTAGAGGTGAGCGGACAGCAAAAAACATATCATAATTTATATTTTTAAGGAGATTTCTATGCCCAAACAAAAAGAACAAGGATATACCTCGTTTACTGACGAAACAGGACAGCTCAAATTCATTGAGAACGCAACAGGTGAGATATACGACAGTGATTCACACGGGAACCCTGTCGGTTCGCTGTATTTCACTCCGGAGGAACAAAGACTGTATAAAGAACGTAGAGACCTACAGCGGCAATCTGCTGAAAAAGCATTCTACCGTGCGGCAAAGATTGCACACGAAAATCCTTTGGGGAACTTCATACTTTCCGAATTTGAGAGAGGGAAACCGATCACCGAAATCAGTGCGGAAAATTTTGCCCGGTTGGTCTATCTGGCAACGTATATTCATTACGACAGCCGTACTGTTTACAAGCAACGTGCGAAACCGCTTGTCCTGTCTGAACTCCCGGCGTTTCTGAATGTATCGCGCAGTACAGCCAGACGATTTCTGAACGATACCGTTTCCAATGATCTTGTGGAAATCTCTGACGATAAAACAATATCGGTAAACGGTTCTCTGTTTTCAAAAGGAAGGAAAGGCTATACCGGATATACAAACGGTTTTATGAGATTGTATTCCGAACAAATCCGGAAACTCTATCTCTCTGTTCCTGCCACAAGCCACTGTTATCTTGGATATGTATTCCAGATGATGCCGTACATCAATATAAAGTACAACATTCTGTGCCATGATCCACTGGAAGAAGATATCGAAAATATCCTTCCCATGAGCATGGTAGAATTTTGCGAACATATAGGAAAAGCAAGACAGAGCGCAAGGGATATCCAGAAAAGATATTCTGATCTTGGCTTTGAGATGGACGGAGAATTCCACAAATTCTGTAGCATTGTCACAACGGATACCGGGAAGGAAATTATCTTCATCAATCCCCGGATTATGTTCATGGGGGACGATTGGAAGTATGTCGAGCAGTCTTTGATCTACTTTACTGATCCGCTCACCGCCGTAAAAAGTGACGAAATTTGAACAGCTTGCGGATATCCTCTGAAATATGCCGTTTTCTCGATTTTTAAGGCATTTTTAACTTGACGAAATTTGAACAACGGCATTTCTGCTGAAAATCGCTCAGATTCCTATGTGGTTATGCCGTTTTTCTTCGTTTTTCATGTTTTTTGCTTTGACGAAATTTGAACACTTTTTCAAAGGGACGAAAACCGCATTTTAGAGGGTATTTCGGCTGTTTTATGGCGTAAAATGCGGTGAAATCACCGTTTTTTCATATTTTTGAGATTGAGAGGGGAACGTATAACCTCTTTTATTTATAGCAGGGCAGGTTCCCCCGCCTTTAACCTTGTATGAATTTCAAACCAATATTTTATCCCAAAGGAGAACACTATGAATTCATCAGCTATTTTTAAACCTTTCTCTGTTTCCACGGAAGATTTCCAGTTTGACTGGATGGTACAAAACCGTGCTAATCTCGACAAGATAGCCGCCATTAACCAACAAGAGCTTGACGAAATCGGAAAAGGAGGAATTGCAAACAATAAATCTCGTGCCATCATCCATAACAATAAACACATCTATCTTTACATGAAAGAAAGCAATTTGTTTGAATATCTCGACTATACCCCGGATTTGTATTCCTTTCTTACACGTCCCTGTTGTTGCTCATTCAAGGTAAACTGTGATGAACGTGTACAGGTTGAACTGAGGCAACACACCCGTAGTGGAGACAGACGGTTTCCTTTGTTTTATCGTTTCCTGTATTACTACTATTCGATGGGGATGGAAGTGGAACAGTTTGCAGAGGAATTCCCAGACATAAACGAGCGTTCCAAAAGAAACAGAGTAACGATTGACCACGCCTGCAACAATGTCCATATAAATTGTTGTTGGAATTTGTCTGCTGTACCTTTAAGGGAAAACAACCAAAAGAAAAACTTAATAGCGCAAATCAAACCGCCGTACTGCTGTGTTCCAGTTGTCACAAGAGAAGGAGAATACCGCGTGATATACGGTATCATTGATACGGAATGGTGGGAACGTCACTTTATATTATGTAAGGATATGGATACATTGATTAATTTCCTGAGAAAATTTAAAAATGCAAAACCGTGTGAGTGTATAATGAAGAAATAC
>JAZTZT010000090.1:0-21492 GCA_045637605.1 Pilosibacter sp.
GGAGAGAAGACACATAGTTTCATTATTTCTTCCGGTTATGCGAAAGGAGATAAGGTACAGTCTGGTGATATGAAAACTCCGGAGGGAGAATTTTATGTCTGCCATAAGGTGCCGTGGAGCAGTTATCATTTAGGGTTAGCGCTCAATTATCCGACGATTGAAGATGCAGACCGTGGTCTGGCCGATGGGTTGATCACAGAGAAAGAACATGCGTCCATCGTCCGTGCCAATGAACGTGGTCTGACTCCGAAATTTAACACGAAGTTAGGTGGTTTGATCGAGATTCATGGAAATCGTCAGCCAACCAATGCCAGTCAGGGTTGTATTGGTATGCGAAATGAGGATGTGGAAATCCTGTATGCGGTAACAGATGTAGGGGATAAGGTTCTGATTTTACCGTAATATCCACAATTGATCATTCGGGGGAACCATGGGAAAATTTGAATTTACACCAATGATGACGCGATATATGTTTAAGTTCGCGTTTCGAATTGCAGTATTTTTCTTTGTACTGGGAATCTATTTATTTGCCGACGTGAGTCTGTGGGATCTGGCCAATCAGCCGCTTGCATATGGAATTACACCGATGCATGTGCTTTGGGTGACTTTTATGGTCATCATGCTGAGTCATATTTTTCCGGGAACATTTCGGACTATGGCACTGAAAAAGGCAGACAAAGAAACTTATAAGGAAAAGTCTGATTACTCTGAGCTGGACATGCTCCGATTTGTAAAAGATCAGAACCGAAAGGCCTGGATTGTAATGCTGGTATGGCTGATCGGAAATGGTGTCATTGGCTTTTTCTATTTACTTAACGTGCTGGATCGTTCTGATCTTTTGATGATCACTGTATTTTTCTTTTTATGTGATTACATTTGCATTCTGGTATTTTGTCCGTTCCAGACATGCATTATGAAGAATAAATGTTGTGTAAACTGCCGTATTTATGACTGGGGACATTTTATGATGTTCACACCGATGTTGTTTATTCCAAACTTTTACAGTTGGAGTTTATTCTTTACAGCTTGTGTCGTTTTGATCCGTTGGGAGTTGGTATATGCCGCTCATCCGGAACGGTTCTGGAGTGGATCGAACCAGATCTTGCAATGTGCAAACTGTAAGGATAAAACTTGCCAGATGAAGCGGAAAGTACGGAATCAGTGGATAAAAACATATAAGAAATAGCATGAGTGATAAAGAGAAATGCTCTCTGTTTTGGTGAAAACCAAGCGGAGAGCTTTTTTATTTTCTATGTCATAATGTTGTCCGACACTCATATATTGAGGTAAAGGAGAGTGGGACAATGACGGCAGCAGAATTTAAATATATGTTTTCACAGACGATACCGGAGAATGGTCGGGTTCAGGAAATACGGATCAGGGCCGGATGCCCGATCTTCGTTCGGATGAATGGCGAAGAAATCCGACTGAGTGGTTATGCAGACAGTCGGTTGATCCATGAATTAATGGAGTTGTTTGCAAACCACTCCTTGTATGCGTACGAGGAAGAAATCCGACAGGGGTTTCTTACCATTGAAGGCGGACACCGTGTCGGTATATCAGGGAAAGTGGTCATGGATGGGAAGCAGATCCGTACGATCAAAGACATTTCCGGGTTAAATATCAGACTGGCTCATGAGTGGAAGGGGTGTGCAGAAGAGGTACTTCCTTGGTTGTATCAAGATGGAACGATACAGAATACCATATTCATTTCGCCGCCGGGCGGAGGAAAGACAACGATTCTGAGAGAAGTGATCCGCAATCTTTCCGACGGAAATCCACATGGAAGAGGGATGGTGGTTTCTGTGGTTGATGAACGCTCAGAGATCGGAGCATGTTTGCGAGGCATTCCACAATGTGATCTGGGACAGCGGACGGATATTATGGATGGTTGTCCAAAAGCGCTTGGAATGACGATGATGATCCGTTCCATGGGACCGGAAGTTCTGGCGGTGGACGAGATTGGAACGAAGGAGGACCTGTCAGCGATCCGCGACGCGTTACGTTCCGGGGTTAAAATCCTTGTGACAGTTCACGGTGATTCATTGGAAGATATGAAAAAGAATCCGATACTTCGTGAAATGGTGGAGGAGAGAATGTTCGGTCGCTATGTAGTTCTGGGCTGTAAGCCGCGACCGGGAACAGTGATGGGGGTCTATGATCATTTGTGTCGGGAATTATATGTCATGAGAGACAGAAGCGAAAGCATGTGAGCGAAGGAGAGAGGTTCATGCGACTGATGGGGATTATACTCATGACCATTTCCTTGATCGGGTGTGGTTTTGTTTTTGCAGAAAAGGGAAAGAAACGGCTTGCGATCTTGATACAGCTAAGACAGATGATCCATTATCTAAAAAGTCAGATCTTGTATTCCAATGCGACACTTCCGGAAGCAGTCGTTGAAGTGGGGAATCATTTCACAGACTCAAAAAGAGAAGAAGAGATTGGATGGGAACCAGCATTTTTTTTTCTAAATGTCGGTAACATGCTGTCTGAAAGAGGAAATCGGACGTTTTCAGAGATATGGCAGGAAGAAGCAAAGCGGGTCCCGACGGAAGTACCATTAACAAAGAGTGATCGTGAGCATCTGGGAGCACTTGGGAAAAATCTGGGATATGTGGACCGCAGCATGCAGGAGCGTACTCTTTTGTTTTATCTGGAACAACTGGATGAGACGATGGAACGAGTGAAGGCAGAGGCGGAGAGTATTGGGAAATTGTATCGGACGCTCGGTGTGGCAGCCGGAATGTTTTGGTTCATTTTATTGATTTAAAGAGAGGAATTTCGGCAAATATGGGAGTTAATTTAATTTTCAAAATTGCAGCGGTAGGAATTCTCGTTTCTGTTATGTGTCAGGTGTTAAAACACAGCGGAAGAGAAGACCAGGCATTTCTGACCAGTCTGGCAGGCTTGCTGTTGGTTTTGTTTTGGATCGTTCCTTATATCTACGAATTATTTGAAACCATAAAAACGTTATTTGCATTGTGACGGGAGGCGATTGGTCATGACAATGATACAGGCAGCTGCCATTGGGATTGTGGCGGTGGTTCTTGCTGTGCAGATCAAGGCGTTGCGTCCAGAGTATTCGACGTATCTGATCTTAACGGCAGGTGTGATTATCGCAGCATTGGGGGTTTCCAGACTGGATGTGATCATGGAGACAGTTCAAGCCATCGGAGTTTACATACAAGTGCAGCATATATACCTGGGAACTTTATTGAAAATGATAGGGATTGCATATATTGCAGAGTTTGCTTCCGGTATTTGCAAGGATGCAGGCTTTTCCTCATTGGGAATGCAGGTGGAAATGTTCGGGAAGCTTTCTATTTTGGTGATCAGCGGACCGGTTTTGCTGGCACTTTTGGAAACACTTCAGCGGTTTATGGAATGAGAGGAGGGCGAGGATCATCAATATAGACTCATTTCAAGTGGAAGAGATTCAAGAATTTTTGAATTCGTTCTCTGGGACAAGCCATCCGGAACTGTCATTTTCTGAAGTCATGGAACATCTGGCAAACGGAAATCTGACGGAGATCTTGAAAACATACACAGAAGTGCTGAAGCAGTTATTATATTCGGAGCTGACTACCAACGGGAATCTGATCTTACAGGTGGTGATCCTGGCGCTGATCGGAGCATTATTCTCCGGATTTGCCGGCATTTTCGGTTCCGGTAATGTCTCAGAAACCGGATTTTACGTGGTGTATCTTTTGACCATGACGTTTTTGGCTGCCAGTTTTTTTGCATCGATCCGGATTGCTAAGGATGTGACGAAAGAGTTGCTGGGATTCATGCAAGTACTGCTCCCGGCTTATTTCCTGGCTGTAGCAGCTGCAGGTGGGGCATTGACATCGGCTTCCATCTACGGATTTACCATCGGAGCGATCGGAGTTGTACAATCTACGTTGTCGGAACTGTTGCTCCCTCTTATGAGAATTTTTATGCTTTTGGTAATGGCGGGCAACTTATGGAAGGAGGATATGCTCTCAAAATTGACAGAGCTTCTGGGGAATCTTATTTTATGGACCATGAAGACGATGTTTGGTGTGATCGTAGGATTCCATGTGATCCAGGGAATGATCCTTCCTCAGGCGGATGCCCTGAAAAATGCATCTGCCATACGGATTGCGCAGGCGATTCCAGGGGTAGGAGGAGGACTGGGAACGGTATCGCAGATTGTGATGGGATCAGGGATTCTGATTAAAAATACGGCCGGAGCGGCAGCTGTGGTGGTTTTGTTGATCCTGGCAGCGATCCCGGTTATGAAACTTTGCATCTTAATGGTGCTGTATTATATAGCTGCAGCGGTTATACAGCCGGTTTGTGACAAACGGTTAGTATCATGCATGACAGGAGCTGCAATCGGACATGGACTGCTTCTGAAACTGGTCTGCTATTCTCTGGCATTGTTTGTGCTGACGATCGCCATTATCTGTGTCTCAACAAATGCGGTTTGGTATGCGGGGTAGAAGATGAAAGGAATTTATGAATGGATCAGGAGTCTTGTATCGTTTATGGTCCTGATGACTGTGATCATGAATCTGCTTCCGGATAAAAAGTATGAGAAATACCTGCAATTGTTCACCGGAATGGTATTCTTGCTTCTGTTTTTCTCTCCACTTACGGATTTAAATGGGTTAGAGAGTCAGATGGCAGGTGCTTTTGAACGTATTACGTTTCAGACAGATGCCAGATTGCTGAAAAAAGAGATTGAGGATGCAGATGGAGCACGAATGCAGCGACTGATCCTACAGTATACAACGGCTCTGGAACAGGAATTGCGAGTGATGGCGGAATCGGTAGACGTAGAATGTGTAGATGTGCAGTTGACTATGGAATCGGACTTGGAGCAGGCAGAGTTTGGACAGCTACGTATGGTGGAGATGGCATTTGATTTGGGAGAACTAGCGGAAACCGAGCAGATCTGGAATGTAAATCGTCAGATCTCAGAATTGCGGAAGCAGATAGGAGAGCATTATGGAGTGGAAGAAGGGAACATTACAATCACTGTTAAGACTAAATAAGGAGAAATTGATTTTTTTGTTTTGCTCTGGATTGTTGTTGTTTGTGCTGGCGCTTCCTGCAGAGAAAGACGTAGAGACGGAGCCGGTGGATACTTTGACGGTCAATAAGAAAGAAGAAAACGTAGAATCTTATGAAGAAGAGTTGGAGTCACGTGTACAAAATATTTTGCAGGGAGTGGAAGGCGTCGGAGAGGTGGAAGTGATGGTTTCGTTGAGCAGTGACAAGGTCGTATCTATGTTTGATGAAGAACCGATTCAGGAGGTTCTTGGAATCATCATCAGTGCCGATGGAGGAGGAAGCTCGGTTGTGAAAGCAGAAATTTCCGAGGCCATGGAAGCATTATTCGGTCTTCCCTCTCATAAAATAAAAGTATTAAAGAGGGTGAAAGAAGGAGTCTGAGGCATGAAAAAAATGTTCAGAAGAAACCAGATCATTATTACGACGCTGGCAATCATGATCGCAGCGGCCGGATATCTCAATTATTCTGCAAAACAGGAAATCGCAGGTGTGGAGGTTTATGAGGCAGGGATGATGGAGATTTCCGATGAGGACATCTTGGCAGAGAATCAGGCATTGCGTGGTGTGGACGATGGAAGTCTGGTGGAGATCGCGAGTCTTGACAGTGATGGAACGGAGCTTCCTGTGGATATGATCACATCGGTAGATCAGGCTGTCCCTTCTGCAGGCAATGAAACGGCTGCTGCAGGACTGGAAAATCCGGGAGAAGCAGTACTTACAGGAGGAACAACCGTATCAGAGTACATAGCAGGAGTGCAACTGGATCGCGAGCAGATCCGGGCTAAAAATAAAGAGACCATGATGGAACTCATCAACAGCGACCAGATTCCGGACGTGGAAAAACAAGCGGTAATCCAGAATATGATCCGTATGACGGAAATTTCCGAGAAGGAAAATGCAGCAGAAACTCTTTTGAAAGCAAAGGGATTTGTGGATCCGGTGGTGAGTATTACAGAGAATCAGGTGGATGTTGTGATCAATGCGGTCAGCCTGACTGATCCGGAACGGGCACAGATCGAGGATATCGTAAAACGGAAAACAGAGATCGGTGCGGGCGGTATTGTGATCACGCTAATGGAGCTGGCTGAATAGAACTTCGACATTCAAAGAAACTTTGTGAAAAGCCTAGGCAAATCCGGTGAATTGTGGTATGATAGCTTTGATATGTAGGAAAATTTGCATGACACGTATCGAATCTAAACATAAATTTTTAGGATTGCAGGAGGTAATTATTGTGGCAACAGATACAGAGAGAAGCAGTCATAAAGTATATGAGAAAGATCAGATCGGTGAAGTTCAGATTGCTGACGAAGTAGTAGCAATTATTGCCGGCCTGGCAGCAACAGAAGTAGACGGCGTGGATTCCCTCGCAGGAAATATGAGCAACGAGATCGTTGGAAAGCTTGGCATGAAGAACCTTTCCAAGGGCGTTAAGGTTGAAGTGACAGAGGAACACGTTTCCGTAAATATTTCTATGAACTTAAAATACGGTTACAGCATTCCGTCCGTATGCGAAAAAGTTCAGGATAAGGTAAAGAGCGCAATTGAAAATATGACAGGTCTTACCGTATTAGATGTCAACATCAAGATTGCAGGAATCAATATCGAGGACTAAGTGCTAAGCGATGAGCCATGCACAGATATAGGAAGTAAAACCCATCTGAGAGCCAGCTCTTAGGTGGGTTTTGCTGTTTATAGAGACTGTGTTACTCTACCAAGCAACATCACAGGAGGAACAAAAGATGAATTACGATGCATTAAAATATAGTTATCCGTCAAGACGAAGTGTGGTCTATGGCCGCCGCGGCATGGTTTGTACCAGTCAGCCTCTGGCTGCACAGGCAGGCCTTGATATTATCAAGGCAGGAGGAAATGCGATCGATGCAGCAATTGCGACTGCGGCATGCATGACCGTGTTGGAGCCGACTGCCAATGGTATCGGTGGAGATGCTTTTGCACTTGTCTGGACAAAGGGAAAACTTCATGGCCTCAATGCCAGCGGAAAAGCTCCGATAGCAATCAGTGCGGAAAAAGTAAGAGAACTGGGACATACAGAAATGCCGCAGCGTGGCTGGATTCCGGTTATGGTTCCGGGTGCTCCGTCTGCATGGGCAGAACTCTCCAGGACATTTGGTCGTTTACCACTGACAGAAGTTTTAAAACCGGCGATCAGTTATGCGCGTGAGGGATATCCGGCCACACCTTTGACTGCGTATTCCTGGCAGAAAGCATATAAACAGTTCAAGGAAATCTTAAAGGATGACTGCCATCGCGGTTGGTTTGAGACCTTTGCTCCGGATGGAAAAGTCCCGAATCCGGGAAGCATGGTACAGTTAAAGGACCATGCAAATACGTTGGAGAAAATCGCGGAGACCAATGCAGAAGCATTCTACAGAGGCGAGCTGGCGGAAAAAATCGACGCATTTTCCAGAGAAACCGGTGGCTTCATTCGAAAAGAAGATTTGAATGCTTACTGGTGTGAGTGGGTAGATCCGATCCACGTCAATTATAAAGGCTATGATGTCTGGGAGATCCCGCCGAACGGTGACGGAATCATCGCATTGATGGCGCTTAATATTTTAAAAGGATTTGATTATAGCTGCCGTGATTGTGCAGATACTTTCCATAAACAGTTGGAGGCGATGAAGCTGGCATTTGCAGATGGAAAGCAGTATGTGGCAGATAAGCGTTACATGCGTGTATCTACAGACGATATGCTTAATGACGCATATGCAGCTGAGCGCAGAGCATTCATTACAGATGTAGCACAGGAACCGGAACCGGGCAAACCGAACAGTGGTGGCACGATTTATCTGTGTACCGCTGACGGTGAAGGAAACATGGTTTCTTACATCCAGAGTAACTACATGGGATTTGGTTCCGGTGTGGTTGTTCCGGGAACCGGTATTTCCCTGCAGAACCGTGGTGCAAGCTTCTCATTAAATGACGGAGAAGCAAACTGCTTAGGTCCGGGCAAGAAAGTATTCCATACCATTATCCCTGCATTCCTCACAAAAGATGGGGAAGCCGTAGGTCCATTCGGAATTATGGGCGGACCGATGCAGCCGCAGGCACATGTTCAGGTGGTTATGAATACCGTAGACTTCCTGATGAATCCGCAGGAAGCATTGGATGCTCCGAGATGGCAGTGGACAGGCGGAAAGAAGGTTCTGGTAGAGCGTAGTTTCCCGTATGCAGTAACAGAAGAGTTGGTAAGACGTGGTCACGAGATCACGGTTGCAGCAGAAAATATCACATTCGGCCGTGGTCAGATCATCTGGCGAAACGAAGAAGGTGTGCTGTGTGGTGCATCTGAGCCGAGAGCAGATGGTATCGTTGCAGCTTGGTAAATGAGATACAAAGAAAAAATCCCTCCCATCGAAACATGGGAGGGATTTTGATATGTTTTTACAGGTTTTTCAGATAAACACCGTTTTCTTTTGTGAAGCCCATCTTTGTAAGATAATCTTCGTGTTCTTTAGAAGCGCTCTGAGCAAACTGAAGCTTCTTTACTCCCTTGGACGGTAATGCAGCATATAAGTACTTACCTGCGGAGCAGTCACGGTATACCGGTGTGGAATAGTCGAGAACCACTTCAAATACACCGTTTCCATTGTCTTTTCCTAATAAAATGTTGGACGGATTTCCTTCGCAGCATACGATAAATGCTTTATCAGCAGCGGAGTTGTCCATTGTAAAGCTCGGGAAGTATTTCTGAATGTCATCTTTATAATGCGCTACAAAATAACCGACAAACGCATCATCTGCCTCACTGTCAATCAGATCATACTTCTGTTCTGCCTTTAACAGTTTATACAGATTGTAAACATTGATGATGATCAGACAGCTGTTCATTAATACCAGCGGGAAAGATCCGATGATCAGTGCATAGGAACCGGAAATCACGCTACCGAGGATATTGATAACTCTTAATTTAATAATAGAGGACATTAACATAGAAACCACGACTAATACCGAACCGATATAACCATAAATTTCAATCATCATTGCTGTATCCATTTTTATTTCTCCTTTTTATGTATTGTTTTGTTAGATTAATTTATTAAGAAGAGAACTTCCGATGGTTCCTTCCGGCATCTCAACGCCGAAGTTCTCGGCGATTGTAGCACCGATCACCGCAAATGTATCTGTGCTCTCAAGTTTGCCATTGCCCTTCATGGACGGAGAATAAGCAAGGAACGGAACGCGCTCTCTTGTATGATCAGTACCAACATGAGTCGGATCGTTACCATGGTCTGCAGTGATGATCACTAAATCATCTTCGTTCAGGAGTTCAAGTAACTCGCCTAATTTCACATCGAATTTCTCGATTTCCTGTGAATAACCATTTACATCACGACGGTGGCCCCATAATGCATCGAAGTCTACCAGATTTACGAAGCAGAGACCTTTAAAATCTCTCTTAGCAATCTCAATCGTCTGTTCCATACCATGAACAGAGCTCTTGGATTTGTTGGATTCTGTCAGACCCTCTCCATCGAAGATATCGAAAATCTTACCAACAGAGATTACTTCAAGACCGGCATCTTTTAACGCATTAAGAGCAGTTCTTCCGTACGGCTTTAATGCGTAGTCGTGACGGTTTGCAGTTCTCTTGAATTCACCTTTTTTCTTTCCAACATACGGTCTTGCGATAACACGACCGACTTTCCACTCGTCTTTCATTGTGATCTCGCGGGCGATCTCACAGCAGCGGTATAATTCTTCAAGGCCGAAAGTTTCCTCATTACCACAGATCTGAAGAACGGAGTCAGCAGATGTGTAAACGATCATATGGCCTGTTGCGATTTCTTCTTCAGCAAGTTCATCTAAGATTTCTGTGCCGCTTGCACTCTTGTTACCGATGATCACACGACCGGTTCTTGCAGATAACTCGTCTAACAGCTCCTTCGGGAATCCTGTCTCAGTGAATGTCTGGAACGGTTTTGTGATATGAAGACCCATCATCTCCCAGTGACCTGTCATAGTGTCTTTACCTGTACTTGCTTCGTGTAAATAAGCATAGTATCCTAACGGATTTTCAACCGGTGCAACCTGCTTTAACGGATGAAGGTTTGCCATACCGATTTTCTGAAGGTTCGGAATATGAAATGTGTCCATGCTCTGAGAGATATGGCCAAGTGTATCAGTTCCAACGTCGCCGTACTCGGCTGCATCCGGTAATGCACCTACTCCGAGGGAATCCATAACAATTGTAAAAATACGTCTATATTTACTCATTTCGATCTCCTTTTCCATCAATGTATTCTTTTAATTTTTCGTACTGCCCTTTTGTGATTACGATTTTTCCGCTTTCAACAGAAACCAGTCCTTCCCCTTTCAGTGAAGTAATGCTTCTCTGAATGCTGCGGATATTAAATCCGATCTTATCGGCCAGTTCAGACTGGCTTTTTTTATTGCGAAATACGCCGTTTTTCGCATTTTGCTCTCGCTCATAGAGTCGGACCAGATAATTGACCAGACGTTCCTTGCATCCCATGAACAGCCACTCTCGTTCGATATTCGTTTCGGATGAAAAGGTATTCAAGATTTTACGGAGTCTCAGGAACAATGCATGTTCATCGTGTCGGATCCAGTTCAGGTAACTCTTTTTGGAGAGTTTTAACAGCTTACAGTTTTGTTCGGCGCGAACGGAAGCACAGAATTCAGAACAATCGGTAAATACTTCAAAGTCACCGATGATGTCCTTTTTGGAAAAATCCATAAAGGAATACATTTGCCCCATTTTCTGATGCGCTTCGCCAACCACTCGACCGCTTAAGATGAAGTATACCATATCACAAGGCATTCCTGCATGCAAAATGTAGGCGCCTTTCTTGACTTCTGTGACGATCATTTGTTTTGCAGTTTCTTCCGGAAGGTTTCGAAATAGATCGGTCAGATATTCGTTCTTTCCTCGATCTGCATTTTTTAGTAGCTCAAACAGTTCTTTTTTGGAGTTCATTTTGATTGCCTCACTTCTGCTCGCTCAGGCAGTCAAGCTTGTAATGCAGGAAATACCTGCAACTTCCTTGTTATACATACCTATACCCCTTCTTTTCCCGCGATCATTACAACCGCGTCGCTTCTTTATTATACATCAAATTATAGTAAGTATAAACCCAAAACCCAACGACATGTGTCGTGTTTTTGATAAAAAAACATGTTCTTTTGACTCGTCAAGGCCCTAATAAGGGGGCACGAAATATCCTCTTGTGGAATTATGCATTTTACTGTATAATCTGAAGATAGATAACTATGCTTTGTGAAGCCCTAAAGGGCAAAGTGGCTATGATAAATGGAGGTAACCCAATGACCAGAAGAGAAGCAAGAGAACATTGTTTTAAGATGCTGTTTTGTCAGGATTTTTATCCGGCAGAGGAAAAGAACGAGCAGTTAGAGCGTTACTTTGATGCGCCGATCGAAGACGTGACAAACAAAGACGGAGTCGATGAGGTGCTCCACGATGTAACTTTAAACGATGAAGAAAAGAAACAGTTAGAAGAAAGAGCAGAAAAGATCATGCTCGCAATTCCGGAGCTGGATGAGGAGATCAATAAGGTTGCGGAAGGCTGGAAGACAAACAGAATGGGAACTGTAGAGTTAAGCATTCTTCGTCTGGCTGTGTATGAATTAAAGCATGATGACGAGATTCCGGAGAAGGTTGCGATCAACGAGGCAGTTGAGTTAGCAAAGAAATTCGGAGGCGATGAAGCTCCGGCTTTCGTAAACGGAATTTTAGCAAAGTTAGTATAAGAGACTTTGTGACCGGATCCGTCCGGTCAAAGGAGACAGGACATGGCAGGAGTATATTCTGTAACGCAGGTCAATTCGTATATTAAAAATATGTTTTCACAGGACTTCCTTCTTCGCCGTCTTTCGGTGAAGGGGGAAGTTTCCAACTGCAAATATCATACTTCCGGCCATATTTATTTCACGTTGAAGGACCGTGGAGGTACACTGGCAGCGGTAATGTTTGCAGGACAGAGACGGGGACTGCAGTTTCGCCTGGAAGAGGGACAACAGGTTGTTGTGAAAGGGACGGTTGATGTTTACGAGCGCGATGGCAAATACCAGTTATATGCGCAAGAGATCGAATTGGCCGGTCGCGGCGACCTTTATGTAAAATTTGAAAAACTGTTGAGGGAATTGGAAGAGATGGGGATGTTTGATGCCCAGTACAAACGACCAATCCCGAAATATGCAAAACGTGTGGGAATCGTAACGGCACCGACTGGAGCCGCTGTACGCGATATCATCAATATCAGTAAGCGACGCAATCCATATGTGCAGTTGGTCTTGTATCCGGCTCTTGTCCAGGGTGAAGGGGCAAAAGACAGCATTGTCCATGGAATTCAGACGTTGGATGCCATGGGACTGGATGTTTTGATCGTAGGTCGAGGCGGAGGTTCCATTGAGGATCTCTGGGCATTCAATGAAGAAGAGGTTGCCCGTGCGATCTTTGCTTGTGAGACTCCGGTGATCTCAGCAGTCGGCCATGAAACGGATGTGACGATTTCAGACTATGTGGCGGACCTTCGAGCTCCGACACCGTCCGCAGCTGCAGAACTGGCCGTGTTCGATTATGGACAATTCCTGGCAGATTTGGACGCAAGGAAGCGGAAGCTGAATCGTGAGATGGGATTCTTTCTGGATTCCGTTAAGGGAAGATTAAAGAGAGATGAACTGAAGATTCAGATCCATCACCCACAGAGGATTATTAATGAAAAGAGACAGCGTCTGGCGGATATCGAAGATGTGATGAACCGGAGGCTGGCAAAAATGATAGAAGAAAACAGGCGGAGTATGACCATGAAGGCGGATATGCTGGAAAGGCTCATGGAACGCCGTCTGGAACATGATAAAAAGCGTCTGGCTCTGGCGAGCGGTAAACTTTGGGGATTGTCTCCATTGAAAAAGCTTGGCCAAGGATACGGATTTGTAACCGACGGATCAGGAGAACGTCTGGCATCCGTGAAGCAGGCACCTGTGGGAAGCAAGATCCAGGTGCAGGTGGCAGACGGTAAGCTGACGGCGTCGGTAGAAAAGAGAGAAGAAGCAGAAAGCTGGAGGGGATAGTTATGGAAACAACGGAAAAGAAAATCGCTGATATGACGATCGAAGAGACCTTCGCTGCGCTGGATGCTCTGATCGATCAGCTGGAGAGTGGAAAAGGCTCTCTGGAGGATGCATTTAAAAATTATGAAGAAGGCATGAAGCTTGTAAAGAGCTGTAATGAAAAGATAGAGAAAATAGAGAAACAGATTCTGGTGCTCGGCGGAGAATCGATGGAGGATACGAATCATGGGCAGTATTTTTAAAGACGATTTCAAAAAGGCTGTGGCAGAGACCGAGGCGATCGTATACTCTTATCTGCCGGCAGAAGAAGGTCATCAGAAGACCATTTTTGAGGCAATGAATTATAGCATGCAGGCAGGTGGAAAGAGAATTCGTCCGCTGCTTATGCATGAGGTATACAAGATGTTTGGCGGAACTGGGAAGGAGATCGAGCCGTTCATGGCTGCGATCGAGATGATCCATACCTCTTCCTTGATCCATGATGACCTTCCGTGCATGGACAACGACGAACTGCGCCGTGGAAAGCCGACCACCTGGAAGGTTTACGGTTACGATATGGCAGTTCTGGCAGGCGATGCGCTGATGATCTTTGCATTTGAGACTTCTGCGAAAGCGCTGGCATTGGGGGCTGACGCAGCAGCCGTGGTGAAGGCCATGGGTATCCTTGCTCAGAAAACCGGTATTTACGGTATGATCGGTGGTCAGACTGTGGATGTGGAGCTGACCGGCAAACCGGTTCCGAGAGAAAAACTGGATTTCATTTACCGATTAAAAACAGGAGCTCTTCTGGAAGCTTCCATGATGATCGGTGCGGTTTTAGCGGGTGCGACAGAGGAACAGGTAAAGGTTGTAGAGTCCATTGCAGCCGACGTTGGTCTTGCATTCCAGATCCAGGATGATATTCTGGATGTGATAAGTACAGCGGAAGTCCTTGGAAAACCGGTTCTCAGCGATGAGAAAAATGAAAAGACCACGTATGTGACATTGGAAGGACTGGAGAAGGCGAAGGCTGATGTGAAGACGATCTCTGACAGAGCCTGTGATACACTTCAGGGACTTCCGGGTGAGAAAGAATTTCTTTCTCAGCTGATTGAAATGTTGGTACATCGTGAAAACTAAATGGAAAAACACAAAGGAGTAGAGAAATGCTTCTTGAGAAAATAGAACAGTCTTCAGATATTAAGAAATTAAGAAATGAAGATTATCCGATCCTTGCGAAGGAAATCCGACAGTTTTTGCTGGAAAAGATCAGTAAGACAGGAGGACATCTGGCTTCAAATCTAGGTGTAGTAGAACTTACGATGGCTCTTCATCTGGCGTTTGATCTTCCGAAGGACAAGATTGTCTGGGATGTGGGACATCAGGCATATACTCACAAGTTACTCAGCGGACGCAGGGACGGATTCAATGATTTAAGACAGTTTGGCGGAATGAGTGGTTTTCCAAAACGTAAGGAAAGTCCTTATGACGCATTTGATACAGGCCATAGCTCCACTTCTATTTCTGCGGGTCTCGGTATTGCCCAGGCGCGTGATATTTTAGGAGAGGATTATTCGGTTATTTCCGTTATCGGTGACGGTGCTCTGACTGGAGGTATGGCTTACGAGGCGCTGAACAATGCGGCGCAGATGAAGAAAAACTTCATTATCATTTTAAATGATGACGAAATGTCAATCTCTCCGAACGTTGGAGGTATGTCCAAATATCTGGGCAGTGTTCGTACAAAAGAAGGCTATACAGCGCTGAAAAAAGGTGTAGAGAATGCTTTGAATGCGATCCCTGGTGTTGGTAAAAGTATTGCGACAGGTGTTTCCATGGTAAAGAACAGTATCAAACAGTTCTTTGTACCGGGAATGCTGTTTGAGGATATGGGCATTACGTATCTCGGACCGGTGGATGGACATGATGTCAATGCCATGGTTCAGGTATTAACAGAAGCTAAAAGAATGCAAAAAGCAGTTCTGGTGCATGTGATCACGAAAAAGGGCAAGGGCTACGGTCCGGCGGAGAAGAACCCGGCCAGATTCCATGGCGTAGATGCTTTTGACGTGGTGACCGGAAAGTCTCTCAAAGAGAAGAAATATCCGAGTTATACAGACGTGTTCTCAGAGAAGATGTGTGAGATCGCAGGAAAGAATCCGAAGGTTGTAGCACTGACTGCTGCGATGGCGGACGGAACCGGTCTGACAAAATTTTCGAAAGAATATCCGAATCGATTCTTTGATGTGGGAATCGCGGAAGGACACGAAGTGACATCGGCTGCAGGTATGGCTTCTGCAGGTTTAAAACCGGTTGTAGCGGTGTATTCCTCTTTCTTACAGCGAGGATATGACCAGGTGCTCCACGATGTCTGCATTCAGGAGCTTCCGGTGTTGTTTGCCATTGACCGCGCCGGTCTTGTAGGCAGCGATGGAGAGACCCACCAGGGTATTTTTGATGTTTCCTTCCTGAGTCTGGTTCCTGGTATGAGCATTATGGCTCCGAAGAACCTTTGGGAATTGGAAGCAATGCTGGACTTTGGTGTAACATTTGACGGACCGATGGCGATCCGCTATCCGAGAGGACAGGCGTATCGTGGTCTCGAAGAGTTTCTGGCACCGATCGAATACGGAAAAGCAGAAATGCTTTACGAAGAAAAAGATATTGCACTGTTTGCCCTTGGCAGTATGGTAAGTACCGGCGAGCATGTGCGTGAAAAGTTAAAAAATAAAGGGTATGCGTGTACACTTGTCAATGCCAGATTTGTGAAGCCGTTTGACACAGCCATGATTGATCAGCTATGTCAGAAACATAAACTGATCGTGACCATGGAGGAGAATGTACTTCGCGGCGGAATGGGTATGTGCATTACAAAGTATATTCACGATAATTATCCGGGAATCCGAGTGATTCAGGTAGCTCTTCCGGATGCATATGTGGAACATGGAAATGTGACTGCACTCAGAGAGATGTTAGGAATCGACAGTGATTCTGTGATCTGTCAGGTAATGCCTGTTTTGGAAGAATGTGGAATCCAGAATACGAGACCGACAGCAGTTGCAGTACAGAAGGAGCAGTAATATGAAAGAACGTTTGGATGTTCTGTTGGTAAAAAAGAATCTGGCGGAGTCCAGAGAGAAAGCGAAAGCGATCATCATGTCCGGTATCGTATATGTAGACGGACAGAAAGAAGATAAAGCCGGTTCCACATTTGAGGAGACCGCTCAGATCGAGGTGCGCGGAAATACATTAAAATACGTGAGCCGTGGCGGCTTGAAATTAGAGAAAGCAATGACCCATTTCGGAGCAACTCTGGATGGAAAAGTTTGTATGGACGTGGGTGCGTCTACCGGTGGTTTTACAGACTGTATGCTGCAGAATGGTGCAGTAAAGGTATATTCTGTGGACGTTGGACATGGCCAGTTGGCATGGAAGCTGAGAAATGACGAGCGCGTGGTATGTATGGAAAAAACTAATATCCGCTACGTGACTCCGGAGGATATTGCGGACCAGATCCAGTTTGTTTCCATCGACGTATCCTTTATTTCTCTGACAAAAGTACTTGGTCCGGTCAAGGCATTGATGGAGCCGGATGGTGAAGTAGTCTGCCTGATCAAACCGCAGTTTGAGGCCGGAAGAGAGAAGGTTGGAAAGAAAGGTGTTGTTCGCGAGAAATCCGTACATCTTGAAGTGATCGAAATGGTGGCTTCCTTTGCGGGAAGCATCGGTTTTGAAGCGCTTCATCTGGAATTCTCTCCGATCAAGGGACCGGAAGGAAATATCGAATATCTCCTTCATTTGAGAAATTGTACAGATGGCACGACATTTACAAATGACGCGATCGGTGCAAAAGAAACAGTTGAGAAGGCACACGAAACACTGGATAAGTAATATGAAACATTTCTATATCATTGTAAATGCGGGAAAAGATGACGCAGTTGACATGAAACTGAATATCGTGGAATATCTGGAATCCCGCGGTGCGACATGCAAAGCATCCAGCGGAGAGTTTTCTAAAGGATGTCCGTTTACGTTCATCGGAGACGTTCCGCCGGAAACGGAGTGTATCATCACGCTTGGCGGAGACGGAACGTTGATCCGTGCAGCCAGAGACTTGGCAGGAAGCGGGATTCCGATCATTGGTATTAACATGGGAACACTTGGATATCTGACTCAGATGGGAAGAGAGGGAGATCCGAAGGAGCTGTTGGATGCACTTTTGGAGGATCGTTACGAGATCCATGAGCGCATGATGCTTCGCGGACGTGTGTTCCACAACGATGAGGTGATCGCGGAAGACATTGCCCTGAACGACATTGTTCTGACTCGTGAGGGTGAACTGCGTGTTTTAAAGTTTGAGATTTATGTAGACGGGCAGTTTTTAACGGAATATAGTGCGGATGGTATGATCGTGGCGACACCGACCGGTTCGACCGCATACAATCTGTCTGCCGGAGGTCCGATTGCACAGCCGGATGGAGAAATGATTATTTTAACACCGGTTTGTCCGCATACTCTGACATCCAGAACCATTGTTCTTGGACCGAACAGCAAAGTCCGTATCCGAATCCCGATGAAGAGTCGCGGATATCGCATGGTATCCTTTGACGGTGATACGCAGGTAAATCTGGATCGCGGCGATTATTACGAAATCGAGAAAGCCGACATGGTGACCAGAGTCGTAAAACTGGACAGCAAGTCGTTCCTTGATATTTTGAAACATAAGATGTACGAAGCGTAAGAAAGGGGTATCTTTGACATGAAAGTAGACAGACACAGCAAGATCGTGGAACTGATCGGAAAGTATCAGATTGAAACCCAGGAAGAACTGGCTTCCTACCTGAAAGAGGCAGGCTACCACGTAACACAGGCAACCGTTTCCAGAGATATTCGTGAGCTGAAGCTCACAAAGGTACAGAGAGAAGGCGGACGTCAGTGTTATTCTGTGATGCAGACTCAGAAGGATTTCAGCGAAAAGTACCTTCGAATTTTAAGAGATTGCTTTATTTCCATGGATATGGCCCAGAATATCCTTGTGATCAAGACTGTATCCGGTATGGCAGGTGCAGCAGCCGAGGCTCTGGATGTCATTGGTTTCCACGAGATGGTAGGCTGTATCGCAGGAGATAATACAATCATGTGTGCAATGCGCACAGTAGACGATACCATTATCTTTATGGACAAACTGAAAAAGATTATTGGGGATTAGAGGTGAGTATATGCTGCTTGGCTTGCATGTAAAAAATCTGGCTTTGATTGAAAAAGCAGAAGTAGAATTTGCCGAGGGCTTAAACATACTGACAGGCGAGACCGGTGCCGGAAAGTCGATCATTATCGGTTCCGTCGGACTGGCACTGGGCGCAAAAGCATCGAAAGATATGATCAGACAGGGAGAAGAGAGCGCCTTCGTGGAGCTCGTCTTCTCTGTGGATGATGAAGCAAAGAGAGAAGCACTGGCGGATCTCGATATTGCTCCGGATGAAGAGGGGCTTCTTATCATTTCTAAGAAAATCACACAGGCACGCAGCACCAGCCGCATCAACGATGAAACTGTCACAACAGGCAGACTCCGCGCGGTTACGGGACTGCTTCTGGACATGCATGGACAGCATGATCATCAGTCGCTTCTGCATAAGCAGAAACATCTGGAAATTCTGGATGAATATTCCCAAAGCGAAACGGGAAAACTGAAAATGCAAGTGGCAGACGGATATAAACAATATCTGTCTTTAAAAGCCGCTTTTGAAGGATTTTCTCTCGATGAGGAAGGTAGAAGACGAGAAGCAGATTTTACCAGATATGAGGTTGATGAGATCGAAAACGCCGGAATCCGTCTGGGTGAAGAGGAAGAACTGGCAGCCAGATATCGGAGATTTGTCCATGGTCAGAAGATTGCGGACAGTATGCAGGCTGCTTACAGAGCCATTGATACGGACGAGATTGGTCGTGCGCTCCGCGAGGTAGAAAGTGTGGTTGCTTACGATGACGCACTTCAGGACATTGTTTCCGGCCTGACAGATGTGGAAAGTATTTTAAGTGATCTGTCCCGCTCCATTTCCGACTATATGAATGATATGGAGTTCGATGCGGAAGACTTTAGAAAGACGGAAGAGCGTTTGGATTTTATTCGCGGCTTGATGGCAAAATACGGAAATTCCGAAGAGGCAGTTTTAAAATGCCTGGAGGAAAAGAAACAGCGCCTGGAAGAACTGGAACACTATGATGAACTGGCAGAGAAAGCAAGAAAAGCATATGCACTTCAGGAACAGACTTTGTATGCACTTTGCGAACAGCTTTCAGAAGCCAGAAAAAAAGATGCTCTCATTTTGGAAACACGTATTCGCGAGGAACTTCTGGATCTGAATTTCCTCCACGTGGATTTCAAGATCGATGTGAGAAGATTAGAGCATTTCAGTTCGACCGGTTTTGATGAAGTGGAATTCCTGATCTCCACCAACCCGGGAAGCATTCCGCCAAGACCACTTGGAGAAGTTGCTTCCGGCGGTGAACTTTCCAGGATCATGCTGGCGATCAAAACTGTACTTGCGGACACGGACGATATTCCGACCCTGATCTTCGATGAGATCGATACCGGAATCAGCGGACGTACAGCACAGAAAGTATCGGAGCGTCTTTCTTATATTGCAAATAAACATCAGGTTTTATGTATCACCCATCTTCCGCAGATCGCTGCTATGGCAGATACACATTTTGAGATCAAAAAGATGGTAGAAAACGGAAAGACAATTACCAAGATACATCAATTAAATAAAGATGAGCAGATTGAAGAACTGGCGAGACTTCTCGGCGGTGCAGAGATTACAGACGCAGTCCGAGAGAATGCAAGAGAAATGAAGCGTCTGGCTGAACAACAAAAATCTGACAGATTGAAAACTTCATAGGATCACATACTAGGAGAGGAGCAATGAATTGCCCTCTCCTTTCATGTTGAATGAGACATGAAAAAACAGGGCAGAATCTTTGAGATAAGGAGGTTTTGCCGTGATAAAAAGGGGACGAGGTCGCCGGATATATGCATGGTCATTTCTGGGATTGGCAGTAAGTTTATCAGCAATTCTTTGGATTTATGTAAACTTTGCCATTCCGGATCATCTGAATCTGGTCGTCAGTGAAGAAGGGATCTTTGAAATAGCCCTTCCACCCGGAATTACCTTCGAAAGCGATTGTGAAGAAGTCGTGTTGGGCAACATTTCCAATATTCCGGAAGGAAAAATAAAAATCCAACCGGCCGCTCCAATTTCCATGTACGGTACAGCGGAGGGGACTTATCACATCGAAATGAAATTGTTCGGCCTTATCGAGATGAAGGACATTCAAGTGGATGTGAGACCGAACCAATATGCGACGCCTTGTGGAACACCGATCGGAGTTTATCTAAAGGCTGACGGCGTTATGGTCATTGGGACAGGAGAAATCATCAACGAAGCAGGAAATGTGGTAGAACCAGCATTTGGGATCTTAAAATCCGGGGATTATATTGAGTCAGCAAACGGTCTGGAGTTGCAAACAAAAGATGACCTGATCGAGGCAGTTAACGCCTGCAATGGAGAAACGGTGCATATGATCGTTCGGAGGAACGGTAACCTTCTAAACTTAGAAGTAGAGCCGGCACAGGCAGCGGATGGAAGCTATAAGCTGGGAGCTTGGGTCAGAGATGACACACAGGGAATCGGAACCATGACCTACATGACAGAAGAAGGTTCCTTTGGTGCACTTGGTCATGGAATCAGTGACAGCGATACCGGACAGCTGGTGGCAGTAGAAGGCGGAGAATTGTATGAAACGGAAATTCTGGAAATTGAAAAAGGCGAATCCGGAAATCCGGGAGTCATGTCCGGTGTGATCTACTACGGTCCCGGGAAAAAGTTGGGAGAGGTAAATGACAATACCAACGAAGGAATTTTCGGAACTGTCAACGCGGAATTTCGAACACAGATGGAGTCAAACCCAATTCCTATAGGATTTCGCCAGGACGTGAAAAAAGGTGCTGCAGTTATAAGGAGCAGTGTATCGGGGGAGGTGAGAGATTATGCTATCGAGATTCAAAGAGTGGATCATGCGTCTCTTCAGAAAAACAAAGGGATGACGATCAAGATTGTGGACGAGGAACTTCTGGAACTGACCGGAGGAATCGTGCAGGGAATGAGCGGCAGCCGGATTATTCAGGATGGGAAACTTGTGGGAGCCGTGACCCATGTCCTTGTGAATGATCCGACACGTGGATATGGTATTTTTATTGAGAATATGCTGGATGCAGCGGGATAAAAGTTTTGACAGGGGCGGTTGCCCCTGTCTTTTTGTTGAATTTTGTGGTATGCTATGTGTTATAGTGAGAAAAACTAAAGTGAAGTCGGAGGCCAAGCGGTCTTA
>JAZTZT010000091.1:0-24717 GCA_045637605.1 Pilosibacter sp.
GTGATGGTTCCATCTGGATGTCCAAAACCAGCCTGATAGTGCGCTCCTATCTTTCTCTTTTTCCTCCATCCATATAAAAGGATGAATGCGGATCTCTCATCTAAATGAAACATATCCATCGCTTTCGGTGTAAAAAAGATCAAGTGTACTTGTAAACGATACTGTTTCAATATATAGGCAAGATAAAAAATATACGATCCCATAAAACCGCCAAAAGAAGTTGCAAACAACCACTGACGATTAAATCGTTTGACAATATCCATGAAATCCACTTTAATCCCAAAATATGTCAGCACATTATAAACTGCAATCGCCCCACAACCATTAGCACTGATACTTCCCGTCGGTCCAAACGTTCCGATCTGCTTCGTGTAATTCTTCTGACGTTCGATATAAATCTTATCGTGTTTCTCCATATACCTTACTCCTCCGGATCATTCAAACGTCTGGCAGCTAAATCCATGGACTCCCTCACTTCTATCAGATGTCCATCCGGATCATACAGTCTTACCACACGCTGTCCCCAATCAAATTGCGTAAAAGGAGTCACATATTCGATCGGCTCCGGCCATTGACCTAATTTTTCCATAAACCGATCCATATCATGTTCTTCAAAATAGAGTTCTGCATTGTTCGTACCAAACTCTACTTTTTTATTTATAAAAGCTTCCCAGATTGTTGCATCCTGTAATACCAGGCCTTCTGTTAAAACCGCGTTACCCTCAAACTCCACCAAGACCTCAAGTCCAAATAGTCTTTTGTAAAATGCTTTGGAGCGGTCAATGTCCTTGACAACGATCAACATATTTTTTAATTTCATGCATTCACTCCTTATGATAAGATTGTTTGGTTTACTCATAAGACTCTATCTTATTATAACAGAAAAGGCCGTGATTTGCATCACAGCCTTTCAGTTTTTAGTTTTTCATATATTTATGGTTGTTGTCCTGACCAAGATAAATGCAATAAATCGCCATAGCAATAAAGCAACCGGCCCAGATGATCGGAATAAAGAAATTTGCATAATATAATGCGCCGAACATGATGGCAATACCCCAAAGGATCTTTGTCTTTCCTTCACTCTTACACCATGCTTCAAGGTGTTCCGGCTCTACCAGAACTTTTGCACCGATCGGTGTCCATTTTCTCTTTAAAATGAGTGTACCATAAACTACAAATATTACGCTGATCACGGACAGCGCAAATGGAAGCCACTGATCTAAACCCATCTGTATTTCATCCTTTCTTTATTCAAAAATCACTTTCTCCGCGATTGCTGCTGCATCTTTAATGCAGTCGCTGCATGCACGAAGTACTTTTCCTGTTTCTACGCCCTTGATCTCTTTACAGATTACGGAACCATTCTTTTCTTTAAACTGTTTTAAGATTTCTTTGGAAAGCTGATAAGAATCCTTTTTGCTGTTCGGATTTGCCAGATTGCCTGTGCTTGCTTTCATTCCGGCAAGAACACATGCTCCGGAAACGGCGCCGCATGTACCCTCTAAACCACCCATGCCTCCACCAAGTGCTTCTGTCAGGCGAAACATCAGCTCTTCATCGACACCAACCAGATCACAGTATGTACATGCTACAGCCTGTGCACAGTTATAACCAATATCGTGTTTTTTAATCGTTTCTTCTACCCTTGTCTGCATAATAATCTCCTCTTTATTTCTTCAAACTTCTTTAGAAGGTTATCTCTAATCCAGTATATAACTCATGGATCACATCACCAAGTTCTTCCTTCAGGATTTCCATCGCGCGTTCACCTGTGCAGTGTCCGGTATAGATCCGTTTGATCCCGGTCTCTTTTACTCTTTTAGCAAACGCATATACTTCTTCATCTGACGAACGGAACAAGTGAAGACCACCGATATAAGCCTCAATATGCTGATCAGGCCAAGTGTTCTGGACATCACGGATAATATTATCGGCACCGCCATGGGAGCAGCTGTTAAAGACAACCAGACCACGGTCCGTTTCAAGTACCAGGCTCTGCTCATGATCAAAGGAATCCGGCTGGAACTGACCACGAATCTTTACATACATCCCGGCATGCTCACCCACTTTATCGAGACCTTTTGTCTTATGAGGAAGCAATGTCACTCCAGGGATCACTTCCAAGTCCTCATCTGTATATGCAAAGCGATCTTTAAACTGTTTTAAATAACCTTCTTTGATTCCAATGTAAGATAGTTCAGTACCACCCTTTTTACTGTAGCAGTTTTCATCGCATGCTTTACGCAGATAGAACTTCGCTTTATCATTTCTTTCAAAGAAAATATCCAATCCGTCAGAATGATCATAATGAGCATGCGAAAGAACACCAAACTCCACTTCACTCAGATCCACGCCCATCATGTCGGCATTTTCAGCAAAAATATGTGTAGTTCCGGCATCTAGCAGGATCTTGTGACCATCGTATTCGATATATACTGCAAGGCCCCATTCTGCCTTCCATTCATTTCTTGTATTATTATCTACCAGAATTTTTGCTAACATCACATCCTCCTTCTTTCAGGATCTCACAGATTCCATCCGCTGTATAATCCTTTGCAACGAGAGCTCGTGTAACACCGTATTCTTTTAACACCTCCGATGTCACATGTCCAATGCAAACAGGATAAACGGACTGATTGAGAATCTTAACTTTTTCTTCTGGATCTGATTCAAAAAAACCTCGAACTCCCGATCCGCTTTCAAAAGTCAGGAAATCCAGTCCTTTGATATCAGAGACCTTTGCCTGCTCAGCTTTCACATCATAAACGGAAAGATCGGTATATTCGATATTGGCTTCCTGTAATATCTCTGTCAAACGTTTGGAGCCTTGCTTAGCTCTCGGAATTAATACATGTTCCTGCGCTTTTACAACCTGAGAAAGTCCGTTCGCCAGGCTTTCCGTAGTAAATTTATCCGGCATGTAATCTGCATAAAATCCAAACTGCTCCAGATACTCTTTTGTGCCACTTCCGACTACTGCAAATTTTACATGACAAAATGTACGCATGTCAACGTTTTCATTTCTGACTGCACGGAAAAACAGATCGATCGCATTGCGGCTTGTAAATACGATCCATTGATAGGATTTGATTGATTTCACTGTCTGTGCTAAAATATCTTCGTTCATTGGAAGTACCTTTGATTTTCCGATGCGTAAAACAGAAGCTCCTTCTGCATACAGTTTTGAAGCTAGTTTTTCATAGATTGCATCGGTACCTGTGACTCCCACAGTAAGGCCAGATAATGCTCGCGCCTTTTTCACCGTCATTTCAAAACCGGCAACGGGACCTACCACTATAATTCCCGGTGATTTTAATCCATATTCTTTTGCAAGCTGAGGCAATGTCTCCAGAGTTCCTCGTACACATCGCATGGATGGAAGCGTGCCATCTGTCACGATCGCCGCCGGTGTTTTCGGATCCTTTCCATTTCTGATCAGACGATCGACGATCAGATCAAGATTTTTCAATCCCATAAGGAATACCAAAGTCCCCTGAAGTTTTGCATATTCTGCAAAACCATCAGTTAATGTATCATCTTCTGCCTCTAATACGCCGATTCCTTTGGATTTGATCGCAGTGTGACCGGTGATCACATGAAAGCTCTGACCAATCCCACGATGGGTGATTGGAATCCCTGCATGGGCAAGAGCCGCAACCGGTGATGTTACACCGGATACTACTTCATAGGGAATTCCATGCTTTTCTAATTCAAGGATTTCTTCGCCGCCGCGTCCGAACACAAACGGATCTCCGCCTTTTAAACGTACAATCTTCTTTCCTTTCAGTCCATAATGCACGAGAACCTGATTGATCTCTTCCTGTACCATACTATGGTTTCCCGGTACTTTTCCCACATATATTTTCTCGCATGTATCCGGAACCATATTTAAAAATTCTGGAGATGCAAGTCTGTCATACACAAGAACTTCTGCCTGTGATAATAATCTCTTTCCTTTCAGTGTAAGCAGTTCCGGATCGCCCGGCCCCGCTCCTACCAAATATACAATTCCATGGTTGATGGAACGTATCAACTCATGAACCAATGTTTTATATTCAGATGGAGCTCCTTTCACCTCACGGCGCACAAGCCCTTGTTTTGTTTCCTTTAATAACTGAATGACCTGTTGATCCTCTTTCAGGTAGCAATATACGCCTACTGCTTCATTGCATCCCGCACCAAGACATTCCAGTACATAGCGCTCTGTCTGCAAAGCCAAAGCAGAAGGTTCATGATTGATCTTCTCAAACAGATCTGTAAATTCTGAATTGTTTTTCGCCTCGATCGCAATGATCGCCTGACCTCCTGCCGGTGTAAAGGAATCCGTAGGCAAGTATTCAAATTCAAATCTATCATCTGCAAATAATCCCAATCGCTTTAAACCGGCTGCAGCCAGGATAATGGCGTCATATTGCCCGTCATATAATTTAGAGAGACGAGTATCTACATTTCCTCGGATCAGTTTACAGACAGCATCTTTCTGTTCCAGGATCTGAAGCTGTCTTCTTAAGCTTCCGGTTCCTATCACCATCGGATGATTGGTAATTTCTCTTCCTTTTACTGTTACAAATACATCCTCAGCATCCGTTCTTGGTAACACGGCAGCCACTTCCAACCCGTCCAACAGTTCCATAGGCATATCTTTTGCACTGTGAACAGCGGCATCAAAACGTCCTGCTAGGATTCCCTCTTCAAATTCGGAAATGAACACACCTTTTCCTCCAAATTCTGTTAAGGAACGATCCAGGATTTTATCTCCGGTTGTGACAACAGGAATAATTTCAACCTGGAGTCCCGGCTCTGCTTCTTTTAACGCCTCGGCAACCATCATTGTCTGTGCCATGGCAAGTTTACTTTTTCTTGTACCCAGGCGAATCGTTCTTGGCTGTTTCTTTTCAGTCATTCAACATTCTCCTTTATTATATCTCGTGAATCAAACGATCCATCGCTGAAACCTTCTTATGATTGGAAAAAAGCTGTGGCAGATCCCTGCCACAGCCTATTACATGCTTCGATTGTAAAATCAATTATCTGATTTCTTTCTTTCCGCCCATATACGGCTGTAAAGCTTCCGGAATACGGATAGAACCGTCAGCCTGTAAGTTGTTCTCTAAGAACGCGATGAGCATTCTCGGCGGAGCAACTACTGTATTGTTTAATGTATGTGCAAAGTACTTCTTACCATCTTCGCCATTTACGCGGATTTTCAGACGTCTTGCCTGTGCATCACCAAGGTTGGAACAGCTTCCTACCTCGAAGTACTTCTTCTGTCTCGGGGACCACGCCTCTACGTCGATGGACTTCACTTTCAGATCAGCAAGGTCGCCGGAGCAGCACTCAAGTGTACGTATCGGAATATCTAAGGAACGGAATAAATCTACTGTATTCTGCCATAATACGTCGAACCACTTCGGAGACTCTTCCGGCTTACATACAACGATCATCTCCTGTTTCTCGAACTGGTGGATTCTATAAACACCACGCTCTTCGATACCGTGAGCACCCTTCTCTTTACGGAAACACGGAGAATAGCTTGTTAATGTCTGAGGAAGTTCTGCTTCCTGAACGATTGTATCGATGAATTTACCGATCATGGAGTGCTCACTTGTACCGATGAGGTAAAGATCTTCACCCTCGATCTTGTACATCATAGCTTCCATCTCAGCAAAGCTCATAACGCCTGTAACAACATCGCTTCTGATCATGAACGGTGGGATGCAGTATGTGAAACCACGGTCGATCATGAAATCTCTTGCGTAAGAAATTACTGCAGAGTGAAGTCTTGCGATATCGCCCATCAGGTAGTAGAAACCGTTACCTGCAACTTTTCTAGCTGCATCAAGGTCAATACCTGCGAATTTCTCCATGATCTCTGTGTGGTACGGAATCTCGAACTCCGGAACTGCCGGCTCACCGTATTTCTGAACCTCTACGTTCTCAGAATCGTCTTTACCGATCGGAACGCTCGGATCGATGATATTCGGAATTGTCATCATGATCTTCTTTACTCTTGCTTCGAGGTCTTTTTCCATCTCCTCTAACTCAGCAAGACGGGAAGCTGCTGCTGCAACCTGCTTCTTTACTTCCTCAGCTTCTTCTTTCTTGCCCTGACCCATTAACATACCGATCTGCTTGGAGATCTTGTTTCTGTTGGCACGAAGATCATCTGCCTCTTTTTTTACTTTACGGCTTTCTTCGTCAAGTGCGATCACTTCATCTACTAACGGAAGTTTATTATCCTGGAATTTGTTGCGGATATTCTGCTTAACGATTTCCGGATTTTCTCTAACAAATCTTAAATCTAACATTGTCACTATCTCCTTTATTACTCCTGTGCAGACATACACAGGTTCTTTTATCTCTTTCATCTGAACCACATGGTATAATTCCACATGCTAACAGAACACTTACCTTAGAATATAGCACATTTCCTTTCGAATGAAAAGGGGAATTTCCCTATCTTTTCACAAGTTTACCGATAATCTCCTCAAAGCAGACACCGTTGCTGTGCGGTATATTTAATTCATCAGACTTTGTAATGCAGTCTCTGACAAATCGGGCTGCCTTTTCTGTCGCTGCACGGAGACTATATCCGTTTAATACAGATCCTGCCAGTACGGAGGAGAAAACGTCTCCGGTTCCCGGTCTCTGATTTCCGGCACTCTTAACTTTTACAAACTCAGCCTCATGATTTCCATGTTCTAAGACCACATTGGTATAAAAGTTTCCTTCTCTCACACCGGTGATCACAACTGATTTTGCTCCCATTATCTGAAGCATAGTCGCCATATTAAGCAGTTCTTTTCGGGTCCAACCTTTGTCTTTATACGGAGTTCCGGTTAAAATGCATGCCTCCGTTACATTCGGTGTAACGACATCCGCATAGCTCACCAGCTGCTTCATTTCCTCACACATCTCTTCTGTGTAGGTCGCATAGATCTTTCCGTGGTCACCCATAACCGGATCTACAATAATCAGCGTATCTTCCTCTCGGAAGTGCTCTACGAATTCCAGAACGATCTCAATCTGTTCCGCAGAACCAAGAAAACCGGTGGAGATTGCGTCAAATTCCAGACTGAGCTCGATCCATTTTCCAATATATGCTCGCATCTTATCAGTATAATCGTCAAAGAAATACACCGGAAACTCTGTATGGTTTGAGAGGATCGCGGTCGGCACCGGACAACTCTGGATTCCCATAACTGATAAAATTGGATGAGCCACTGTCAGCGAACAACGTCCATAACCGGATAGATCATTAATTACTGCAATTTTTTTCTGTCTGTATTGTTCCATATATTTCTTTCCTCTGAGCATTTTCATTCATTTCTACAAGCCGATCAATCCTTCGACTCTATGCACATTAAGATTCCTTCTTTCAGAGAGATCACCGCTGTCTCCTCCAGGATTTCATTGCTGACGCAGAGACTCGGATTATTAAAAATCGAGATATCTTTGTCTTGTAACGGATATTTGAATCCAGTCAATGTGATCCCTTTTACACGCTCTGTGATTGGAAGGAAGGATACATACGTTCCATATTGTCTGCTTCTGGAAAAATTATACTCGTTTTTTTGCTCAGAATCAAGAATATAGATTCGATTCTTTGCATCGTAACAATTTGCTTGAAGACCTTTTCTCATCTCATGAACCAGCAAATGAATATTGGATATTTCATGATCCAATCGACCACCAAGCGCTCCTAGAACATCAACTTCACAAAAGCCTGCTTCACGGATCCTTCGAAATGCCAGTTCCGTATCGGTCTCGTCTTTTTCCGGTCTGTGGATCTCGATCCTATATTTTGGATCTGACAGATACGATTGGATTTTCTCTCTTCCAAATGTATCAAAATCTCCCACCAAAAGGTCTGGATGAATACCTAACTCCAGACAAGCCGAGAAACCTGCATCTGCTGCCACTGCAAAATCGTAGTTACGATTCTTCAAAAAGTCTTTTGCAAACGAAAGGTCCAGAGGACCGCCGGAAATCAATAAACATGTTTTCATTCTTATTCGCCCCCTGGACCTGATTTATTTATTCGTATTCTTTGAAAATTTCAAGGAATGCCTTTGTGTTGGCTGCTGCATCGTTTTTAAATACAGCGGAACCGGCAACAAATACGTTTGCGCCTGCCTCGATCAACATGCGAACGTTTTCAGTTGTTACACCACCGTCTACCTGAATGTCAGTTTTCAGCCCCGCATCATCTAACATCTTACGAAGCTTTTTGATCTTTTCAACAGCATACGGGATGAACTTCTGTCCGCCAAATCCCGGATTTACAGACATGATCAGGAACATGTCAACCTGATCTAAAATACAGGAGAGTGTCTCTACCGGTGTGGCCGGATTCAGAGCAACTGCTGCCTTACAACCTGCCTCTTTGATCTGGTTGATGGTACGATCTAAATGTACACATGCTTCCTGATGTACACAGATAAGATCTGCACCGACTTTCTTCATATTCTGAATATAGCGTCCCGGCTCTTCCACCATCATATGAACATCAAAAACTGCATCTGTGCAGCCACGTAACTTCTCAATTACCGGCATACCAAACGAAATGCTCGGAACGAATGCGCCGTCCATTACATCGAGATGAATATACTTTGCGCCTGCCTCTGCTACTGTCTTTACTTCTTCTCCTAATTTAGAGAAATCTGCTGCTAAAACGGATGGTGCTAAGATGTACATACTAATATCTCCTTTTGTTTTTTAATTCTTCATAAATCAAACGATAGTTTTCATAACGTTCCTTAGAAAGGGTACCCTCTTTAACTGCATCTTTTACGCCACATTCCCTTTCGCCCACATGAACACAGCCGAGAAAGCGACACTCCGGAATAAATTCATCAAATTCTGGGAAGAACTGTTGTAGTTCCTCCGGTTTCATGTTGTCAACAAACATGGAGCTGAATCCAGGAGTATCCATCACATATGTGTCAGCTTCCACGAAAAATAATTCCGAATGACGGGTGGTATGTTTGCCTCGTTTGATCTTTTCACTGATCGTACCGGTCTCCATCTCAGCCTCAGGCTGGATTTCATTGGTAATGGTAGATTTACCCACACCGGACGGACCTGCAAGAACTGTTGTCTTCCCTCTTAAGAGACCTCGGATCTGTTCAATGCCTTCACCACTTTTTGCGTTGGTCAAATGCACTTCATACCCTGATGCCTCATAGATAGAAATCAATTTTTTCGCTTCTTCTTCTGTAACCAGATCTTTTTTGTTAAAACAGATCACAACCGGAACATCCTGAGACTCCATCGTCACAAGAAAACGATCCAAAAGATTCAGATTCGGTTCCGGGTCTGTCACAGCAAATACAACCATTGCCTGGTCGATATTTGCCACGGCCGGACGGATCAGCTCATTTTCACGTTCCAGAATATCAACGATATTTCCTGTTTTCTCCTGTTCATCCAAAATCGTAAACTCTACGTCGTCACCGACCAACGGTTTGATCTTTTTGTTACGGAAGATTCCTTTTGCCTTACATTCATAAACACTGGAAATGCCATCGTGTACATAGTAAAATCCGGCAATTCCTTTCATTATCTTTCCAGTCATAGTTTATACTTCAATCTCAAAAAAGTTAATATTATAAGTATTCAGTACAACATTGTTGGTCATATCTACAATCTCAACTTCACCATTGGATACTCCATCGGCTCCACGAATCTTTGTAAAACGGATATCCAACATCGTATCTGTAGAATAAGCCTTCGGCTCTGTTAATTGAGTATACTTTACTTCGCCGTTGACCATCTGTTTTAATCGAAGCACAATCTGAATCTCTGTAGATGGTGAACCAGGTCCATAAGATATACGAAGCGGATAGCTTGCCTCCAGAGAAGCTAAGAACTGTGTCTGAGGCGGTTCCGGTCCTAAACTGATCACATAATCAACAACGGTTCCGATCTCGATCTCTTCACCAGGAACAACAGCCTGACTGACTACACATCCTGCCGGAATTGTATCATGGTACTCTTCTTTAATAGAACCAACCACAAGACCTGCTGACGTTAATAGCTGTACGGCCCAGTCAGAAGACTGCCCTTCCAGTTTCGGTACGACTACAGTCTCAATTTCCGGACCCTTGCTGACGTAGAGAGTTACGGTATCTCCAAGGGAAGCTTTATCAAGGGGTTCATATCGTAAAATAGAACCGATCACAGCAGTTTCATGATTTTCTTCTACAACTGTTGCCTTCAGACCTTTTCCTTCGATTAGGCGAACTGCTGTATCGAGTGTCATTTCAGTTAATCCAAGACCTTCCAGTTCTACCTTATCTGATCCGCCACTCACAGTCACAATAACACTGGAGTACCTTGGGATCACGGAATCCGGAGCATTTTCCTGTGAAATGATCGTTCCTTTGGCAATTTCATCTGAATTTTCAAGGATCACTTTCATCTTAAGATCCAATTCCGCCAGTTTACTCTCCGCTTCTTCCTGGGTATCTCCTACCAGATCCGGCATACGCACTTCTTTCTGACTGATCTCATCTCCGCCATTCGCCTCAACTGTGACCTGATCACCGGTTCCCAACGGATTGTTGTCTTTAAACAATCCACCAAGTTTTGAAAATACGACTACAACAACTGCTACAACAACAATTGCAGCGATCACGCCAAAAGTTGTGAGAAGCTTTTCCAGATGAGTAGAGGAATCATCCTCTATCGGTTCCTCATCAAATTCTTCCTCCACTTCCGCCTTTTTATGCTTGGACGTAATAATATCCATTTCCTTTTTACTGATCATGATCGTATCGGAAGTTAACTCCGGAGCAACAGCAGCGCCAATGGAAATATCATCAGGATTGATCAATACCTTTCTGAGGTCGCTGATCAGATCACTGATCGACGCATATCGATTTTCCGGTTTCTTTTCCGTACATTTTAAAATAATCTGTTCAACTGCCGGAGGGATCTCCGGGTTTAACATGCTCGGAAGCACGATCGGCTCTTCTAAATGAGCCAATGCAACCGTTACGGTATTTTCCCCCTCAAACGGAACTTTTCCTGTCAGCATCTCAAACATGGTAATACCGAGAGAATAAATATCCGTTCTTGCATCGACAAAACCGCCTCTTGCCTGTTCCGGAGAAACATAGTGTACTGATCCGACTACGTTCGAATTCATGGTCTGGGACGATACGGCTCTTGCAATACCAAAATCTGCAACTTTAACTTTACCATCCTTGGAGATCAGCATATTCTGCGGTTTGATATCACGATGGATGATATGCTGATCATGGGCCGCTTCGATACCCTGGGCAACCTGAATCGCAATCCCAATGGACTCTTTTACTGCAAGATGTCCTTTTTTATTGATATAACTTTTTAATGTAATACCCTCAACTAGCTCCATTACGATACAATGAAGATCGCCCTCATCTACAACATCAAAGATATTTACAATGTTCGGATGGGACATACCTGCAGCTGCCTGGGCCTCCATCTTAAATTTGCTTACAAATCCGGCATCAGAAGTAAACTCTGCCTTTAACACCTTAATACCAACCAGACGGTTGAGTTTGTGACACTTTGCCTTATAAACTTCTGACATACCGCCGGAACCGATCTGCTCTAGGATCTCATAACGGTCCTGCAGCATGATACCTGTACCTAACATCATACGATCACCTCACTTATCTGAGGTTCCACTAAGATAACTGCGATATTATCCAGGCCTCCGTTATCATTTGCCATTCGAATAAGATTATCAGTCTGCTCTTCTAACAAATCTGTTGTCTTAAGGATCTTACTGATTTCTTCATCACTCACCATGTTGGTCAGTCCGTCTGAACACATCAGTATATAATCACACTCCTGTAAAGGAATATCAAACATATCAACTTCAACAGTTGGAAGAATACCGATGGCACGGGTGATCACATTTTTCTGGCTTCGATATTCCTCACTGCCGCGTTCAATCTTACCAAGAGCCACCATTTCTTCCACAAGTGAATGATCTTTTGTGATCTGCTTCAGATCATCTCTCAATAAATAAAGACGGCTGTCACCTACATTGGCAACGTAAAGAGTATTATCCACGATCACCGCTGCTACCAGAGTAGTTCCCATTCCGTCTAAATCCGGATTGTTCGCTGCTTCATCAAACAGCATGCTGTTCACTTCTTCGATCGCCACGCGAAGAAACAGAACAGGATCTTTGATCTTGGAATACTCTGCCATCTGTACCAGTTCTTTCACTGCATAGCGAGAAGCAAAATCCCCGGCTTTATGGCCTCCCATACCGTCTGCTACAATAAACAGATTCGGAAGAATGCCTATCGGTTCAGAAGATGCAAAGACACTGTCCTGGTTGATCTTTCTGGCGCGTCCTACATCTGTACGTGCATGTGAAATCATGCTTCTCCCTCCTCTTTCTTTAAATAACTCTTTCTCAGCTGTCCGCAGGCTCCTCCGATGTCACGTCCCATCTCACGACGAACCGTTACATTAATGCCCTTTCTTTCCAGATAGCCTTTAAACTGCTCGATGGCTTCTCGATTAGACTGTTTATAATCACGCTCTTTGATCGGATTGACCGGGATCAGATTTACGTGACCGTGCATGTCTTTGATCAAATCTGCCAGTTTCTTCGCTTCATCCAGATTGTCATTAACTCCCTGAACAAGGCTGTATTCAAATGTCAATCGTCTGCCTGTCTTTTCAAAATATTCCTTACATGCAGGAAGTATCTCTGAAAGAGAATACTTGTAGGCGATCGGCATTAATGTCTTTCTCACTTCATCATTCGGTGCATGGAGAGAAAGTGCCAGTGTAACAGATAATCCCTCTTCTGCAAACTTCTTAATGCCAGGAACAATACCACATGTGGAGACAGTAATATTTCTCTGACTAATGTTGAGGCCATTTTCATCACTGATCAAGTGAAGGAATTTAACTACATTGTCATAGTTGTCCATTGGCTCACCGCTTCCCATGATCACAATATTAGAAACACGCTCGCCAGTGGTATACTGAATCCGGTAAATCTGATCCAGCATCTCTCCGGCTGTCAGGTTTCTTGTGAGACCATCCAATGTGGAAGCACAGAATCTGCAGCCCATGCGACATCCGACCTGAGAAGAAATACATACGGAATTTCCATGCTTATAGCGCATCAAAACACTCTCGATAATGTTTCCGTCCTGCAGACCGAACAAGTATTTTCTTGTACCATCAATCTCCGATTCATACATCTGCACAATCTGGTGAGATGTATAAACGCTATGTTCTTTTAATGTCTCTCGAAAGCCTTTGGAAAGGTTCGTCATATCATCGTAGGATGGGGCCAGTTTCTGGTGCATCCACTGATAAAGCTGTTTTGCACGGAATGGCTTTTCTCCCAACTCCTTGACAAATTCGGTAAGCTCCGAAAGATTCATTGATTTAATGTCTTTTTTATCCATATATTTATTCCTATGCTTCGCGCTCAAACGCTGCGATAAAGAAACCGTCACACGGGTGAATACCCGGAAGTAACTGAATCTGATTTTCTACACAGTCTTTTTTTAACACTTCCGGAAGTACGGAAGCAATTTCTTTCTTTTTAAACGGAAGATGTTCTAAAATCCAGGCAGCATTTTCTTCGTTCTCTTTTTTATTGATCGTACAAGTACTGTAGATCAGTTTGCCACCCGGTTTCACATATCTGGACACAACAGAAAGTATCTCTCTCTGAAGTTTGGCAAGCTCGTCCAGTTCCTCTTCCTTCAGCCGCATTTTAATATCCGGCTTCTTTCCAATAATTCCGAGACCGGAACAAGGAAGATCTGCTAATACAATATCTGCCTTTCCTTCCATCTCCGGATCGAATTCTGTCGCATCCCAAACTTTGGTCTGCATATTGGTAAAACCACATCTTGCAATGTTTTCTTCCACAAGCATGATCTTGTATTCAGTCAGATCTCTGGATTCCACCAAGCCGGTTCCATCCATTAAATCTGCCACATGCATGGATTTTCCACCCGGAGCACTGAGACATCGAGTACAAAATCTCCCTTTTCAGGAACTGCAAGAATTCCCACAAGAGAAGAGCTTGCATCCTGAACGGTGATCAAACCCTCAGCAAATGCTTCCACTGTCTCTAAATAGTCATAGCCCTGGATTGTCAGCATGGTATCAGACAGTACAGACTTCTCTATATGTATGCCCTGTGATCTCAGGCTGTCAATGATCGTTTCCACTGATGCACGGCTGGTATTACAACGTACGGTCAATGGACGATCCTCTAGGAAGGAAGCAGCAATTTTCTCTGCCTTTTCTGTTCCGTAGTCCTGTTCCCACATGGAATACATCCACTGCGGAATGGAAAATCGTTCCGCAGGAGATGTAAAAGTTAATTGCTCTTTTTCTCTTGAGATGTTTCTGAGAACACCGTTTACAAAACCGGTCAATCCCTGGAACTTTCTCTTCTTCGCCAGTTTTACTGCTTCGTTGCAAACAGCAGAGTCCGGCACTCGCTCCATATAAAGGATCTGATAAACCGACATCCGAAGGAGCGTACGAATTACCGGTTTCATCTTATTTACTTTTACTTTGGAATATCGATTGATCACAGAATCGATCTGAATCAGATATTCCAGAGTACCTTCTGTGATTCTTGTTATAAAAGCCCTGTCCTGCTTCTCCAGATACTGGTATTTCTCAAGTGCCTGTTTCAGAACCAGATGGCTTAAATTTCCTTTTTCCAGAATCTCCATCAAGATATCCAGGACAATTTCACGGCTGTTTGTATCAATCATCACGTCTTCTTCCTCCATAAAGGATCACTAATCTTAAAAGCTGTAACATAGAAGATGCTGCCGCCGCCACGTAAGTCCACGCAGCCGCATTTAGCACACTTCTTGTACCACGTACTTCCTCTCCCGATAAAATCCCCTGAGAATCCAGAAGTTTTACGGCTCTGCTGGAAGCATTGAATTCGACCGGAAGTGTCACAAGCTGGAATAAAACTGCCAGCGAGAACATCAAAATACCAATCTGACAAAGCGGAGAACCAAGTCCTCCGATGATAAGGCCAAATAATATCAATGGCCAGGAAATCCTTGAACCAAAGTTCGCTACAGGAACCAATGCACTTCGGAATCGAAGCGGTGCATATCCATCGTTGTGCTGCATTGCATGTCCACATTCGTGGGCTGCAACACCAAGAGCTGCGATCGAAGTCGAACGATACACTGACTCTGACAGATTTACCACCTTTGTTCTTGGATCATAATGGTCTGTCAGATTGCCTGCAACCTGACGCACAGTCACATCATAGATACCTTGTGAGTGCAGCAGTCGCATTGCGGCTTCTGCACCAGTCATTCCAGTGCGACTTCTCACCCTTGAATATTTGTTGTAAGTGGAAGTCACACGACTCTGTGCCCATAAAGAAATAACAACACCAATGAGGACTAAGATGATCGTCGGGTCAAAGCCGTAGCCATACCCATATCTCATACCACCGTAGCCCATTCCATAACCGTACATAAGCAATTCTCCTTTCGGCTAACCCTTTTTTACGGCTTTTTCATACTATAAACCGAAAACCGTCTGGTCTTCTACTGTAAATCCACGAAGGAATGCAGCAGTCTCCATACGTTTCTTTCCTTCTAACTGAAGTTCGGTAATTGAAAGGAAGTTCTCTCCGCACTCCACCAGAAGTTTGTCTTTTGTCACAGTCACACGGCCCGGATTTCCGGAGCCTTCACCTGCAACTACATCCGCAGACCAGATCTTCACAGTCTTCCCCTTAAGACTTGTGTAAGCACTCGGCCATGGATTTAAACCACGGATCAGGCGCTCGATCTTCACAGCCTCCATATTCCAGTCGATCTCTCCCATCGTTTTCTTAAGCATCTTAGCATAAGAAGTGGTGGAATCTCCCTGTGGAGTCCGTATGATCGTACCATTCTCCATCTTCTCCAAAGTTGACAAAATCAATTCGCCACCCAGAGCACTCAATTTATCAAACAGGCTTCCGCCTGTCTCTTTTTCGTCTAATACGATCTCTGCTTTTTCCAGCATATCACCTGTATCAAGACCTTCGTCCATGAGCATGGTTGTTACACCACTGACTTCTTCACCATCGATCACCGCCCACTGGATCGGAGCCGCACCACGATATTTCGGAAGCAGGGACGCATGCACATTAACACAGCCATACTTCGGGATATCCAAAATCGCTTTCGGAAGGAGCTGACCGAACGCAACCACTACGATCACGTCCGGATTCATTCCCTTCAAAAGTTCTACAAACTCAGGATCTCTCGCTTTTACAGGCTGATAAACCGGAATCTCATATTCCAATGCCTTTTCTTTAACCGGAGTATACTGAACAGCTTTTCCACGCCCCTTTGGTTTGTCCGGCTGTGTCACAGCCGCGATCACCTCATGACCTCCTTTAACGAGAGATTCCAGGGTGGATACTGCAAAATCCGGTGTTCCCATAAAAACGATCTTCATATTATTCTTCGTCCTCGTCCTCTTCAACTTCTTTGTCAACCAGTTCGCCCTCTACTTTTGTAACATAGAGAATGCCATCTAAGTGGTCGCACTCATGCTGAATACATCTTGCAAGAAGACCTTCACCTTCGATGATGATCTCTTCCATATTTTCATTGAATGCTTTTACTTTCGCATAGTTTGCTCTTGTAACCTGACCGCGTTTGCCCGGTACGCTTAAGCATCCTTCCATACCAGTCTGTTCACCGGAAAGTTCGATGATCTCCGGGTTGATCATTAAGTACTGGTTGCCATCACCTACGTCCATGCATACGATACGTTTTAAAATACCCACCTGCGGAGCAGCGATACCAACACCGCCTGTCTCATACATAGTCTCGAACATATCTTCAATGATCTGAAGTGTGCGCTCATTTACCTCTTTTACTGGTTTGGAAATCTTTCCTAATACTTCATCGCCGATAGTTCTAACTTCTCTGATTGCCATAATTCTTTTCCTCTCTTTATAAATCGTATTGAAAACTGATATTTTTAAAACAATCCACGGTATCTTCCAAATTCTGGGCATACTTTTGGACTTTTAATAGTATATCATAGTTTTCGTGCTTTATATATAAAATTTTTCTGTAAATATCATTAAGTTTATATGGGGAAGCATCTACCGGACCGATGATCATAAAATCTTCAAATCCGTATTGCTTCATAACCTCTTTATAAAACAGATTGACTGCATTTAAAAGTTCAGACTCCTGCTTCGATGACAGTGTGATTGAAAGGATTCCGACTGCCGGCGGATAACCCATCATCTTTCGATATAGGAATTCCTGACGGTAGAACTGTTCGTAATCTTGTTCCGCAGCAGAGGTGACCGCATAATGATCCGGTGCATACGTCTGGATCACCACATCTCCCGGAAGCTCGCTTCTTCCTGCACGTCCGGATGCCTGAGTTAACAACTCGAAGGTCCTTTCTCCGCTTCGGAAATCCGGTGCATGAAGAGAAAGGTCAGCCGCCATGATACCAACCAATGTCACCTTTGGAAAGTCATGACCTTTTACGATCATCTGTGTTCCGATCAGGATATCTGCTTCACCTTCGGCAAAAGCCTGTAAGATTTCTTCATGAGCACCTTTTTTCGAAGTTGTATCCGCATCCATGCGAAGCACTTTTGCATTAGAGAACGTCTTTTTTGTCATCTCTTCCAGCTTTTGTGTTCCTGAGCCAAACGGAGCAAGAAACGGAGAACCACAATCCGGACAAACTTTCGGAATTCTGGTTTCGTGTCCACAGTAATGACACTTCATGGAGCCGTCACGATGATAGGTCAAACTTACATCACAATGGGGACATCGCATAGCTTCACCACAAGAACGGCAGGATACAAAATTCGCATATCCGCGACGATTCATGAATAACATGATCTGCTCACCATTTGTTAATCGTTCTTCTATCAATCCTGCCAGTTTTCTGCTAAATATCGAGCGATTTCCTTCCGCCAGCTCTTCTCTCAGATCGACCACATGAACATTGGCCAAGCGACTGTCTCTCTTCGCACGATTGTGAAGCAGCAACAGTTTATACTCTCCATTTAGTGCCTTGTAGTAGCTTTCCATGGACGGAGTCGCAGATCCCAGCACCAGACTCGCATGATTCATCTTTGCACGCATCTCTGCCACTTCCCTCGCATGATATCTCGGAGATATCTCACTTTTATATGCGCCCTCATGTTCTTCATCGATGATGATCAGACCAAGATTCGCAAATGGAGTGAACAGAGCCGATCTGGGCCCGATCATGATGTCTATTTCGCCTCTCGCTGCACGTTCCAGCTGATCAAATCGTTCGCCTGCCGACAGTCTGGAGTTGATAATGGAAACTCGATTTCCGAATCTCCGATAAAACCGCATTACAGTCTGATAGGTCAGTGAAATTTCGGGAATCAAGACGATTGCCTGCTTCCCCTGAGCCAGCACATGTTCGATCAGTTCCATATAGACTTCTGTTTTACCACTTCCTGTGATTCCGTAGAGCAAATATGTTCCACGCACCCCGCTGTCGTAATCACAGATTACTTTATTCGCAGCAGCCAGTTGTTCCTCGTTTAGAGAAATCCTCGTCTTCTCTCGCTCATAGTCCTTCACAGGATCACGACTCAGACGATCTACCTGAATCTTTACGATGCCTCTTTCTTCCAATGGTTTTAACATGGCCGATGTGACACCCAGTTTTTCTGCCGTCAATCGATACGGAAGAACTCCGTTTTCCATCAACGCCCGATACAAACGCGCTCTGGCTTTAAATTTCTTACGTTCTGCCTCTGCATAGAGGACTTCCAGTTCTTCCTGTGTTTTCAAAGAAAGAATCGTCTTTTCTTCCTTTGGTGTGACCTTGGACTTTACAGGAATGACTGTCTTTAATGCCTGGTTCATTGTGGAACCATATCGTTTCTTCATCCACCATGCCAGAAGGATCATTTGTTCCTGAACCGAAACTGATCCCGGAACAATATCATAGATTTCTTTTATCTTTTCCGGTGCATAAGATGGGACTGTTGTAATCGAAACCACATAACCCTTTTGCTCTCGGTTTCCTTTTCCAAAAGGAACCAAAACCCGACTTCCCACTTGCACTTGCGAGATCAGGTCAGAAGGAATCCGGTACTGGAAAACTCGATCTACATGTTTTGTAGAGATATCTATGATAATATCTGCATAATATATTTTCTGCTCCAATCCGTTTCCTCCTTTCCTGACTCTATATGGTTCTTAATTTGACTTCTCAATAAAATGAGCGGCTACTGCAGAAAGTCCCATGGAATTGGATCCTTTAAAGAGAACACAGTCACCGTCTGCCAGATTGGCGTCCAGATAAGCCACCATTTCATCTTTATTCGTAAACTCTGCAACCGGAATCTCTGATACAGACTTCACACCCTCTGCCAGAGCATGACAAGCATCACCAAGTGTAATCACAAGGTCCACTCCTGTGTTGGCTGTATGTACACCAACTTCGTGATGATATTCCATCACTTTATCACCAAGCTCTTTCATATCTGCCAATACCGCCACATGGCGTCTGCCCGGTTTCAATGTTTTGAACACATCCAGGGAAGCCTTCATGGAAGCCGGACTTGCATTATAGGAATCATCCAAAATCGTGTATTTAACTCCCGCATGAATCTGCTGGCGACCTTTGAATCCGTGGAATGTTTTCAGCCCCTGCGCAGCTTCTGCCATTGTCATTCCATTTTCGCAGCAGACTGCAATGGCTGCTAATGCATTCATAACATTATGCATTCCCATAACACCAAGAATCACTTCCTGACGCTCCTCGCCATGCACAGCAGTAAATTTTGCAGGACCATCATTTAGATTAATATTTTCCGCTCTAAAATCACAGTTAGATCCAGTTCCGTAATATACGGTCTTAACACCGGCTCTTCCCTTTGTATTGCAGAGCATATCATCATCTCCGTTTAAGATCAGAACTCCATCTTCTCTTAAACCATCCTGAATGGTCATTTTCTCTTTATAAATATTCTCTCTGGAACCCAGCTGTTCAATGTGTGTAATACCGATATTTGTGATCACAGCCATATCAATTTTTGCAATCTTTGCGATCACTGTCAGTTCACCCGGCTCACTCATACCGAGTTCGATTACACCGATCTCATCATATTCACTGATCTCTGAGATCGTAATCGGAACACCTACCTGGCTGTTGCTGTTTCCCGGTGTTTTGTATACACGGTGTTTTGCAGAAAGCGCTGCTGCGATCATCTCTCTTGTCGTTGTCTTTCCTACGCTTCCGGTCACACCCACAAGCGGAAGAGAAAGACGCGCACGGAGATATCGGCCAATATCCTGAAGAGCTGCCTTGGTATCCGCAACACGGATCCACGCTGCCATTTTGGATTCCTCCGGAACTTCTTCATGCTCACTTGTCAGCACAGCAGCAGCTCCCATTCCCAGAACTTGTGGAATAAATTTGTGTCCGTCCACACGTTCTCCTATAATTGGAACAAACAGATCTCCCGGCTCCACTTGTCTGGAATCCAGTTTGATTCTTGCAACAGACGCATCTGAATTACCACAAAGTAACTTGCCTCCGGTCGCCTCTACCAGATCACGTACGAATACATGCTCCATTATTTCATCTCCTTTACAGCCTCTTCCACCACTTCACGATCTTTGAAATGATGTCTTACTCCTTCGATTTCCTGGTAATCCTCATGACCTTTTCCGATGATTGCTACCATATCGCCTGCTTCTGCATTATGAATTGCAGAGAAGATCGCATCACGGCGGTCCGGGATCACGATATATTTGCCTTCTGTTTTTGCAAGGCCAATTTCAATATCTTTGATAATGTCTTCGTTTTTCTCAAAGCGCGGATTGTCAGCAGTGATCACACAAAGATCTGCCATCTTTCCACCAATCTCACCCATGGAATAACGTCTGTCTTTCGCACGATTGCCACCACATCCAAATACACATACCAGACGCTTCGGATTGTAATCTCTCAAGGTATCCAAGAGACTTTCCATGCTCATTGCATTGTGCGCATAGTCAATAATCACACTACAGGTCGGAGATACATGGGCAATCTCCATACGTCCGTCCACACGAATGCCTTCTAATGCATGCAATAATTTTTTCTTTACGGATGCTTTCAGCTCTGGCTTTTCATCGAATGTATCTACATGCTCCGGCATCTGAGCCACTGCAAGGGTACAAACAGAAAGTGCTGCAAGTGCATTGTCTGCATTGAATCTGCCTGGCATACCTACACGCACTTTTCCGCCAAGATCACCATGTGCATGGAATTCAACACCAACAAAATCATGGTCATTCACATAATGGATCTTATCACCACGGAAGTCCGCATCTGTCTCCAAGCCATATGTATAAAGCTTGCAAGTCGCATGTTCCACAATATCTTCATAATGTTCCATATTGATGTTGGCAATTCCTGTTTTACATACCTGAAGCATTTTTGATTTATACTGTAAATATTCCTCAAAACTGTCATGCTCATTCGGTCCGATATGATCCGGAGAAATATTGGTAAATAAGCCGTAGTCAAATGTAATACCGCCAACACGGTGTAACATCAGTGCCTGGGAGGAAACCTCCATGACCACACATTCACAACCGGCTTCTACCATTTTTGCAAAGAACTCCTGTACCACATAGGACTCCGGAGTTGTATTGGCTGTCGGGATCTTTTCCTCACCGATCACTGCACCGTTTGTTCCAATGAGACCGGTCTTTTTACCGGCTGTCTCCAGGATTGTTTTGATCATATAGCTTGTTGTTGTTTTTCCTTTTGTTCCTGTGATACCGATTGTCACAAGTTTCTCTGCCGGATATCCAAATCTGGCTGCAGACAGTTCTGCAAGTGCAAGACGACCGTTTTCAACTTTGATCACTGTCACATCTGCAGGAACTTCTACTGTTTTTTCTACCACAAGGATCTTACAACCCTTTTCTAAAACGTCCGGAATAAAGTCATGGGAATCTTTGACACTGCCCTTGATGCAGACAAATACTGTATTCTCCTTTGCCTTTCTGGAATCATAGATGACCTCCTCAACACTTGCATCCAGGTTACCCTGTACAAGCTCATAAGAAAGTCTGGTTAACCAATCTCCAATTTTCATTTCTACTCTCCTGATCTCCTACCATAATTTATATGTATGTTTCTGTCCATTTGCAAATTCCTTTTCTCTCGGACAGCAACACAGACAGGCGGGACTGCTGAAAATCGAAATTCAAGCCCCGCCTGTAATGCTTATTTTTAATATCCGGCCTCAAGAAAAGCTTCAAACTCTTCCATGGACATGAGGACTTTTCTAGGCTTTGTACCTTCTTCCTCTCCAACCACGCCGGCCTCCGCAAGCTGATCCATGATCCTTGCCGCGCGGTTGAAACCAATTTTAAACACACGCTGCAACATGCCGATGGACGCCTTGTCTTTTTCGATGATGAACTTCGCCGCATCTGCGAAAAGGGAATCTCGGTCGCTTCCGCCACCAGATACTCCTCCGCCAAGTGTCGGCTGACTCAGTTTCATCTCAACCTCGGCATTATAACCACCGCTGTCATTCTGTTCCTTTAAGAAATCCGTAACTCTGGAAACCTCTGAGTCAGATACGAATGCACCCTGTACACGGAGTGGCTTCGGATATCCGGAAGGATAGAACAACATATCACCATTTCCAAGCAGTTTTTCTGCACCGTTCATGTCCAAAATTGTTCTGGAATCCACGCCGGATGCAACAGAAAAACCGATTCTGGACGGTACATTTGCTTTGATCACACCGGTAATAACATTTACGGACGGTCTCTGTGTTGCGATCACAAGATGGATACCCGCCGCACGCGCAAGCTGTGCAAGACGGCAGATCGCATCTTCCACTTCATTGGAAGCGACCATCATAAGGTCCGCAAGCTCATCAATGATGATCACAAGCTGCGGAAGTTTAACCGGGATCTGATCTTTCGGAACATCTCCCGCATCAATAAGACTCTGCACCTTTGCATTATATCCCTTGATATCACGGACATTGCTCTGGGCAAATTTATTGTAGCGCTCCATCATCTCAGCAACGGCCCAGTTCAATGCGCCTGCTGCTTTCTTTGGATCCGTAACAACCGGGATCAGAAGGTGAGGAATTCCGTTATAAACAGAAAGCTCAACTACCTTCGGATCGATCATGATCAATTTCACATCTTCCGGAGAAGAACGATAGATCAAGCTCATGATCATGGTATTAATACCAACTGATTTACCGGAACCTGTCTGACCGGCGATCAGTAAATGCGGCATCTTTGCAATATCCGCAACGATCACCTGACCACCGATGTCCTTACCTACTGCAAACGCCAGCTTGGACGGGTGTTTCTTAAATTCATTGCTCTCCAATAATTCGCGTAGATAAACCATGCTGTTGACTTTATTGGGAACCTCGATTCCCACAGCAGCTTTGCCCGGGATCGGAGCTTCAATTCGAATATCCGTTGCAGCTAAATTCAGCTTAATATCGTCTGCCAGAGCCTGGATCTTGCTGACCTTGACACCCTGTTCCGGCTGTAATTCGTAACGGGTTACAGTCGGTCCGCAACTGATATTGGTCACAGTTACACCGACACCAAAGTTACGAAGTGTCTGCTGAAGCTTGATCGCGGTCTCACGAAACTCTTTGTCGGACTGACCTGCTGCCGGTCCTTTTCCTCTGGAAAGAAGTTCCAAAGACGGGAACACATATGGCTTCTTCGGTTTTTCTTCGGTCTGTTTGATTTCCTGAAGAACCGTATTTTCTGCTTCTTCCTTCTCTGCCAGATCTAATTTTCTCTTTTCCAGTTTATTCTTAACAATTTCCTCTGTATCTGTTTCAATTACCTTACCGGATGCAGTAACAACCTTCTTACTGCGCTCCTCAGGAACATGAAAGGACTCTGCCAGTTTTCCTGTGAATTCTGTCTCCGGTGGTAACTTCTGTTCGTAAACAGATTTCGGTGCACGTTCCATTTGGGGTTCAAGATCAGAAACCGTCTCTTCATTTAATACATAGACAGCTTCATCAAATACAGAACCGGAGTGAACCGGAATCTCAGCCTCCATTGGCTGTATTCTTGCTTTCTCTGGAAATACTCCCATCTCACGGAAGGTCTTACTATCACGGCTGACAAAGACATCTTTATCCATCTTTTCAACTTTAGCAAATTCTGCTTTCTTTGTATCCTCTTCGACCGGATTATCTTCCGACGCATCCGGTTTCGTGATCTTTCCTGTAAATTCATCTGCAGAAGATTTCACAGACTTACCACTTACCGCATTGCGAAGCGCACGTTCTTCACGCTCAAATGCCTCACGGTAAGCTGCACTCTCAGCCACTTCCTCCTCATCGGAAGCAGCCATTTTTGCAAGTACGCCATCCTTGGTAAGATCAGTAGAATTCAAATTGACTCCCTGAACTCTCTGCTCCTCACGAAGTTGACGTTTTTCCTCTTTCTTGATCTCACGGATTTCCTTATGTCTGTCGTAATCCTCTTTTGCATGCTGATAGACCTTATCGCTTCCATTCTTCACTGCAGACACAAAAGATTTCTCAGTGATGCAAACCAGAGAAATGATCATGCTGAGCAGAAGGACCAGATATGTACCGATCGTTCCGATCGCTGTATGAAGTACATACACGATCGCACCTCCGATCAGACCTCCTCCGACTCCGTTTTCACC
>JAZTZT010000092.1:0-2632 GCA_045637605.1 Pilosibacter sp.
AAAAAAGATCCCATGAACGATTGATTCATGGGATCCAAATTGACAATTTCAATTTTTAAATTAGTTTGCTCTTCCGAGGTACTCTTCAGAACGTGTATCGATCTTAACTTTGTCACCGATATTTACGAATAACGGAACTGCGATCTGAGCGCCTGTCTCAACGATAGCCGGTTTTGTAGCACCTGTAGCTGTATCGCCTTTGAAGCCCGGCTCTGTATCTGTGATCTCGAGCTCTACGAATAACGGCGGCTCAACGGAGAATACTTTGCCGTTGTAGGAACATACTTTAACAACTTCGTTCTCTTTCACGAACTTTAATGCATCGCCAACAACATCTTTTGCAAGAGCGATCTGCTCGAATGTGTTCATATCCATGAAGTTGTCTAACTCACCATCGTTGTATAAGAACTGCATGTCTACACGGTCGATTCTTGCAGCCGGGAATTTCTCTGTCGGACGGAATGTTTTCTCAACAACACCACCGTTGATTACGTTTCTAAGTTTTGTTCTAACGAAAGCAGCACCCTTACCCGGTTTTACGTGCTGGAATTCCATAATCTGCATTACCTGGCCTTCGATTTCCAGTGTTACGCCATTTCTAAAATCACCTGCTGATACCATAAATGATATTCCTCCTTAAAAGCTATTTCTCTCATAGTTAAAATTGAACATTATAGCTGATTCTATCCTATTCTATACTATAATCGAAGTGTTTTCAACACTTTTTTATAAAATTACAAGCCAATTCTATTATTTTTTCTTCTGTCTGTGATAAAACCACAATACAATCGCTTCCAGGTATCGTTTCAGTACGATCTGGATTTCTTCTTTGGGATTGATCGGTTTTACGAGGATACTGTAGAGACCGGTGCGTCTCGCTCCCCAGACATCCGTAAACAACTGATCTCCGATAAAAAGTGTATTATGTTTTCCGGTCTTCATCACGACCATGGCTTTTCTATATCCTTTTCTGGAAGGCTTTCCGCCCTTGAACAGATACGGACTGTCTACCAATTTCGCAAACGGTGCTACGCGCGGTTCTTTGTTGTTGGACAAAATACATGTAGAAAAACCTATGGCTCTCAAGCGCTCAAACAGCTCGATGGAACGCTTGTCCGCTGGTGCTCCATGGGGAACCAGTGTATTATCTACATCAAATATAATACCGCGATATCCCTTTTCATAAAGCTCCTCAAACGGAAGTTCATAAGCACTGTCCACATATTGATCCGGATAAAAAGTCTCTAACATACGAAACTGCTCCTACTTGTTTTTCAAGAATACTGCCAGCTCGTCCATAAATGCATTGACATCTTTGAACTCGCGGTACACGGAGGCAAAACGAACATATGCGACTTCATCCACTTCTTTTAACTTTTTCATCACCAGTTCGCCGATCACAGAAGCATGAACTTCTCTCTCTTCCATGTTGAAGATCTGATTCTCGATCTGATCGATCATCTCACTGATCATCTGGGATGATACCGGACGCTTGTGGCAGGAAAGAATGATACCTTTCTCCATCTTGGCACGGTCATAAGTCTCTCTGGAGTTATCTTTTTTGATCACCATCAATGGCATGGTCTCCAGCTTTTCATAAGTCGTAAAACGCTTTCCGCACTGTTCGCACTGGCGACGGCGGCGAATGGAACTGTTATCGTCTGCCGGACGGGAGTCGATAACTTTTGTATCCTGCGCATTGCAGTATGGACATTTCATATGCGTTTCCTCCTAAACATACTTTTTTTAAGTTTACCATAAAACCTATGTATATGGCAAGGTTTTTGATCCGGATACTATATCATGTGTTTCTTATTTCTGATCAGTGATGTGGCCTCTTACCTTTGTCTTTATCCTTTTCATCCTCAAACTTGACCAAAATGATATCATCTCCAAACTGACAGATATCCTCGAACGGGATCAGGAATTCTTTTTCTCGTCCTAAGAATCCACAGATACTACCAGGACCCGGAACGACCAGACACTTGATTTTTCCTGTACATTCGTCAAACTCAATATCTCCGACAAATCCCAAACGTTTTCCATCACAAATGTTGACGACTTCCATTCGTCTCAGTTCACACATACGCATAATCGAATCCCCAGAAACATTCCTTAATATTACTGTATGCACGAACGCTAAAATCTGCTTCCCGGTACCTTTGTCAACGGATTGGAATCTCCTAAAATCTTTGCTGCAGTCCCTCCCAGCATCATGGCTTTCTCATCTTCGGAAAAACAGCTGCTTCTGATAAATGCAATGGCTGCCTTCTGAGTTCCGTATGGGAAATCACTCCCGAAAATAACGCGTTCAGGGCCCATGACCGATACCAGACGTTCGAAATCTTCCAATGTCTGACGCTCCGCACTCATAGTGGTATCAACAAATACATTTTCCGGAAAATCAAATAGGATTTTCTCTTCCTCCGGAATTCCGGAACGCCCTCCCATGTGCGCCAAAACCACTGGAACGTCCGAAAGATACTTGATAAACTTAGAAACTCCTGAGGGAAAGAGATCATACTCGCCCTCGCCCCGGGCTCGTCCACAATGAATCAATACCGGGAATCCAAGATGGTTGATCCGCTTCCACATTGGAATGTATTTCTCATCGTCCAGATGAACGCGCTGG
>JAZTZT010000093.1:0-4448 GCA_045637605.1 Pilosibacter sp.
TATACGAAGAATCAGTATACGTTTTATGAGTTTGGTTTCTGGGCACTGGTGGAGAAGTCGAGCGGAGAACTGGTTGGAATGGCAGGCTTGACATTGCCGGGAGAGGCGGATGATCGTTATGCATGGATGGAACTGGAAACAGGTGTGGAAAACGGAGAAATCCTGGAATTAGGATATCATGTGTTCCCGAAGTTCCGTCGAAAAGGGATTGCAAGAGAGGCATGTGAAGCAGTCATTTTATATGGAGTGAACGAGCTGAATGTGTCGAAGGTAATTGTGCGGATCGCGAAAGATAATGAAAGATCAAAGAATCTGGCTTATGGGCTTGGATTTCAAATGGGTGTTTCAACATAGCAGTGTTGGAATGCCCATTTTGCATTTCACACCAGTACATTTGTGTATTTTCGCATTAACGCAGAAAACACTTGTCAAAACAGGCGTTTATAAGGTATACTTTGAATTGTATACAAGAAACACGGTTAGTACAATTCGTCAGTATTTTTTTGTAGTTCCGTGAGTTTTTGTGAGACTGAGGTGAGATAATTATGACTGATTATTTGGAACTGAAGGCTTATGGAAAGATTAATCTGGGCCTGGATGTGGTAAGAAAGCGTGAAGACGGTTATCATGAGGTTCGTATGATCATGCAGACCGTAAATTTATATGACAAGATTGTCATGGAGAAGAACGGAACAGGAGAGATCCGTACGGAGACCAATCTTCCGTATGTTCCGGACGGTGAAGGAAATCTCGCGTACCGTGCGGCAAAGTTATTGGCAGATGAGTTTGGCGTCACAGAAGGTGTGACGATTAAGATTAAAAAATGCATTCCGGTTGCGGCCGGAATGGCAGGTGGCAGCACAGATGCGGCAGCAGTTATGGTTGGTATGAACCGTCTGTTTTCTCTGGGACTGTCCCGTAAGGACTTGATGGAGCGAGGTGTAAAACTGGGAGCGGATGTTCCGTATTGCATTATGCGTGGAACAGCTCTTTCTGAGGGAATCGGAGAGATCCTGACAGAACTTCCTCCGGCTCCGCAGTGTTATCTGGTTCTTGCGAAGCCGCAGGTTTCGGTATCGACAAAAGCTGTATATGGAAACCTCCGTGCCAACGAGCTGACTCCGGAGCAGCATCCGGATATTGATGGTATGACAGAGGCGATCAAAAATGGTGATCTGGACGGTGTGATCGCACGCCTTGGCAATGTTCTGGAAACCGTGACGATCCCGGATCATCCGGAGATCGGTACGATCAAACATATCATGATGGAATGTGGAGCGGATGGTGCGCTGATGAGTGGCAGCGGACCAACTGTTTTCGGTATTTTCAAAGAGGAAGAGAATGCGAAAAAAGCATATGAGGTGTTAAAAAAGGCAGAGGGCGGACGCCTTGCCCGTCAGGTATATTTGTCTAGATTTTTTAACCCGCGTAAGTGTTAAATGAAAGAAAAATAACCCCGATAGGAGACAAACAAATGACGAATAATTTTCAGGTAAATATGGACGAATATCTGCCGCTCCGTGACGTGGTTTTTAAGACACTGAGACAGGCAATTTTAAAAGGAGAGCTGGAACCGGGCGAGCGTCTGATGGAGATTCAGCTGGCAGAGCGTCTTGGCGTGAGCCGTACACCAATCCGTGAGGCGATCAGAAAGCTGGAACTGGAAGGTCTGGTTCTGATGATCCCGAGAAAAGGTGCGGAAGTGGCGAAGATTTCCGAAAGCAATCTCCGCGATGTATTGGAAGTGCGTCGTTCTTTAGAAGAACTGGCGATCGATCTGGCTTGTCAGCGTATGACGCCGGAAGAGTTTGAGGCATTGAAGGCTGCACAGGAGAAGTTTACAGAAGCTATTAAGAAGGGCGATGCGATCCAGATCGCACAGAATGATGAGCTCTACCATGAGATCATTTACAATAGCACGAAAAACGCAAAATTGGTGCAAGTTCTGAATAATTTACGTGAGCAAATGTATCGCTATCGTTTGGAGTATATTAAGGATGAGGACAAGCGTCAGATCCTTAAGATCGAGCATGAAAACATTATCAAGGCCCTTTCTCTCCGCCATGTGCAGGAAGCAAAGCAGGCCGTTAGAGAGCATATTGATAACCAGGAGATCACAATCCTCAAGAATTTAAAGGAGCAGGAGAATGACGTTCAAAGAAAAGTATCTGGCAAGAGAAATTGAATTTGAGGCCATTGACGATTTTATTGACATCTGGAACAACAGCGACGATGAGCGTACACTGGCGAAATTCCTGGGCCTAAATGCAGAGGAAGAAGATGTCTGGATCGATGACAGTGATGAAGCATTGAAAGAATTGTTGGATAAGCAGCGTGCGTAACTATTGATAAAAATAAGATCAGGAACCTAGAAAAGCAACATCAGAAAGGGGAATGGAATATGAAAACTGTAACATTAGGAAGAACCGGTATCACAGTCAACAAGAATGGATTTGGAGCATTACCGATCCAGAGAATTTCAAAGGAAGAGGCTGCAAAGCTGTTAAGAAAAGCGTATGACAAAGGTATCAATCTGTTCGATACTGCAAGAGCATACTCTGACAGTGAAGAGAAGATCGGTTATGCATTGAGTGATGTGCGCAATGATATTATTATCACATCAAAGACCATGGCGAAGAATGTGGATGACTTCTGGAAAGATCTGGAGACTTCTCTGACAAAGTTAAAGACAGACCACATTGATGTTTACCAGTTCCACAACCCGCCGTTCTGTCCGAAGCCGGATGATCAGTACGGTCTTTATGAGGCTGCATTAAAGGCAAAAGAGCAGGGTAAGATCCTTCACATCGGTATTACAAACCACCGTCAGTCCGTGGCAAACGAGGCCATTGACTCAGGTCTTTATGAGACATTACAGTTCCCATTCTGCTATCTTTGCAGTGATGCAGATATTGCGTTGGTAAAGAAATGTAAGGAACACGATATGGGCTTTATTGCTATGAAGGCTCTGTCCGGAGGTCTGATCACAAACTCTGCTGCAGCATATGCATTCCAGGATCAGTTTGACAATGTGGTTCCAATCTGGGGCGTACAGAGAGAGCATGAGCTGGATGAATTCTTAAGCTATATGCAGAATGAGCCGGCGATGGACGGCGAGATCAAAGCTTTGATCGAAGCGGACAGAAAACAGTTATACGGAAGCTTCTGCCGTGCATGCGGATATTGTATGCCGTGTCCGGTTGGTATCGAGATCAACACTTGTGCGAGAATGTCTCTGTTGCTCCGTCGTTCTCCGTCTGCAGGTCACCTTTCCGAGGCAGCTCAGGCGAAGATGATGAAGATCAAAGATTGCTTACATTGCAATCAGTGCGCAAGCAAGTGCCCGTATGGTCTGAATACACCGGAACTTCTTGCGAGAAACCTGAAGGATTATGAAGAGATCCTGGCAGGTAAACCAATCGAACCGTATAATTTCTAAGTTTAGTGGAGAATACGATATGATCACAATGTTAGGGAATCATCAGTGTCCGGACTGCGTCCGGGCGTGCGCGGAGATCGAACGCCAGCAGTTACCGATCGAGTTCCATGACATGGAAACGTCGATGGGCTATTTAAAGGAGTTTTTAAGTGTCCGCGATGCAAATCCGGAGTTGTTTGAGGCGTGCAGAAAGAACAATACCATCGGTATCCCGGTGTTTGTTCTAGAGGACGGAACTGCAACCTTCGACCGTGAGGTGGCTTTTGAAGCGGCGAGAAAGGTGAAAACACCTGTGGTACAGATGGTGGGAACATGGCTTTGTCCGGACTGCCGTGTGGCAACCGAGCAGGCAAAAGCAGAGGGATTGGAGTTCGAATTCCACGATATGCTGGAAAATCTGCAGGATATGTGCTTGTATCTGAAGATTCGTGAAAATCATCCGGAGATTTATGATGCAGTGAGAGCAGACGGTAAGGTTGGCGTTCCGGTTTATGTATTTCCGGACGGAAGCCTGACGCTGGATACGGAGAAAGCTCTGGAGGAACTGCGCAAACTGAGATAATTGATTTCTCGGCTAAGGAATTGTTAAAAAGTGAAATCTATATAAATTCTCAAAGGGAATTCTTGACAAAGATGACAACCTGTCACATAATAATGACGGGGTGTCATCTTTTTATGTTTGGACATCTGACAAAGGAGGAATTGAGTATGCCATCGGAACGTTTTTTTCGATTACCGAAAGAGAAGGCAGATACGATACGAAATGCAGCGATCCAAGAGTTTAAGCGTGTGACTCCTGAGGAGGCCTCGATCAATAAGATCATTCAGAGTGCAGATATTTCCAGAGGAAGCTTTTATACTTATTTTGAGGATAAGCACGATCTCCTCAGATGGCTGCTTGGAGATTTTATAGCCAGCTATCAGAGCTTCTATATTACTGAGCTGAAAGCAAGGGAAGGAGATCTGTGGGCGGTATTTGATGCAGTTCTGGATCATACCATTCAATGGG
>JAZTZT010000094.1:0-6781 GCA_045637605.1 Pilosibacter sp.
AGTCGTCCAGCCTATCATTTGAGATATGTACGGGATTTTCTATCAGATACTTTTTTATTTTTCTAAACCTAAATACTGCATATGGGAATGAACAAAAAGAGGAAATGCTCTTTTAAAAACATTTCCTCAATTAAATACACACTTACAACATATCCGGCACATTGTTCATGTGCATGTAAGTCGCCACTGACACATCGAATCCTTTAATATGTCCGTATAACCATTCTGTCACATTTTTGTGTACTGCCTCTACGAATCGGTCAGATGGTCCCTCTTCCTCTTCCAGCATTTCGAATAACTCGTTGACTGCTTTACGGAAGTCTTCATGTTTCTGTTTATGTTCTTCTAACCCCGGATAATGAACTCTTTCCTGAAGGTTCTCTTCTTCCGAGAAATGATAGTCTGCATAATCTGCAAGATAGTGAAGCATTTTGATCGCTTTCACTTTTTCTCTGCCCTGCTCGCAGCTCTGAACCAGCTGGTTGATCTTTTCAATAATCTCTTTGTGCTGCTCATCGATCATTCTATTTCCTGTCATAAGATTTTCATCAAATCTAGCGTACATACATTTTCCTCCTTCAACCTTCATATCATGTCTTATTTCTATTTGTCCTCTGATTCATTTTAAGAATCGTTTTATTTCTTATCTTTATGGCTTTATTATACGTATTTTCGGAGGTTTTGTATGTGATGAAATCACACAAAAAGCCCCTAGACCGAAAAACGATCTAGGGGCCTGCATCCACTAAAAATTAGTTAGCTGCTTTTGCTTCTTTAATTTTCTGTGTAAGAACCGGAAGGATCTTGTTGAGGTCGCCTACTACACCGTAGTCAGCTACATCGAAGATCGGAGCTGTCTCATCTTTGTTGATAGCAACGATGATATCAGACTCTTCCATACCAGCTACGTGCTGGATAGCACCGGAGATACCGATAGCGAAGTATACGTGCGGACGAACAGTTTTACCTGTCTGACCAACCTGAAGATCCTTCGGCATCCAACCAGCGTCAACAACTGCACGAGAGCAGGATACTGTACCGCCGATAGCGTCTGCAAGGTCCTGAAGGAGCTTGAAGTTCTCTGCGCTACCTACGCCACGACCACCGGATACAAGGATTGTAGCATCCATGATATCAGCAACGTTGGAAACTTCCTTAACGATCTCAAGGATCTCTGTGTATTTCTCGTTCGGAACGAAGCCCGGATTGAACTCGATGATCTCTGCTTTTCTGCCTTCAACTCTGTCAGCTTTCTGCATAACACCCGGACGAACAGTTGCCATCTGCGGACGGAACTCCGGACAAGCAATTGTTGCGATTGTGTTACCACCGAATGCCGGACGTGTCATGAGAAGCTGGTTGTGCTTCTGCTCTTTACCCGGCTGCGGGTTGATCGGGAAATCACCGATATCAAGCTGTGTACAGTCAGCTGTAAGACCTGTGTGGATACGTGCACATACACGCGGGCCAAGGTCACGGCCGATAGCTGTAGCACCGATTAAGCAGATGTCCGGTTTGAACTCGTTGATTACACATGTAAGAGCGTGTGTATACGGCTCTGTTCTGTACTCTTTTAACTCCGGATCATCAACAACGATAACTCTGTCTGCACCGTACTCACCAAGTACATCTGTAAGACCCATTACGTTGTGACCAATTAAAACTGCTGTAACAGTAGTATCTAAATCTTTTGCTAAGTCTTTACCTTTGCCGATTAACTCTAAAGCAATGCTGCTTACTTCGTTATCTACCTGCTGCGCAAAGACATATACACCCTTATATTCTGCTAAGCTCATCACTATTCACCACTTTCTTTAGATTAAAGTACATGCTTCTCTGTAAGTTTGCCTACGATGTAGTCAACGGATGCTGTCGGATCAAGAACAACCTTCTCACCAGCACCTTTTCTTACTTTATCGGAAGCTTTTGCGATCTGAGTCGGGGATCCCTTAAGACCAAGGTTGGAATCCTCTACGCCTGTAAGATCTTTTCTGCCCCAAACAGTGATATCTTTCTTATATGCATCGAAGATTCCACCCGGAGTCATGTAACGCGGCTCGTTTAACTCTGCAAGAGCTGTAACTAAGCACGGCATTTTAGCTTTTACGATATGATATCTGTCATCATACTGTCTCTGAACGATAACGCTGTCGCCGTCGATTTTGATATCCTGAGCGTAGCTGATTACCGGAAGACCAAGATGCTCGGAGATCTGCGGACCTACCTGAGCTGTATCACCATCGATAGCCTGACGGCCTGTGATGATAAGATCGTACTCGAGGTTTCTAAGTGCACCTGCGATTGTCTGGGATGTTGCCCATGTATCTGCGCCACCTAAAACTCTATCTGTAACAAGGATACCGTTGTCAGCACCCATTGCCATAGCCTCACGAAGAACTTCTTCAGCCTTCGGAAGACCCATAGTAACTACTGTAACCTCTGCGCCGTACTGATCTTTAATGCGAAGAGCTGCCTCCAGACCTGCTTTGTCGTCTGGGTTCATGATTGTGAGCATTGCTGCTCTGTCAAGTGTTCCATCCGGTTTGAACTTAACGCCGCCCTTTGTATCCGGAACCTGTTTTACACAAACAACTACTTTCACTGTATTGTCACTCCTTATTTTTTGTTTTTTGTCATGATTTAGCTAAATCCGAAAATTCTTAAATTACTTTAAGAGGTTAGCGGAGATAACCATTCTCTGAACTTCGCTTGTACCCTCGTAGATCTCTGTGATCTTAGCATCACGCATCATACGCTCTACGTCGTACTCTCTGATATAACCATAACCACCATGGAGCTGAACAGCCTTTGTTGTTACTTCCATAGCAACTTCTGCTGCATAAAGTTTTGCCATAGCTGCTTCGAAACCATAATCTTTCTGAGTAGCTTTAGCAACTGCTGCACGATAAACCATCATCTGAGCAGCCTGTACTTTTGTAGCCATGTCAGCAAGCTGGAACTGTGTGTTCTGGAACTGACCGATAGCGCGTCCAAACTGTTTTCTTTCTTTTACGTACTCAATTGTTCTTTCAAGAGCACCCTCTGCGATACCAAGAGCCTGAGCAGCAATACCGATACGACCACCGTCAAGTGTGTGCATAGCGATCTTGAAGCCTTCGCCCTTCTTACCTAATAAGTTCTCCTTCGGGATACGGCAATCTGTGAAGATAAGCTCGTATGTAGCGGAACCACGGATACCCATCTTCTTCTCTTTTGTACCAAATGTGAAGCCCGGTGTACCTTTTTCAACGATGAATGCAGAGATTTCTTTCTGAAGTTTGCCACGTTTCTCAACTGTACCTGTTACAGCGATAACTACGTAAACGTCAGCTTCTTTACCGTTAGTGATGAAGATCTTTGTACCGTTAAGTACCCACTCGTCGCCATCAAGAACAGCCTTTGTCTGCTGGCCCTGAGCATCTGTACCAGCGCCCGGCTCTGTTAAACCGAAAGCACCTAACTTCTCGCCCTTAGCAAGCGGTGTAAGGAATTTCTGTTTCTGCTCTTCTGTACCGTATGTCTGGATCGGATCGCAGCAAAGAGATGTGTGTGCGGAAACGATAACGCCTGTTGTGCCGCAAACTTTGGATAACTCCTCAACGCACATAGCATATGCTAACGGATCACAGCCCTGTCCGCCGTACTCCTTCGGAACCGGGATTCCTAAGAAACCGCACTGTGCCATCTTAGCTACAGTCTCTTTCGGAAACTGCTCTGTCTCGTCTACCTCCTGTGCGAGAGGCTTTACTTCCTTCTCGGCGAATTCACGGAATAATGTTCTCGCCATCTCATGCTCTTTACTTAATGTAAAATTCATGTGTTAGTTCCTCCTTGTGAAATGTGTTTCATATATAACATAAGAAAATGTGGATGCGTCATTTTCTCTATGCCCTGAGTAATCACGAAGTAAAATTGCTTTCTTCGTATTCATGTCACCGAACAGTTTCGTTATTTTTTTAACATTATCTCGTGCAGTGAAGCAAATGAACGTCCTCTTCCCTGAAAAATTGAAGCATTCTGTCCATTTGCTTACTGCTTACTGTTCGATTATATTTAATGCTTACGCATTATTTTGTGTAGTCGTAGAATCCTTTGCCTGTCTTACGGCCGAGGAGACCACCGCGAACCATCTTCTTAAGAAGCGGATGCGGACGATATTTTGCATCGCCTGTCTCGTCCATAAGTACGTTCATGATTGCAAGAACTACATCAAGACCGATTAAGTCACCAAGTGCTAACGGTCCCATCGGATGGTTTGCACCAAGTTTCATAGCTGTATCAATACCCTCTACAGATGCAACGCCTTCAGCGTAAATGCCGATTGCCTCGTTTACCATCGGGATCAGGATACGGTTTACTACGAAACCAGCTGCTTCTTCTACCTGAACCGGTGTCTTACCGATTTCTTCGGAGATCTTCTTAACAGCTTCTACGTGCTCCGGTTTTGTGTTGAGGCCTGCGATAACTTCTACAAGCTTCATAACCGGTGCCGGGTTGAAGAAGTGCATACCAATTACATTTCTCTCTACAGCAGAGCCGATCTCTGTGATGGAAAGGGAAGATGTATTTGTTGCGAAGATACACTCCGGTTTGCAGATCTCATCAAGTTCTTTGAAAGTCTGTTTCTTGATCGCCATGTTCTCGATTGCAGCTTCTACAACGAGATCGCAGTCAGCACAGATTTCTTTTGTACCTGTTGTGATCTTTGCAAGGATGCCGTCAGCAGCTTCCTGTGTCATTTTTCCTTTTGCTACCATTTTCTCAAATGTTTTAGCAATTTTATTTTTACCATTAGCGGCAAATGTCTCATTAATATCGCAGAGCATTACCTCATAGCCTTCTGTCTGTGCGAATGCCTGCGCAATACCGGAACCCATAGTTCCTGCACCGATAATACCAACCTTCATGGTTTATTCCTCCTGAATTGAAACTACTTTTCATCTGGCTCTGTTTTTCAGAGTCAGGAGATCAACTTAACGGTTCTTGAACTCTTTTACTTTTCTCTTTTCGAGGAAAGCTGCCATACCTTCAACCTGATCCTCTGTCTCGAAGCAGTCTGCAAAGCATTTCTGCTCGATCATGATCGCATGGTCAAGGTCTGCGAGCAAGCTGTTTGTGATCGCACGCTTAACGTTTCTGACTGCGATCGGAGCGTTAGACACGATCTTTTCAGCCAGCTTCATAACGGTCGGCATTAACTCTTCCTGAGTTGTAACACCGTTTACAAGACCGATGTGAAGAGCCTGATCTGCTTTGATATTTCTTCCGGAATATAACATTTCCTTCGCAATACCATAACCAACCAGTCGTACAAGACGCTGTGTGCCGCCGAAGCCCGGTGTAATACCAAGTCCAACTTCCGGCTGACCAAAAACAGCATTTTCAGAACAGTAACGAATGTCACAGCTCATAGCCAGCTCGTTGCCGCCGCCAAGAGCGAAACCGTTTACTGCCGCGATCGTCGGCATCGGGAGCATCTCCAGTTTACGGAAGATATCGTTACCGAACTTACCAAATCTGCGGCCTTCGATCTTGGTCATATTGCTCATAGCGCCGATGTCTGCACCTGCGACAAATGCCTTGTTGCCGGCACCTGTTACAATAACAACCCAAGTCTCATTTAAGTCAATCATATCAATCGTTTCATCCAGTTCGATCAGAACCTGAGTATTTAACGCGTTGAGCGCCTCCGGACGACTGATCGTGATAACACCGATGTGATTTTCCATTTTATACTTTACATAATCCATCGCTATCGCCTCCTGTCTGTATCTTGTCAGTGACTATATATACATACAATATGTGTGAGACAATCTTAAGATCGGAAATTAATCTCTCTTAACGATTGTAGCGCAACCCATACCGCCACCGATACAAAGTGTAGCAAGACCTGTCTTAGCATCTGCTTTCTGCATCTCGTGGAGAAGTGTAACGAGGATACGGCAGCCGGAAGCACCTACCGGGTGTCCTAATGCAATTGCGCCGCCGTTCGGATTTAATTTAGCAAGGTCAAAACCAAGGTCTTTACCTACTGCTACGGACTGTGCTGCGAATGCTTCGTTTGCCTCGATAATATCGAAATCGCCGATTGTCATGCCAGCTTTGTCCATTGCTTTCTGTGTAGCTGCTACCGGACCGATACCCATGATTGCCGGCTCAACACCTGCAAGAGCACCAGCGACCCATGTAGCCATCGGTGTAACACCGAGTTCCTTTGCTTTCTCTTCGCTCATAACAACAACTGCTGCTGCACCGTCGTTGATACCGGAAGAGTTACCAGCTGTTACGATACCGTCTTTCTTGAATGCCGGACGAAGTTTGCCAAGTGTTTCCATTGTGGAACCAGCTCTCGGGCCTTCATCTGTATCTACGATAACGGAACCTTTTTTGCCTTTTACTTCTACCGGAACGATCTCATCTTTGAATGCGCCAGCTGCGATAGCTGCCTCAGCCTTGTTCTGGCTCACCATTGCAAAGTGGTCAAGTTCCTCTCTTGTAAGACCCCACTGCTCACAGATGTTCTCAGCTGTGATACCCATGTGATATTTGTTGAAGGCGTCTGTTAAAGCATCGTTTACCATTGTGTCAACGATTTTGCCATCGCCCATTCTGTAGCCGCCTCTTGCTTTAGGTAAAGCGTAAGGAGCCTGTGTCATGTTTTCTGTACCACCACAAACAACGATGTCAGCATCGCCTGTTTTAACAGCCTGAGCAGCAAGCTCAACGCTGCGGAGACCTGAACCACAGATCATGTTGCTTGTCATAGCGGGTTTCTCAACGG
>JAZTZT010000095.1:0-16366 GCA_045637605.1 Pilosibacter sp.
GGTAAGAGTGATGGAGTGCGTCAGCTGGCATCAAAAATCGAAAAGCATACGGGAAAGAAGGTAGTCGTAACGGACGTACGCCTGTTACTGTTTTCTCCGATTGATCTTAGAGGTATTCCTGTGGTAAATCAGACCAGATCAGCCGCCGAATGGCTGAAACCAAGCATCTTTGCCATGGACCCAGATGAGAATGTGATCAATATTTTATTTCTGGATGAACTGACAGCGGCACCGACATCTGTACAGGCAGCAGGATACCAGCTGACATTAGATCGTAAGATCGGAGAGCATTCCCTTCCGGATAACTGCATTGTCATTGGTGCCGGAAATCGTTTAACAGATCATTCTGTTGCATATCGCATGCCCAATGCTCTTGCAAACCGCATGCAGCACTACGAGATAATTGCAGATGTGGACTCCTGGATGAGCTGGGCGATCAAACATTCGGTACATCCTTTGGTCCTTGGATATTTGGCTTTTGATAATAGTAAATTTTATAGTGAAAATGACGTAGACCTTGTAGCATTTCCAACACCGCGAAGCTGGATGTTTGTGAGTAACCTCTTAAATATCATAGGAACGGAAGGTGATTTAAGTGCTCTTTATAATCCCATCAGTAGCTGTATCGGAGCAGGTACGGCACTTGAGTTTCTTTCCTGGTGTAAAAATCATTCAGATCTTCCAGATGTGGCAGATGTTTTTCGTGGCAAGCGAACGAAATACCCGGTAAAACAAGATGCACTATATGCGCTCGTGAGATCGATGATTGCTTATGTAGAAAGACGTGAAAAGCAAGGAGACATAACAGAGATGGAACTTGAAAATATGGGAATCTATGCATCCAGATTCCCGCTGGATTATCAGGCATGTTTATATAGCAGCATTAATAAGTTTTCTTTAACTGAGGAAAAGCTAAAAAAGATACCGCTGTATAAAAAATGGCTCAGACAATGTGAGGGGTTGTAGAAAGGGGAGGCTGTTCGATGCGCGAAGAGATGAAAACACAGGAGGCCTATTTGAACGTATCAAAAGCTAGGAGCCGGCTTCTTATGGCGGCTCCGTTTTATGGGACTCTGCTTATGCATTTGAAGTTTGAGTTTGTTGCTTGTGGAACTGCCGGAACGGATATGAGAACAATTTACTGGGATCCGATGTTTGTCTCCCGCTTGAGTACAGAGGAGATCGTATTTGTCATGCTGCACGAAGTATTGCACTGCGTACTTCTTCACCCATCTCGTTCAAAGGGCTTTATTCCGACTCTTTATAATATTGCTGCGGATATCGTTGTTAATTCTACAGTCTTAAAATTTCTCAACAGAGAGCAGTTTCAGATTGATGGAGAACCTGTCATATGTCATGCTCCAGATGGTCAGCCAGGATATCAGCTTACGACAGAAGAAGTTTATTACATGCTTTGTCATAAATATCAGAGTCTGATGGATGATGCAGAAAGTCTAAGGAAAAAGCTGCAAGAGGAAGGACAGAAGGTGGACACACATGATATTTGGGAGAGAGCACAGCAAGATCCAATGGTTCGTGAGGAATGGGGTCAATATATACAGGACGCAGTAGGAAAATTGGCATCGATGAATGAAATTGCACCATCTGTAAGGGATTTCATTGATATGCCAACCTATAAAGCGCAGATTCCGTGGCGGAGACTTTTGCATGAATATTTGCAGGATGCGTTGGATCAGTTCGATTATCATTTTCATCCGACAGATCGCAGATTTTTGGATTCAGAATTTATTCTTCCTGGATTTCATGAGACAGAACGAGAAAAACTAGAAAAAATCAGTTTTTTTATCGATGTGAGTGGAAGTGTAGATGATGAAATGTTTACGGCAGTCTTTCTTGAACTGAAATCTTGCATAGAACAGTTCCAATCCGTTTCCGGAACCATCTGCTTTTTTGATACAAGAGTAACTGGGACATATGAATTTCAGTCAGTGAAAGATCTGGAACATCTTCATCCCAAAGGGAGAGGTGGAACCAATTATCGATGTATCTTTCAATTTTTAAAGCAACAGAAAAAAGAAGAGAGACCGACGGCAGTAGTAATATTAAGGGACGGATATGCTGCCTTTCCAAGCGAAAAAGAGGCCCTGGGAATTCCTGTTCTGTGGTGTATTGCGGATAACAGAAGCGATGCACCGTGGGGAAAAACGATACATATATCCATTTGATCAGAGTAGGAATCAATATTTTTGAAGTGGGTATCAAATTGTAATTCTAGCACTGATGGCAGATTCGGTGATTCAACGACATCGTTCTTATGGTGGTTCCCTTTCTTGTGGCACAGTGGTATAATGAAATAAAGGAAAGGTTAGTTTGGAGGTTATAAACATGGATATGATTCAGATCAAACACGAAATCGAGGCGTTGGCGGAAGCCCATAGAGAAGAATTTGAAGCAGTAAGCGCATTTATCTTTGATCATCCGGAGCTGGGGTGCGAGGAGAAAATGGGACAGGATGCACTGTGCACATTGCTTGAAAAGCATGGTTTCCAGGTGCAGAGAGGTTACGGTTCCCTTGATACTGCTTTTGTTGCGGAGTATAACAGTGGAAAACCGGGTATGACGTTTGCATTTATGTGCGAGTACGATGCGCTTCCGGAAATCGGACATGCATGCGGACACAACCTGATCGGTACCAGCGGTGCAGGAGCCGGTGTTGTGCTGAAGAAGATCATGGAAAAATACGAGATCGGTGGAACCTTGAAAATAATGGGATGTCCGGCTGAGGAAATCCTTGTGGGCAAAGTGACGATGTTAAATGAAGGTGCCTTTGATGGAATTGACATGGCGATCGTGATGCACCCGAGCGACGAGTCTATGGCTGATGATATCGCGTTTGCAGCGGTAAATAAGATTTATCGTTTCAAAGGAAAGCCGGCTCATACAGCCGCTTGTCCGTGGATGGGAGCAAGTGCTGGTTCAGCAGTTCAGATCATGATGCATGCAGTGGATGCGATGCGCGTACATTTTAAAGATTATTCCCGCGTACACGGAATCGTTCTGGATGGAGGTATGGCAGTAAACATCATCCCGGAGAATGCTTCCTGTAAGTTCAATATGCGTGCATTGGATGCAGAATATCTTGAGAAGGAGATCATCTCGGTTGTAGATCGTTGTGCCAAAGGTGCTGCACTGTGTGCAGGTGTTGAGTTGGAAATCGAACAGGAAGGCAAGCTGATCAAAGACGTGAGAAATGACCGTCGTCTGGTGGCTTCCGTAGAAAAGAACATGGACTTTATCGGAGAGCACCACATTCCGAGAACCCTCAATCAGGGTATCGGTTCCACAGACGTAGGAAACGTAACCCATGCACTTCCGGCAGCTCAGTTCTATATTGGTCTGGGAGCAGGTGTCGGTACACACACAGCGGTATTTGCTGACGTGGCCGGCGGTCCGGAAGGAAAACGTGCTTTAAACGCAGCAGTCAAAGTGCTGGCAATGACCGGCCTTGATATGCTGACAGCAGAATAGAGAACTTGAAATAGAAAGGGGTATCACAATTATTGCGGTACCCCTAAATTATAGCATCATTTATCTTCCAATAAATTTTTATCGATCTTTCCGGATACGATGGTCTGATCCAGCCAGAGATTGAGAGAATCAATGACCAGCGCCATCTTTCCCAATTCCTCTTTGATCTTGAGAAAGTCCGGGAGCTCGTCCGGAGAGAGTTCTCCGTCTACGGTAATCTCGATCAAGCGATCTTTCTCTCGAGTCAGTTTGTTGAGCGTAGCGAGCATCTCCAGCGTGATCTGGGACAGTTCCTTTGCCTGAATTTCCGGAACATACTCGATGCCGATCGGACACTCATGGGAGCAGAAATAATTACAAAGTGCCGGATTTTTGTAGCAGTCCGCCATGGCAAGGACCTCTTCCGGATGCGGCAGAGTCTTTTCGTTCTCAATTTTTTCGATGCGGTCGGAAGAAATAAATCCCAGTTTCTCAGCAGCAGCCTCGCGGGAAAAATTCATGTCTTCACGACTGATCTGGTAAATATTTTTATTCTCTTTCGTTGATTTTCTACCCATAGTGTATCTCCTTCGTCACATGTAAGCACATACGATATAAATATTATATCTGATATGGAAGAGAAAGAAAAGGAAATCTGCAAAAAAGCGAAATAGACCTCTCTATTTCTGTGAGATTACGGTTTATTCGAAATGGGATTTTCAATATAATGTAATTAATAAAGTTCGAATGAATATCAGAAAGGAGAACGACGATGCCGGTGGAACAGCGGATCAGACTATGTCTGTTACTGGAAAAAATGTATGCAAGAAAAGAGTACAGCGAAAAGCTGGGACTTGAAGATAAAACGAAATTCCATGGAGAACAGCTTCATGGAGAGGAGGGAAAATCAGTATGTTATCATTAATTTTTTGGATTCTGATGTTTATGACATTTGGGAAAATTCTCAAATTTGCGATTAGAGCAGCGTGGGGAATTTCTAAAATTGTCGTTTCACTTGTGTTTTTACCGTTATTCTTGGTAGTGCTCGTATTCCAGGGATTATTCTTCCTGGCACTTCCGATTTTATTGATCGTGGGAATTATCTCATTGATCGCCTTGCATGACTAATTAAGAAAAATAAATAAAGAAAGAAGGAGCATATATGTATCAGATTAGAAATTTTTTGGAAAATGATGATGTGAAGGTAATTGACAGCAAAGGCGCGTTTTCTGTGATTGAATATCAGAAAGATCTGAGTGTGATGCCTGAGACTGCCATGATGGCATATTATGCGAGTCAGATGAATGTGCGCAAGCGTCAGGTGGTTGTCGATGTGGCGAAATCCAATGTGACAGTGCAGGCAGGCGCGATGCACTGGATGGTCGGTGATGTGAGAGCGACTACTGGTTTAAAAGGTGTGGGTGATCTGTTTGGAAAGGCAATGCGTGGCTCTGTGACCGGTGAATCCGCGATCAAACCGGAGTACACAGGCAGCGGAACTCTGGTGCTGGAACCGACATACAAACACATTTTACTGGTGGATCTGAAAGACTGGAATGGATCCATCGTGTTGGATGACGGTCTGTTCCTTGCATGTGAATCCACATTAAAGCATAAAGCAGTGATGAGATCCAACGTTTCCTCTGCAGTTCTTGGCAACGAAGGTCTCTTCAACCTTGGTATCCAGGGCCAGGGTGTTGTCTGCCTGGAATCTCCGTGTCCGAGAGAGGAACTTGTGGAAATCTGGCTGGACAACGACGTCCTGAAGGTGGACGGAAACTTCGCGATCGCATGGAGCGGAAGCCTGGATTTTACAGTTGAGCGCTCCGGTAAGAGTCTGATCGGTTCTGCAGCTTCCGGTGAGGGACTTGTAAATGTATACAGAGGAACCGGAAAAGTATTATTAGCACCGGTTCGTTAATCTTCCAAAATTTAGCACAACACCCCGACAGAAAATCTGTCGGGGTATTTTCATGTGATTTTCAAAACTTGCCACCTTTTAAATTAGAGGGAAAAATGTTATACTAGACATATCATTAGATAATAGGAGAAGTATGCCCATGAAGAAAATGATTTCTTGGAATGTCAATGGCATTCGAGCATGTTTAGATAAAGGATTTTTAGATTTTGCAAAGGAAATCGATGCAGATGTTTTCTGCATTCAGGAGAGCAAGATGCAGGAAGGTCAGGCAGTGATCGATCTGCCGGGTTACCATCAGTATTGGAATTACGCAGAAAAGAAAGGATATTCCGGTGTTGCAATGTTCACAAAGGAGGAGCCGATCTCTGTGACATATGGTCTTGGAATCGATGAGCATGACCATGAAGGTCGTGTGATCACTGCGGAATTTGCAGATTATTATGTGATTACTTGTTACACACCAAACTCTCAGGACGGGCTGAAGCGTCTGGATTATCGTATGACATGGGAAGATGCGTTCCGTGGATATTTAAAGAAGCTGGAAGAAAAGAAGCCGGTAATCTTTTGTGGAGACCTGAACGTGGCTCACAAAGAGATCGACTTAAAGAATCCGAAGACCAACCGCAAAAATGCAGGATTTACTGATGAAGAGCGCGGTAAATTTACCGAACTTCTGGACGCAGGATTTATCGATACTTATCGTTATTTCTATCCAGACAAAGAAGGCATCTACTCTTGGTGGAGTTATCGTTTCTCAGCAAGAGCAAAGAACGCAGGCTGGCGTATTGATTACTTCTGTGTGTCTGAGGCGTTAAAAGACAGATTGGTGAGTGCAGATATTCACACAAATATTTTCGGCAGCGACCATTGTCCGGTTGAACTGGTAATTGAGTAAACAAGAAAGGTTAACATAACATGAACTTAGTAACGGCAGAACATTTGACCAAATCCTATACCGAGCGTTTGATCTTTGATGATACAGATTTTTCCATTAACGAAGGAGACAAGATCGGACTTATCGGTGTCAACGGTACAGGAAAATCTACATTACTGAAATTAGTGGCCGGTCTGGAAGAACCAGATTCCGGAACTATCGTCCGAGGACGAAATCTGGCGATCCGTTATCTTTCTCAGAATCCGGTGTTTGTAAAGGGAGAGACAGTTTTAGAGAGCATCATCCGTGAAAATGATGGACATGATCATGTCTGGGATTTTGAGAGTCAGGCGAAGTCCATGCTCAACAAACTGGGCATTACCAATCATCATGAGGTGGTGGACCATCTGTCAGGCGGTCAGAAAAAGCGTGTGGCACTGGCTTCGGTCCTTCTTTCCACGGCGGACCTTCTGATCCTGGACGAGCCGACCAACCACTTGGACAGTGAGATGGCAGAGTGGCTGGAGGATTATCTGAAACGCTTCCGCGGAGCGCTGCTGATGATTACCCACGACCGTTATTTCTTAGACAGTGTGACCAACTGCATTGTAGAATTAGACAACGGAAAACTGTATCGTTATCAGGCAAATTACGAAGGATTCTTGGAGCTGAAGGCAGAGCGTATGGACATGGAGCGTGCGTCTGAAAGAAAACGTCAGTCCATTCTGCGCGTAGAGCTGGAGTGGGTAAAGCGTGGTGCAAGAGCGAGAACAACCAAGCAGAAGGGTCGCCTCCAGAGATATGAGGAATTAAAGAACCAGAAAGGACCGATGGAAGAGGAATCTGTGGAGATGGAGTCCCTTTCCAGCCGCCTTGGTCGAACAACGGTTGAACTTACAGATATTTGTAAATCTTACGGCGATAAAGTTTTAATTAAAGATTATACCTATTTCTTCCTGAAAAATGACCGAATCGGATACATTGGACCGAACGGAAGTGGTAAATCCACACTGATGAAGATCATTGCGGGCTGGGAAAAACCGGATTCCGGAACGATGGAGATTGGTCAGACCGTAAAGATGGGTTATTTCTCCCAGGAAAATGAGGATATGGACACCAGCCTGAAGGTGATCGATTACATTAAAAATGTTGCGGAATATGTGAAGACAAAAGATGGTAGCATCAGTGCATCCCAGATGTTGGAGCGATTCTTGTTCCCGCCGTCCGTACAATATACGGTGATCGGAAAATTATCCGGCGGTGAGAGAAGAAGACTGTATCTTTTGAAAATCCTGATGGATGCGCCGAATGTGCTGATCCTGGACGAGCCGACCAACGACCTGGATATCAAGACATTGATGATCTTAGAGGATTATCTCGACAGCTTCCAGGGTATCGTGATCACAGTTTCTCATGACCGTTATTTCCTGGATCGTGTTGTTCGCAGAATATTCGCCTTTGAAGGTGATGGAGTGATTCGCCAGTACGAAGGTGGATTTACGGACTATCAGATCAAGAAAGAAGCTGAGATGGCGGCTCTTGGAGAGACAGTCGGCAGCGGAGCCGGTATGAAAGGCGGAAAAGCCACACCAAATACAAGTGCAGCAGAGCCGGTAAAGAAGACCGAAAAACCGCGTGAGAAAAAGCTGAAGTTTACTTACATGGAGCAGCGTGAATGGGATACCATCGAAGATGATATGGCAGCGCTGGAAGATAAAATTGCAGATCTGGATGCGCAGATCGCTGCGTCTGCCACTAATTACGGTAAACTCCGCGAATTGATGGCAGCCAAAGAAGAGACAGAAGCGAAACTGGAAGAGAAGATGGAACGCTGGATGTATTTAAATGATCTGGCGGAGAAAATCGCAGAGCAGAATAAATAGAAAAAACCGGGCTCATTATGCCGGAGATAGTAATGGGGGGAACATACTATGGCAAAGAGAACGAATATGATGTATCCGCTGGGTGTGACGATCACAGAGAGCGGAGCCGAGATTTTAGTACAGGCAGAAGCGGAAACAGTATCACTGCTGCTGTTCAAAGCAGGGGAAAAAGAATGTTTTGAACAGTTTGAATTCCAGGAAGAAGACAGGATTGGCGATGTCTGGACCATGAGCCTTCCGGGATATGATTTCAAAGGGCTGGAGTATGGATTTGAAGCTGATGGGGAATGGTTTGTGGATCCGTGTGCAAAAGCAGTGACCGGAAGAAATGTATGGGGAAGCGTTTCTGAAGAAATGGTACGTGCGCGTGTGACAGACAATTCTTTTAACTGGGATACAGACAAAAAACCGTCCATTCCTTATTCCGATACGATCTTATACCGTTTCCATGTTCGCGGTCTGACCAAGCACCCGTCTTCTCATGTGAGAAATAAAGGAACTTATGCAGGTGTTGTGGAAATGATCCCGTATTTTAAGAGTTTGGGCGTGACCAGCTTGGAGCTGATGCCTGTGGCTGAGTTCGACGAAGTGATGAAGGAGCTGACTCCGTCGGAGATTCCGGGTGGCAAACCGGAGTTAAAGCCGAATGGCAAACTGAATTACTGGGGATACGGACTGACATTCCCATATGCGCCGAAGGCCGCATACGGAACCGGATTCATGCCGGTGGAGATCGAGTTTAAGATCATGGTAAAAGAACTGCACGATGCAGGTCTGGAATGCATTCCGGAGATGTTTTTTACAGGGGAAGAGACCATTCCGCAGGTGTTAGATGTGCTGAGATACTGGGCGGAAGAATATCATGTGGACGGATATAAATTATCAGGAGCCGTTCCGACCGAAGCGATCGCAGCAGATCCGTTCCTGAAAGATCTGAAATTATTTGCAGATGACTGGAGCAATATTTCTATTCCGAAGACAACCAGAGGAAAGCGTCTTGCAGAATACAATGACAAATTTCAGATGGATATGCGTCGTATCCTAAAGGGTGACCAAGGAATGGTGGAGAGCCTGATGAACTGGACCATAAAAAATCCATCCGATCATGCAGTCATCAATTACATGGCCAATACCAATGGATTCACCATGATGGACATGGTCACATATGATGAAAAGCATAATGAGGCCAACGGCGAAGAAAACCGTGACGGTGCTGATTACAATGCCTCCTGGAACTGTGGAATCGAAGGACCGACTGAGGCAGAAAAGGTCAACAAACTGAGAAAACAGCAGCTTTACAATGCATTCTTACTGTTGCTGCTGAGTCAGGGAACACCACTCATTATGGCCGGTGACGAATTCGGAAATACACAGGGTGGCAACAACAATGCATATTGTCAGGACAATGAGATTAGCTGGCTCGACTGGAACCAGTTAGAGGAAAATTCCGATCTATTCCAGGTGGTGAGAGAGTTTATCCGATTCCGCAAAGAGCATAAATTATTCCACATGGATCAGGCTCCAAAGCATACGGATCACAAATCTCTGGGCTGTCCGGACGTTTCTTTCCATGGACAGAGTGCATGGAGACCGGATCTGGAGTATTTCAGAAAACAGCTTGGAATCATGTACTGGGGCGCATATGCGCAGAAGGTAGATGGTACCCCGGATCAGAATTTCTACGTTGCATACAACTTCCATTGGGGAACTCACAAACTTGGTCTTCCGAGACTTCCAAAGGGATTGATCTGGCAGCCACTTTACGATACGTCCGGCGGTGGAGCGGTTGTGAAAGAACGAATCTATGCACAGATCCCTCCGTATACGGTAGTGGTGTTTATTGCGGTAGAAGAAACCGGATACTGCAGCTACACTCTTCCGATCGGGGATGTGACATTGGTATGCGAAAAAGGTGATATGATCGAACTTTGCTTTGGACGTAACGCACCGACCAAAATGATCGAAGCAGGTATGATGGAGGATAATCTTCCTATATTAGAGAAGGCATATAAGCAGCTGAAAGAATATTTTGTGGGAGAGCGAAAAGAATTTGATCTTCCGCTGGATCCGGTAGGAACCGAGTTCCAGATGAAAGTCTGGGAAGCGCTGCAGACAATTCCATATGGTGAGACAAGAACTTATAAGGAAATCGCCGTGCAGATCGGAAATGAAAATGCCAGCCGAGCAGTTGGAATGGCAAACAACCGCAATCCACTTCCGATCTTCATCCCGTGTCACAGAGTCGTTGGTGCGGACGGAGGAATCGTCGGATATGCAGGTGGAACAGATGTGAAAGCAGCGTTGTTAGAGCTGGAGAAAAAATACTAAAAAATAAGGGGAGATCGAGAGTTATCGATTTCCCCTTTGTGTATATTGCAAATACTAAGTTTACTCCGGATAAACCAGGCGCTCTTCACCGATATTTTCCAGAACTTCCTCATAATACTTCTTCGCAAGGTATTTTGCCATCGGAAGGTTTAGATCCAGATAGTTACCGCAGTCTCTTGCAGCAGCGCCCGGGATCTCGCCTTCGTAATCGCGGATAAATGCGAACATTTCTTTGACAAGCGGAACCACATCCGCAGAAGTAAGATCGCCCGCCAAGATAAGATAGAAGCCTGTGCGGCAGCCCATCGGTCCGAAGTAGATGGTCAGATCCTTGTAGTCTTTATGGTTTCTTAAAAATGTGGCACCAAGGTGCTCGATAGCATGCATTTCAGCAGTATTCATAACCGGCTCGAAATTCGGGCGAGTCATGCGAAGATCGAAAGTAGTTACTTTTGTCTCACCGACTGTATCCTGACGGGACACATAAATACCCGGAAGCAGAGTCAGATGGTTGACAGTAAAGCTTGCAATTTTCTCCATAAAAGTCCATATCCTTTCTGAGTCTCAAACGAACTCTCAAAAATCAAATCACATTTATTATAAATGGTAAAAACCAAAGATACAAGAACAACATTCCGAACTTTTATCTTGTAACAAAAGAAAACTTGTACTATAATGAGTTGTATTACTAAGAATATAATTCAGCAAGGAGATAGATTTATGTTAGACGGAAAGAAAACCTTATTCAGCGGTATGCAGGCAACCGGTAATTTAACACTTGGCAACTACCTTGGAGCGTTAAAGAACTGGGTAAAGATCGCTGATGATTACCAGACATTTTACAGTGTAGTAGATATGCACTCCATCACAGTTCGTCAGGATCCGGCGGAGCTTAGAAAGCGTGCAAGAAATCTTCTCACACTTTACATTGCAGCCGGCCTTGATCCGGAAAAGAACTGCATCTACTACCAGTCCCACGTTTCCGGTCACGCAGAGCTGGCTTGGATCTTAAACTGCTTCACTTATATGGGTGAGCTGAACCGTATGACACAGTTCAAGGACAAATCTGCAAAGCACGCGGACAATATCAACGCAGGTCTGTTCACATATCCGGTACTGATGGCAGCAGATATCCTTCTGTTCCAGGCAGACGTAGTTCCGGTTGGTATTGACCAGATGCAGCACCTCGAACTGACAAGAGACATTGCGAATCGTTTCAACAATATCTACGGCGATGTATTTACAGTTCCGGAACCGTACATTGGAAAATCCGGCGCGAAGATCATGAGCTTACAGGATCCGATGAAGAAGATGTCCAAGTCCGATGAGAACCCGAATGGCAGCATTTATTTAATGGACGATCCGGATACCATCATCCGTAAGTGTAAACGTGCAGTGACAGACTCTGTTGCATGTGTACGTTACAGCGACGAGCAGCCGGGTATCAAGAACCTCATCGATATCTACTGTGCATGTACAGGTAAGACACCGGCAGAGGTTGAGGCAGAGTTCGACGGTAAGGGATACGGCGACTTCAAGATGGGCGTTGGTGAGGCGATCGTTTCCGTACTGAAACCGCTTCAGGACAACTACAACGACCTGACAAAGAACAAAGATTACATTGACAAAGTGATCAAAGAGAATGCAGAGAAAGCATCCTACTTCTCCAACAAGACTTTAAGAAAAGTTCAGAAGAAGGTTGGTTTCCCGGAGAGAATTCGTTAATTTAAATATTCGTTTATTCCACGGCTGCACAGATTTCTGGCAGCCGTGTATTTGTAAATGGCCGGTAAGCAGGCAGGGAGGACAGACAGTATGAAATTACTGACATATATCGTAGGTAAAAAAGAGATGATCGGAGTTCTGAATCAGGAAGAAACCTGGGTGTATCCGGTTTCTGCAGCAGGAATGGATTATACCGATATGAAAGAACTGATCAGAGAGATGGAACAGTCTGAGATGGAGATGCTTCAGTATATTCTGAATAAAGATCCGCACGATGTGCCGGGTGCAGCTCCGATGGAAGATATAACTGTTTTGGCCCCAATCCCGGAACCGGATCAGGATATCATCTGCCTGGGAATCAACTATGCGGCTCACGCAGAGGAATCCGCGCGATTTGCAAAAGAAAGTTTCCAGAAGGATCATGAAAAGCAGGCCATTTATTTTTCCAAGCGTGTCAATCGTGCAGTAGATCCGGAAGGTGGCATTTCTGCCCACAGAGATTTGACAAATCAGTTAGACTACGAGGCAGAACTTGTAGTTGTCATTAAGAAAGATGCGAAAAATGTAACACGTGAGAACGTCCGTGACTATATTTTCGGATATACCATTATGAACGATGTCAGCGCCCGCGAGGTGCAGAATGCTCACAAACAGTGGTATTTCGGAAAGAGCCTGGACAATTTCACACCATTAGGACCGTGGATCACAACAGAAGATGCAGTTGCGTATCCGCCGAAATTGAGAATTCAGTCCAAAGTAAACGGAGAGTTACGTCAGGACTCCAACACAGAGTTGTTCTTAACCGATATTGAGGATGTGATCGTGGAACTGAGCCAGGGTATGACTTTAAAAGCCGGCACCCTGATCGCAACCGGAACACCGTCCGGAGTCGGAATGGGCTTTGTGCCTCCGAAGTTCCTGAATGTCGGTGATGTGGTGGAGTGCATCGTAGAAGGAATCGGTACTCTTCGCAACACGATCGTGGAATAATGATAAAGGTGGATTGAGTTATGATCGAACTGTATCCGGAATTTTATAATGATGTATTTGGCCCGATCATGCAGCCAGGCTCCAGTTCCCACATGGCGGCTCCGTGTCGTGCAGGGTATCTCTGCAATTCGATTTTAGGAGAAGAAGTGGCGGAGATTCTGGTTGAACTGGACAATGATGGTTCCTTTAAAGGAACATTCGGAACGATGAATGAGGATCTTGGCATGCTCAATGGTGCTATGGGTCATCTGCCGGACTATAAAGGATTTTTCGGCGTGAAAGCAGATTTGAAAGGGCGTGGGATCCCATACATATTTGATTTCTGTAGCATGAAAGAAAGTCCGCATATCAACTCTTTGAAATTTATTCTCACAGGTGTTTCTGGTAAAAAGGCATCTTTAGTTGCCAATTCCATCGGCGGTGGAATGATCGAGACCGTGTGGGTCAATGGCTACGAGTTTGTGGGAAAAGGCGATACATACGTGCTTTGTGTGTACGATGAAGTGTGTGGTCTGGATCATGAGATGCTGTATGCAAAGATTTCAGCAAGTCAGCCGGTTTTGGAGCATGGAATTGGAGAGGGGCAGAATAAAGAAGACGGTTATGGTATCGGCCAGATGCACTGGTTCAAGATTGATTCTGAACCGACAGAGAAGACAAAAGCAGAGCTGGCAGAGTATTCTTGCGCAGTTTTAAAGCCGGTACTTCCTGTGCCGACAACCTCAACAAAGAAACCGCAGCTCTATCAGGATATGGTAGAGTGGCGCAGACTGGCGGCAGAGCAGGGAAAATCCCTTCCGGAAGTGGCGATCGATTACGAGATGGCAGCATCCGGCTGGGACCGCGGACAGGTAGTTTCCTATATGCGCGACACCATTATGCCGGCGATGTACCGCAGAACTCATGCACTCTATGAAGAAGATGTGACTCCGATCACGACTCCGTTTACGGAACTTCACTATAAAAAATGGCATGCAGCGATGCCAACTCTTCCGCTCAATATGGGCGTGATTTCCAAATCCATTCAGTATGTGATGGCCGGACAGCCCCCGGTAGAAGGTGTTCTGAATGTTCCGGGACCGATGGGAACCGGTGGAGGCTTCATTTTCGGTGTACTGTCTTCTGTGCAGGAGACATTGGAGTTATCTCAGGAAACTTTATTAGAGGGACTCTTTGTGGCAGCCGGAGTAGGTGCGATCTGCTATACGCGCAGCGCCCCGACCGGAGAAGTGACAGGATGTACAGGTGAGTGTGGATGCTGTTCTGCAATGGCAGCTGCAGCGGTAGCACAGATGCTTGGCGGAACACCGGAGCAGGTGGAGGCAGCAGCCTCCATGGCACTTCAGGCTTCCGTCGGCTGGCCGTGTGATCCGATCCCGGGAGGCAAAGATATGCCTTGCATGGCCCGCGTTCTCTATGTGGCGACCATGTCTATCGTATATGCTCAGTGGGCATTAGCCGGTCAGGATCCGGTACTTCCGTTCCATGAAGTCCTTGACGTGGCAGACACCATCGGTCGTGGACTTTCCGGAGACCTTTTATGTACCGCCCGCGGTGGTCACTGTGCAGCACCGACAGCAAAAAAACTGGCTTGCAGCTTTAGAGAATGGCATAGTAAGCAGTAAATATATGATAAAAAGGGACTTCATTCGCCTAATAGTGGTGATCAGAAGTCCCTTTTTATTAATCAATTATTCGAATCGTTATTAGCTACATTTCAAGCACAATGTTTACAGTTGCGTTCAATCTCGTGGATTTTAGATTCGTGATGAACTAATCTTACTAAAATCTGTTCTTTGTCATAACGGTCATCAAGCAAGTGTTTGTACTTTCGCATGATATCCGCGTGTCCGTCAGCCACCGCCTTGATACCGAAAAAGACTTCATTCTCCAGGCGAAGATTGAGTCTGAAGAATTCATCGTTCACTTTGTCTTCCAAAGAGTCCATGCGGTGTTCCATAGAGTCCATTCTGTGTTCCATGGAATCCATCTTGTGTTCCATGGAATCCATTCTGTGTTCCATGGAATCCATCTTGTGCTCCAAAGAATCCACCTTGTGCTCCAAAGAGTCCACCTTGTGCTCTAAAGAGTCCACTTTTTGTTCTACAGAATTAAGTTTCTCCAAAATCAGATCCAGTCGTTTCATAGTAATTTCTCCTTTCGTATGTGGTTGATTGGTTGTAGAAGCATTCTACCACAGAAGGAGAAATCTGTCTGCGTACTGGCGGTTCAATTGAAAGTCAAACTAATCTACGGATGTCTGTTAAATACCTTTTTCGGCAGGATAATTCTCGCGGAAAGCGGAATAATTTCAGCGGAAAGTTCCTTGTCCGGGCCGCATTCACCATCCACATTGACAATCATGTCCTGATTGGAATCTACCGGGCGAATCGTTACCTTGTGTGCCGGATAATATTCCACAATATCCTTTAACTCCGGAATGATCTCACCGTCTTTGAAATGCTTTCCTGCCTGGTACATCGGTAAAACCTTTGCGATCTTTGGAAGAGAAATTTCATTTACGACCATAACATCCAGAATGCCATCATCTAATTTAGACTCCGGAGCAGCCAGGAAGCCGCCTCCGTAAGCATGTCCGTTGCAGATTGCCACCAACAGACAACTGCGTTCAAACTCTTTTCCATCAATATTAATATGAACTCTTGTGGCTTTCTTTCCAAGAAGAACCTCTGCAATACTCAGTTTGTATGCCATAGAACCGCCACAGAGTGGGATTCTTCTAAATTTCGGGATACCGTAAGCGACTTTTGCGTCCAAACCGGCAGAACAGATCGCAGCAGCAAATCCACGCTGGGTTTTGATCATATCAATTTCTTTCACTTCACCTCGCAGCTGGTCTTCGATATCACAAAATTCTTCACGCACACCAAAACTGCGGAGAAAGTCATTGCCACTGCCATAAGGCAAAAGACCGACAGCCGCTTTTTTATAATTCATTGCTCCGGTCAGTACCTCATTGAACGTACCGTCACCGCCAGCTGCATAAATATGGATTTCTTCATCCTGCTCCGCAGCAGATTTTACCGCTTCCAATGCCAGAAAGTGTGCGTGAGCCGGACGATTTGTCAGTTGTATGGTCAGGTCTGTTTCTGCAATGCCATATGCAGCGGCAGCGCGCTTGATCTCCGGTACCAATGTTTTACTGGAATCCTGCTT
>JAZTZT010000096.1:0-2233 GCA_045637605.1 Pilosibacter sp.
ATCTTCTCCATGCCGTCTTCGACCGGAGTTCCCTTCATCTCTTCCGGGATCGCTGCAAGACCTCTCTCAAAGTTATCCACTACCGGAAGAATCTTGGAGATTACATCCTTCGCGCCGATCTCATACATCGCCGACTTCTCTTTCTCTGTACGCTTACGGAAATTATCAAACTCTGCCATATTGCGTTTCAGTCTGTCAGTCAGCTCTTCGATCTGAGTGTCTCTCGGATCTTTTTTCTTAGAGAAGAATCCTTTCTTCTCTTTTTTACCTTCTTTTCCGTCTTCTGCTTCTTCTGCGGATTCCTCTGCAGCAACTTCTTCTGCAGTTTCCTCTCTTGTTTCAGCAGCCTCCGGAGTTTCTGTCTCTTTTACTTCTTCCTCAAGGTTTCCCTTTTCTAAGTCTTTTTCTGCCACTTGAAATCTTCACCTTTCAATAATTTATTGATTAAAAGTATCATTTAACTGCGAAACGAGAGTTCGCAGAGTGCCTACTACCTTTTCATAATCCATGCGCTTTGGACCGATGATACCGATGGTTCCGCGAAGTCCATCGCCAAGCACGTAGTTTGCAGTGACCACACTACAGTCTTTCATGGACTGGATCGGTGTCTCATCTCCGATATATACCTGAATCTGCGGATCCGATACCGCCGGAAGCTGTTTGTCATCAAACAGACCCTTTAACAGTTCTTTATGCTCCAATGTATTCAACAACTGGCTGGCTTTCTGTGTATCAGAAAGCTCCGGATATTTGAAAATGTTTGTCGCGCCGCTGGTGTAGATCTGAAGGTCCGCGTCCTGTGCCTGAATGGCTTCGGAAACTTCATTTAACACCAACTCGATCACCTGCTTGTGAATACCGGCCTGCTCTTTCAGTTTCGCGATCATACCGAGGTTGATCTCCTGAATGGTCAAACCATTCAGACTATTATTGAGCAGAATATTCAGATTCAATACATCTTCGTTTGTCAGATCCTCTTCCAGATTTACGAATGAGTTCCGGATGATATTGCCTTCCACAACCACAACGATCAGGAGTTTTTTCTCTTCCACTCTGGAAAGCTGAATAAATTTCAATTTTGTCAGATTGGAGGTCGGTCCGCTGATCAACGTTGCATAGTTTGTGTTGGCTGCCAGGATCTGGGCCATGTGTTTTAAAAGAAGTTCCACACGGTCTACCCTCTGGATCATGATCTCCTGCATCTCGTTGACCTGGCTTTCTTTCTCGCGAATGATCTGGTCAACATAGAAGCGATAGCCTTTATCGGAAGGAATTCGTCCCGCAGAGGTATGCGGCTGGATGATGTAACCCATTTCTTCCAGATCAGACATCTCATTCCGGATCGTTGCAGAGCTTAACTTCAGATCGGAATACTTGGAGATAGTTCTTGAACCAACCGGTTCACCTGTTTCCAAATATGTCTGGATAATTGCCTTTAGTATCTTTTCTTTTCTTGCATCCAGCTCCACAATCTCACCTCTTTCGTTTTATTAGCACTCTTTTCAGTGGAGTGCTAACATTTACAGTTGTTACTATATAACCAGAGGCGTCATTTGTCAAGACTTTCTTTTTTATTTAAGACTTTTTTCATATTTTAAACGTGGCAATTCTGCGGCTCGCGCACGCACATCGCCTCCAATTCTTGACATTTAATATATTTGTAAATATAATGAAATAAGTTAGTAATTTTAATAATTTCTTATTGATTATGTATGATTGTGAGGCCACATATGAAAAAAAGTCTACTCTGCCGTCTGGCAACCATCGGCACTGCGTTCTTACTTTCTTCTATTACTATGATCCCGACATTTGCGGCTCAGCTTTCCGGTCATCTGGACACCGTTACGGCTGATTCCATCACCGGTTGGGCATGGAATGCAGAGGTTCCGGAAGAATGTGTATCCGTAGAAATTACCATTTCCTCCGGCGAAGGTCCGGGAGCCAATACTTTTACAACGACACAGGCTCTTCTTCCGCGTGAAGATTTAAAGGTCGCTCTTGGTTCTGCAAATCATGGATTTTCCTGCCAGGTAGACTGGACAAAGTTAAATGGCGAAACATTTACTGTAACTGCAGCAGCCATTTCCGGTGCAGAAAAGGCTCCGCTGATCGGTACCTATTCTGTATCGAAAGAAGCTTTACTTGCAGCTAAAACTCCTGAGGCTTCCGCAAATGCTGTTACATTGATTCCGGAAGCCGTTCAAAATGCGGCTGCACAGGCAAATGAAACTAC
>JAZTZT010000097.1:0-6081 GCA_045637605.1 Pilosibacter sp.
ACCAAAGCGTCAACGTCACTTACCAGGGGCAGCTCCACAAGAAAGTACCCTAGGCAAAACATCACCCCTGCTATAGCGGATTGCAGGTACAGGGCACCGCTAACTCCCCGGCTGTACGGACTCGCTTAGTATACATGGAAACCTTGGTTTTGTCAAGCATTCTTGATTCCTCAAGTGTTTTGCCTTAGATTTGCCAATGATTTTTTACAGTTTTTTAATGAAACAGCGGAACCTTCACAAATGTTCCCAAGTCTCTGTTCCAGATTCCGTACCAGACATCTTCCAGCATTTCTCCACTTTCTGCCAAGAAGCCGTATGTATTACTGTTATACTCCGGAATCACGACCGGACCATAAAGCAGCTTACCCTCCTGATTCAGCATCTGCTTTAATTCTTCCACGAGAGTCTCTTCTGTGACTGCATCCGAATAATCGTTATTTGCCACCTTCTTCATCATCCAATCAGGGGCTACGATTCCTCCTGTGATCTCATTGGTTTCTTCTATATATAAAAATCTGCGTCTTCTGGCAATCTCTTCATTGTGAATTCCCGGAACGATCAACGCACAGCCTTCTCCGCCGAGAATATCTGTGTAAGCCGCTCCGCCCATCTTGATTCCGCCCAGCTCTTCCAGGGTAACTGCATTTTCAATCGTCGCAAAAACGCTTCCATCTTCCTCTGCGTTTAATGCTACTGCCACATAACCAAAACTTCCGTGCAAAGAAATCCTGTCAGCGCTGACAAAATCCAGTTCAGCTACCAGTCCATAGGATTCTTTTTTTGCTTTCTTTAAGTCCATCTTCTCTGCCGGACCGAGGATATTTTCTTCGTTTTCTTCTGCGGACTCTGCATCATCCGCTTCGGCTTCGAAATCTGTCTCAGAATCTTCCGTAAAACCAAGTAATTGACCAGACGTCAAAAGTGAATTCGGACGCTCTGTCTCTTCCATGGCTGCTGCCACTTCTGCCTCCTGTCTACTCTGTTTGATTCCCATGTCCACCTTTGTGTACAAGATCATGAGAATCATGATCACCAGACATGCCAGCACCAGCTTCTTCGTATCTACCTGCTTCACGGTCTTTGGCCTCCTTTTTCTTGCGCTTGCCTTCTTCTCTCAGTTCCTTAAAGAAATCCCTTAGCATCTGAGAACAAACTTCTCCCATCAGTCCGACTTCAGTCTCTACCTGATGGTTGAAACCATCTTCATGAAACATATCCAAGACAGAGCCTGCACAGCCGGCCTTTGGATTCATACAGGCAATTACTACCTTCGGAACTCTGGCCTGCACGATCGCACCCGCACACATTGGACACGGTTCCAGAGTCACATACATCGTACAGTTCTCCAAGCGCCAATCTCCAAGCACACGACAAGCCTTTCGGATCGCAACGATCTCCGCATGAGCAAGTACATTTTTATCAATCGTTCTACGGTTGTAGCCACGACCAATAATCTTTCCATCATGAACAATGACGCAGCCGATCGGAACTTCTTTTAATGCAGCCGCCTTCTTTGCAAGACGGATCGCTTCGCGCATAAAACGTTCTTCTTGTGTCATTCGTGCCATATTGCTTCTCCTTCTATCGTCCTTTTACTTCTAATCATTTCTTCATTATAGAATAGTTTACCCGTTATCCCCATATCGTGCAAGTTTTTCTTTTCTCATATTGGATATGCCAACCTGGCATATTTTATGATATAATGTCATTTGTAATATGAAATATATCAAATACAGAGGATATTCTTATGAAAATCTGCGGCTTACAAAAAACAACGCTTCTCGATTTCCCCGGGCATGTGGCAGCAACGATCTTTACCGGTGGCTGTAATTTCCGTTGTCCGTTTTGTCACAACAGTGACTTACTTGGAAGTGATGCAGAAGTTCTTTTTACAGATGAAGAAGTACTCAAATTCCTTACAAAACGAAAAGGAATCCTGGAGGGTGTAGCCATTACCGGCGGAGAACCAACCTTACAGCCAGATCTTCGAGACTTTATCTTGCGCGTACGTGAATTGGGCTATCGGATCAAACTGGACACCAACGGTTCCCGTTCGGATGTTCTGAAATCCCTCTGCGAAGAGGGACTCATCGATTCTGTCGCCATGGATATCAAGACATGCAAAGAACGGTATCCCGATGTAATCGGAATACCGTCCGCAAATATAGGGTCCATTATGGAAAGTGTCGAGTTCTTAAAACAGGGAACCGTTCCCTATGAATTCCGCACAACCGTTGTCAAAGAACTGCATTGTGCAGAAGACTTTGTTCGAATCGGAGAATGGATCTCCGGATGTCCAAATTATTTCCTACAGAACTATGTCGATTCTGAAAATGTCCTGGTCTCCGGATTTACCAGCTGCAGCAAGGAGGAATTACTCTCTTTCCGAGACATCGTCAAACCATACGTTGGACACGTGGAACTCCGTGGAGTTGACTATTAACCGATTTTTATCTCTGTATACCAGTATCCAAAGCGGCCATCATTCGGTGGCTGCTTTTTAGATAACACGAAATTAGGAAAACCAAACATATTGGCCATGTATTTTTCATTGCTATAATAATGTCCCGGAACTCCCAACAAGTAGCGTACCGACCCATTTTCCTGGTCTAAACGCACTAAGATCAAATATCGATAATTGTAATAGCCATGGAGCAGAAAACTATTATTTCCATAAATCCAGCATTCACGTGGAAGTTTTCCGATATCATCCGGGCGAATTGCCAGCACTTCGCTTCCTCCGTCATAATCAAACGGTTGAATCTTCGGATATTCTTTTCGCATTTCCTGCCAGCGCGCATCAGCATCCGGTGCAGGCTGTTCTGTCTCTTGCAGATAACGCAGTACCTCCGGATTTTCCAGTTCCGGAGAGATTATCATCGTCTCAATACTGGAAGTTTCTTCCACTAACTCTGCTGCCTGAACATCTTCTATTGGCTGCTGCACGGCCTGTTGTGCAGTCGGCTCTGAATTTTGTACAAGTGGCTCGTCACACATTTCCACTTCCAGAGCTGTATCCGCTCCCTCGCACTTCTCTCGCACCGCCTTCTCATCATCCCAAATCGTCTGATACGACCGCCAGGAATCTTTTACATCATGCACCACCAATCCGTAATATGTATCTAATGCATTCCCGGTTCCTTCTACATTATCCGTATCTACCGTTGTACGAAACTCACCACATCCATTCCGCACAAACATATTTCCCAAAAATGTTTTCTCTCCGTCCTGCCCCAGCAAATACACTCCGATGGCATTCCCTCCGACATACACCCGCTTTGCATTGACATTCAATCTGCACTGACCATTTCTCGCCTCTAATTTCACAAATCCTATGTTCTTCCCTTTTACTTTTCCTTCATATTCATAAATGTATGAGATCAATCTTCGATAGTCTGACATAAAAACACCCCTCTGCTATTCATTTTATGCAGGAGGGGTGCTTGTTTATTACAACTATTTTATTCTTCTCACAGATTATTTGCGGATTGCTCCGGACTTCACTGCAGCTTCTGCCACGCGCATTGCCACATGCTGTGCAACGCCCGGTTCCAGAGCGCCTGGAATAATATAGTCCGCGCTCAGCTTATCATCTGTTACCAGTTCTGCGATCGCATGAGCCGCAGCAACTTTCATCTCGTAGTTAATATCTCTTGCTCCACAGTCTAACGCACCGCGGAAAATGCCCGGGAATGCCAGAACGTTATTGATCTGGTTCGGATAATCAGAACGGCCGGTACCCATAACTTTTACGCCTGCTTCCATCGCCTCTTCATACATGATTTCCGGAGTCGGATTTGCCATCGCAAATACGATTGGATCCTGAGCCATGGTCTTGATCATCTCCGGTTTCAGTGCACCGCCAACGGATACACCGATAAATACGTCCGCTCCAACAATCGCATCTGCCAGAGTTCCACGTTTATCTTCCAGGTTTGTAATCTCGCAAAGCATTGCTTTATGGTCTTTAATACCCACACCACGGTCTTTATAAAGGATACCGTTTTCATCACATGCAATGATGTGTTTTACACCTGTAGCCAGTAACATCTTAATAATTGCTGTGCCTGCAGAACCCGGACCATTTAATACAACATGAATATCCTCTATGTTCTTTCCAACTACTTTCAGTGCGTTGAGTAACGCTGCTGTAACGACAACGGCTGTACCATGCTGGTCATCGTGGAATACCGGAATATCTAACTCTTTCTCCAGTCTCGCCTCTACCTCGAAACACTTCGGAGAAGCAATATCTTCCAGATTAACTCCACCAAAGCACGGTGCGATCATCTTAACTGCTTTTACAATCTCGTCTGCATCCTGAGTATCCAGACAGATTGGGAATGCATCTACGCCGCCGAACTCCTTGAAAAGGATTGCCTTTCCTTCCATAACCGGCATCGCAGCTTCCGGGCCGATATTTCCCAGACCGAGAACCGCTGTACCATCTGTTACCACTGCCACCAGATTTCCTTTTGCAGTATACTTGTAAACATCATTTTTATTCTCATGGATCTTACGACACGGCTCCGCAACGCCCGGTGTGTATGCTGTGCTCAGATCGTCCCTTGTCTTAACCGGAACCTTGCTGATCACTTCAATTTTTCCCTTATGCTCCGCATGGAGTTTTAATGCTTCTTCGTTGAAATTCATATATTTCCTCTCCTTCTGCAAGGGCTTCCTATTGCAGGTCCTTGCGTTAACGTGTCAAAGTCATTTCCGCTTCTAAGATACCATATTTTAGGAGAATGTACAAGGGATTTGACTGACCCGTGCTCACACTTCCTGTATCTCTTCCAACAAGTTGTATACAGCATCCTCAGACAATACTCCTCGCTTCAAATTCTTGGGAAGTTTGCCTGCTTCATCTGCCTCGAAGTCTTCACGCCACCACGGACCTTCGTAATATTCCGTCAGGAGTTTCAGATCCTGCTCGGATACTTGTGAGTTTTCATTCGCGGCATCCAAAATCTCCTCCATCCGCTTAATCCTCTCAATTCGTTCTGATTCCGGATGATAAAACAAGATTCCATATCCGCTTCCCATCTTTTTACCATCATTCAGATAACGGTAAAAATTCCTGCGAAGTTCGGTATCTTGTGGAAAACTCTCGTAATTGTGGTCTGCTCTGTTGAAAATCCTCCATGCATCTTCATTCTTTGCATCTTCCCAGTGCTTGTACACATCGAAACGATCAAAGAAGTTTCTCATGTTGCCACCATTCGGAAACTGCTCGTAATGTGGAGGATAAAGCATCCAGGATTCACAGACCACAGGCATGATCTCTCTTCGTTCCGCAAACCCATAAAATTCATATGCCTTTGCCAACGCCTGCTCCACCAACTCCGAATGCAGCGGACCGGCAGACGGAATGTGACAATTGATGACGCGAGCGCCTTTTTTCAGAGTTTCATTATAATCAAACTCCAACCCTTCCCACTCAAATTCTAAACGTCCCAACTTGAAGGTCTTGCATTCGTAAAATCGTTTAAACCACCAGAATACAAAGGTTCCCCAAATTCCGTGAACTGCTTTGCATTCTTCTAATTTATAGCGTAAGTCTGCCATGGAGTCTTTTAGCAACTCCTCAGAGTATCCCTTCTCTTTATAAATGCCTTTCAACCGATCAATGCAAAATAATAGGTGCAGCATTTCGACCGTATATTGGTGAAGGTCCGTTTTTTCTGATAGTTGTTTTAATTCCGTGTCATAATCCCCATCACCGTAGTAGCATGCTTCTGCCATCGCCAAATGATGATACAACTGATTATTAGACTCTATATCGAGATAACATTTTTCAAAATAACATTTCGCCGCTTCCGAAAATCCTGCAATTTCCAATGCTTCACTGATCCTGCTCATAACCCCTCTCCCGTCAAATGCTGATTTTCCATCACTTAATATTTGATGAATAACGGGATCAGCTTCTTCGCGATCTGGTAGATCGGACCTTCCAATTCCTTCCGCGCATTCTTCAATTCCTGTCGAATCGGAATGCCCTGCGGACAATGTTTCTCACAAAGACCACACTCCACGCAATTCGCTGCAGATGTAGAGTCCTTTCGGAGAGCTGTACACATC
>JAZTZT010000098.1:0-4201 GCA_045637605.1 Pilosibacter sp.
CTCATCCACTGCATGGATGGAACCAAGCTGCTGATTTGACATTCTGGTCGGTGCAAAGCGAAGAACACAGTCACACACCGGAGTCAGGCGCCATGCATCTGTACCGGCGGAAAGTACATACGGAGCTGCTGCAAATCGAGGGAATATCTTTGCAAGACAATCCACTGTATACGCATACGCCGGAGAGTCCATGTCTGCCGGTTTATAGTATTCGTCTCGTTCAATTTCGAGCGTAATTCCGTATTTTTCTGCGATCGTCGTGAATGCAGCGTATTCTTTCTTTAAATCTGCTTCGTTGGTGTTTCGGAACATGACAGAAGCTGTACAGAACCGGTCATTTACGCTTCCTTCGATCTTCTGGAAGTTGCAGGTTGTTCCGATCATACTGCCTGCCGTACCGTTGATCTTCGGTAACACTTTCTTGATAATGCCTCCAAAGAACCACAGATTGTTAAACAGCACATTCATCGGAAATCCGCAGTATGGAGCCAGACCTGCAAACATCGCTTTTGTCTGAGGATTCAGCTCGCGAATAAAGATGTTAGAAGATTTCACTTCTTCTATAAATTTTGCCATTCGCTCCACCGGATTTCCCTTAAAACCAGTCATGCTTACATGGCTGCTCTTATTTCTTGCCGTACAGTTGACCTTTAAACGGCCTTTTTCGTGAACGGCGATCATGGCACACATTTCACATCTCATTCCCGGCAATGGAGGTTCTACGATGCCGCCGCCTTCGTCTAAGATCACTTCAAAGGTGATTCCCTGCTCTTCAAAATAACTGCGGGCTGTTGTCATACCATCGCCACCGGTCTCTTCATTGTGAGAAGAGAGAATATACAAGTTTACCGGAGGTGTGATGCCTTCTCTCAGCATCTCTTCTGCTGCAAAAAGAATCGCACATAAAGAACCTTTCGTATCTGCCGCACCACGGCCCCAGACTTTTCCATCCGCGATCGTTCCGGAAAACGGTTCATATTTCCAGGTTTCATGTTCTGTATCCGCAGCCACCACATCGTGATGAGACATGAGAAGAATGTTACGGCTTGTATCTTCGCCCGAAATCTTATACATCCAGCAGTCCGCCGCAAACATCATACGCTCTGCTTTTTCATGCAGCAATGGGAAATCTTCCTCTACCACTGCACGCATCTTAGCAAACTCCGCATCATCATGACTGTCCTTTACAGATACCGTCGCACACCGGATCATTCTGGAAAGCGCTTCTCCATAAGGCTTTAATTCATCCTCGGTAAACTCCGGATGTTTTCCCTCCAGCTTACGTGCACCGCTGGTCTTTCTCATCGTATTGATCGCAAGCACTACAATCAATGCAAGGAAACTCAAAAGCACACACTTTAAAATCAGCATCATGTAACCCTCCATCTTTTTCTACATCCTTTTCATTTTTCTTACAATACCATGATCAATGTACCGATCGTAATCAGGATACATCCGATCAGTGATTTCACAGTAAAACTCTCATGTAAGAAGATAAATGCCAGAGCCAGTGTTAGCACTGTGCTCATCTTATCGATCGGAACAACTTTGGAGGCTTCACCAATCTGAAGTGCACGGTAATAACAAAGCCAGGACGCACCCGTTGCAAGTCCGGAAAGAATTAAGAACATCCAGCTTTTCTTACTGATATCTCCAATCCCTCCTTGTGCATTGGTGATGAATACCATTCCCCAGGACATAAAAACAACCACTACCGTACGGATCGCTGTGGCCAGATTTGAATTCACTCCGTCAATACCAACCTTTGCAAGGATCGATGTCAATGATGCAAACACTGCCGATCCGATCGCAAATGCCATCCACATAGCATGCTCCCCCTTTCTTATTATCACTATAGTGCAAAAATGGGCGGAATGCAACTTCCGCCCACCATTCAACCTTATTTTTTCATTCCTCAGCGACACCCAGTGCTTCTTCCAGATCACTAAGCATCACATCAAGTGCCTGGATACCGCCTGTGGATGTATACCACACATTTGCATGTTCGATAAAATACACGATCTTGCCATCTTTATAAACATCCAGTTCTTTGATCAGATCATTTTCCACAACTTCCCTTGCACCAAGAACACCATCTTCTGCAGCTCCTGTTGCAGTGCTTCTATCAAGAACAAACATGTACTCCGGATTCAGGTTAACAATGGTCTCCCAGGAAGCGTCTTCACCGTGAGTTGCCTTTGTTGTTTCGCCAACAGTCTCACCAAGATTGTTGCCGCCAAGTTCCTTGGCAAGGATATTCAGCTGACTCTCTGTATCCATGATACTCATGGCATTGTTATTGTACATATTCAGAAGAATATCTTTCCCTTCAAGGATTGGTTTCAGCGCATCGATCCTTGCCTGGAATCCCTCCATTTTCGCATCAATCTCTTCCTCTTTTCCGAAGATCGAGGCGATAGTTTTTGCATTCTCTTCTGTGCTTTCTACCACACCTTTTTCATAATCCATCGCAAGATACACCACAGGAGCAATCTCACTCAAAGCATCATAACTTGAACTGAGGCGGCCTCCGATAAAAATAATGTCAGGCTCACTGATCGCCACCTGCTCCAGATCCGCCGTCTTTACAGAACCAAGATTTGCAATCGCCCCCTCAGAATCCTCCGGGTTGTACTGAGTCAGATAATCAATCGTTACTTTTGCGCTTCCTACGACACGATCGCCAAGTCCCAGAGAATCGATAATATCAAGAGCCGGCATATCTAGGATCGCGATTCGCTCCGGATCATACGGAACCTCTACCTCCGTTGCCTCTCGATTTCCGTCCAGGCTCTGAATCATGATCGTCTCTGGTTTCTCAATCTCAACGGTTGTTTCCACAGTTGCTGCTTCTGTCTCTGCAGATGTGGATGTGCTGCCCACTGCACCTGCACATCCCATAAGGCTGAGCGCCATCATTCCTACTGCTGCCATTGCTGTCCATTTTCTCATTGTTTTGTTCTCCTTTTCTACCTAAAAGTACTGAAAATCATTTAATAATATATCGTTAACGGTTTTCCGCCGATATTCATGATCTCAAAGTCCACCATATAAATCTGGGACAATGTATCCTTGTTGATCACCTCTTCTACCGTTCCGAATTTTGCGATCTTTCCATCTTTAAATGCACAGATATAATCCGAATAGAACGCCGCATAATTGATCTCGTGTAAGACTAAGATGACCGTCTTACCGAGTTCATCACAAAGCCTTCGAGCAATCCTCATCAGGTTCGTGGCATGATAAATATCCAGATTGTTAGTCGGTTCATCCAACAGAACATAATCCGTGTCCTGTGCGATCACCATTGCTATATACGCTCTCTGCCTCTGACCACCGGACAATTCGTCAATATATCGATCTGCAAATGTTTCCAACTCCATATAAGCGATCGCTTTATCGATCATTTTGTGGTCTTCCAACGTCAACCGGTTTCCGGAATAAGGGAAGCGACCAAACGCAACCAATTCTCTGACGGTCAGTTTCATCTGAACATGGTTATGCTGGGTCAGAATTGCAAGACGTTTCGCCAGTTCCTTACTCTTCCATTTGGAAAGATCCTCATCCTCAAATTGGATGACTCCTGCGTCTTTAGCGATCAACCTGGAGATCATACCCATAACCGTTGATTTTCCCGCACCATTGGGGCCGATCAAAGACAACACTTTTCCCTTCGGAACCTCGAAACTAACTTCATTTACAACCGTTTTTTCACCGTAGTGTTTCATTAAATCTACCACATTCATAGGAATTAATACGCTCCTTTCTTCATGAGCAACAGATAGAGGAAATAAATACCTCCTGCAATTGTAACAAATGTGCTGACAGGGACAGTAAAGTGGAACACGTGCTGTGCGATCAACTGACCTCCGATCAAAGCAAGCATTCCGATCAGAGATGCACCTGCGATCAGGTAAGTATGCTTATATGTTTTCAATATCTGTCTGGACAGATTCGCAACGATCAGGCCCAGAAAGGAAACCGGACCAATGGTCGCTGTCGCCACCGCCATGCAGAGCACCACACCAAACAGCAGCTTGCGGATCACACGGTCATAATCAACACCCAGATTGATCGCCTGATGTCTGCCCAGTGTGATCACATCCAAAAGGCTCAGTTCCTTTCGCAAGAGGAGTGCGATCACAACAAGGCTCACAACCGCAAATACCATGATCTCTCCGTTCACATTGTTAAAATCTGC
>JAZTZT010000099.1:0-5245 GCA_045637605.1 Pilosibacter sp.
CTGGAATGACCCGGAGATCGGCGTTCAGTGGCCGGAAGTGGTAGGCACCTATCAGGGAACAGCCTCTGCGGAAGGCTATAGCCTGGCAGACGGAACCGTCTTGAATCTGAGCGAAAAAGATCAGAAGTGGCTGGGCGTGAAAGAAACGTTCCTTTTCTGAAAGCGATACGTTTTTCCTGATGTTTGTTCTATAATAGAGAGGGATATACAGCAATGAACATAATCGATAGATATTATGCGTATCTCGTAAAAAAATCCGCTTTTTTCGATGAGGAATGGTACAGAGCGGAAAGTGGCATTGGCCCTCGAGAGAATGCCGCTCTGCACTATGTGACGATCGGATGGGAACAGTGGGATCCATCAGAAAGATTTTCAAACGAGTCCTATTTTCGGAGAAATCCAGAGGTGAAGGGAACGGGAATGTGTCCCCTGGTTCACTACCTTATGTACAGACAGAAGGAGAGAAGAAGAAGACCTCAGAACGTCTCCTATACTCCCCAGAAATACCGTGCCAATGTATTTATGCAAAGCATCCGGCGCGGAATCGGCAATAAATTCTACGGTGGTCTGATTGAGAAGAACAAAGACGCCCGTATTCTGCTTTGTCTGCAGATGTTTTATCCTGAGAGCTGGGATACCATCCATCAGTATTTGAAAAATCTGGAGGCCTATCACTTCGACCTGATTATTACCTATCAGCAGAGCATGCCTTTTTCAGATCTTCTTCCCAGGATCCAGGCAGCGTACCCCAACGCCAAATTAATCGAAGTGGGCAATTTTGGTTTCGATATTGGTGCGTTCCATACCAGTCTCCAGGGCGTGGACCTGGATCAGTATGACATCATCTTCAAGGTGCATTCCAAGGGCATTCGCCGCAGACGTGTGTATATTTATAAGCAGCTGTTTAAGCGAAGCGATTGGTTCCGGTATTTGTTCGAAGGTGTCCTGGGTGCGGGAAATGTACACAAAAACATCGACAGACTGATGAATGAGGGACAGTGCGGCATGATCGCTGCCGGGAATCTGATCATTCATGATCCGAAACACAAGCAGAATCTGGTGAAGAAAACCCTGGAAGAATATGGGCTTGTGTGTGATGTTCCCGAAAACTATACATTCGTTGCGGGAACATGCTTTGCGGTTCGTGCGCATCTTATGGAGCAGTTCCAGAAGCAGGAGCTGCCGTTTGCCCAGTCAAAACGCGGCAAATTCTCTCTTGCCCACTGTATCGAGCGAACCATGTGCTTCCCGGCAGAGCTGAACGGTTTTGAAATTGTTGGACAAAAGGCTTGTACCCTGAAGAGACTTCTGCGCAAAGCACAATCCTGGTATAAAAAGAACAGTGTGGAAGAGATGCTGCTGGCAGATAATCGTTTTATTCTGGAAGACGAGTTTGTTTATCGCAGCATTGAGGCAAAGAAAATCAAGAGCTATGCAATTGAGGAACTGCGGCTGGGTGATATCAAACGCCGTTGGTTTGATGGAAAGATCTACAAGCTGACCGAGTGCGCTCCCTACCGATATTTGCAGGGTGATGCTGAGGGTTATTCGGAATACTGCTCCTACCATCAAACACATAATCTGCCGGCAATGAGTCTGGATCGGTTTGACACGCTGATCAACAGCATTGAAGAGAAGGGTTTTGATGACCGCTTCATCATCGTGGTTGACGGAGACAATATCATACGAGACGGACAGCATCGTTCCTGTGTTTTGCTGAATAAATACGGCGAAGATCATATGATCAAAGTCCTGAAGATCCACTTTGACAACCAAATAGTCAGAAAGGGACTCCGTTACCTGAAAAAATACGGTTTTGTACCTACGATTCTGAAGATTGCAGAGTTTTTAAAACACTGATAAGTTTACAAAGCAGTTATAACAAAACGCGGGAGCTTGCAGTTGTCTCTGATGGCAATGCAGCGGTCCCGCGTTTACCCGAAACGGTAAAACAGACTGCTCCGGGAGTGTGATTTCCATTTTAGAAAAGTTTAAGAAAAATCAGTTTCTATTTGAGGAATTGGTCAAACGGGATTTTAAAGAGAAGTACAAGCGTACTGTTTTGGGCATGGGATGGAGCATACTGTCACCGCTGCTGTCTCTGCTGGTGATGAAGATCGTGTTCAGTCAATTTTTTGGACGGAATACGCCCTTTTACACCACCTATCTGTTCAGCGGTAACCTGGTCATGTCTTATTTCCGAGAAGCAACCAAGGGTGGCATGAACAGTCTGATGAGCAATTCCAGAATTTTTACCAAAGTCAATATTCCAAAGTATCTGTTTTTGTTTTCACGAAACGTATCCTCTTTGGTGAATTTTTTGATCATACTGGTAGTCTATTTCTTCTTCTGTGCATTGGATGGCATTACCTTTGGCATTCATATGCTGAGCCTGGTGTATCCCGTGCTGTGTCTGCTGGTGTTTAATCTGGGCATCGGTATGCTCCTTTCAGCCATGTATGTCTTCTTCCGTGATACACAATATTTATACGATATCTTCCTGACTCTGCTGACGTATCTGTCTGCTATTTTCTATAAGGTGGATGGATATCCCATGCAGATCCAGCAGCTGTTCCATCTGAATCCGGTTTATTGCTACATTAAGTATTTCCGCGTTGTAGTGATTGACGGCGTGATTCCGTCCCCGGAGCTTCATGCACTATGTGCTCTTTATGCAGCGGTGGCGTTGTTTTTCGGTTTTCTGGTGTATAAGAAAAATAACCACAAGTTCTTGTATTATGTGTAAGGAGAATGTGTTATGTCAATCATTAAAGCTGATAATGTATCCATTCGCTACATAAAAGGAGACTTCAAGTCCATCGGTCTGAAAGAGTATGTCATGCGCCGGCTTACCGGCAGATACAAAGTGATCGAATTCTGGGCAGATCGTCATATTTCTTTTGAATTGGAAAAAGGAGATATGCTGGGAATTATCGGTTCCAACGGAGCAGGCAAATCTACGCTTTTGAAAGTTGCGACCGGCATCATGGTTCCTACCGAGGGCCACATAGAGATCAACGGAAAGATTGCTGCGCTGCTGGAACTGGCCAGTGGTTTCGACGGAGATCTGACAGTGCGGGAGAACACCTATCTCCGAGGTGCTATGTTGGGCTATGACCGGGCCTTTATGAATGAGATGTACGACTCCATTATTCAATTTGCGGAACTGCAGGATTTTCAGGAGCATTCCTTTAAGCAGCTTTCCAGCGGTATGAAGAGCCGCCTGGCATTCTCCATCGCATGCCTGGTGAGTCCGGATGTTCTGATTTTGGATGAGGTGCTTAGCGTAGGTGACGGTGCTTTCCGGCGGAAAAGCGAAGCAAAAATGAAAGAAATCCTTTCAGGAGGCATTACAGGCATACTGGTTTCCCACTCCATAACTCAGGTGCGGAAATTATGCAATAAGATCCTGTGGCTGGACCACGGCAATCAGATTGCCTTTACAGACGAAGTGGATCTGTACTGCAATGCCTATGAGGAATTTCTCCAGACGAAAAAGATACCGAAGACCTATGAGGAAGTGAAGCAATTGTCAGATGACTTCCTGGCACGTAAGAAAAATGAACGCGACACGGCCCGGAGTGCGGAGATCAAGAGAATTCAATCGCAGATAGAAAAGAGCGACAAGGAAGAGGTCATCCAGGCTGCGCTGAATATCATCCGAAAGAATCGTCCTGAGATGTTAAAGGATTCCTTTCTGTAATACACAGAACCCTTTTTGATATCGTGTTCATTGGCCGGTTTTCTCTGGATCCTGAGAATGGACGAATATATACAAGATGCCGGCTCATCCGATGGTTTACCGGCGCTAAGAGGTTTCTGCGGTTTAGAGGTGTTTGAAATGGTTAAAAAAAGGAATGGCGAAATAGATTTATTCAGATTTATTTTTGCTATAATCATTTTAGTTGGTCATGCTTGTCATACATTTAAATTGGATGTGATGGCCAGAAGCGGAATCTGTACAGAGTATTTTTCCTTGTGACAGGTTGTCTGATGGCCAAAAAAGTCTCGACGAATAACAAAGTGCTAACCAGTGAAGAAATAGCAAATAACACTTGGCAATATATTATGAATAAGGTGAAGTCTTTTTTTCCTTATTATTTAATGGCGTTCCTGTTATTAATACCTTTTGTACTAATATTACGTAAATGGACGCTGGTCAAGTTTATTAAGGAATTGTTGCAGTCGATTCCCCTGCTGTCTCTGACGTTCCTGGGATGGGGAGTCCGGGGAAAACTTTGCTTGTTGGGAAGTTGGTTTCTCTCTGCAATGATTATTGCTTGCTTTGTTTTATATCCGATGCTGCTCAAAAACTATCATATTTCAACAAAACTGATTTTTCCGCTTTTGGGAATGGTATTGGTTTCGTATAACTACAAATGTTATTCTAGTATCACAGCTTTGACCGAGAATGTGACTTTTTTGGCGGGTGGTATCATTCGTGCAATTTCTGAAATTGCAATTGGTGCAAGCATCTATGAATTGTCATTGAAGATAAAGTCGTTGGGTCAGGAAAAATCTTTCTTTTGTTCTGTCATTCTGACTAGCATCAAGTATTTTTCCTATCTTGTAGCAATCCTTTATGCAACACGGTTCTATAACAGTATTACCGATATTGATTATTTGCTGTGGCTTGTTGTTGCTGTGACGTTATCTTTCAGCGGTGTAGGCTTTGCTATTAAAGAATCATCATTTACACGCTATTTAGGTAAGATCTCCTTGCCGGTTTATATTTTTCACATGCTTGTGGTTAGCAGCGCATATCAGGTACTTGGAAAAAATATAAGTATGGCGATCCTGATTCTTATTATTGTTACGTCTATTCTGTTCTCGGTTGCTTTTATGTATATAACAGATTTCTTTGTGAAGAAAATTAAGGTTCTCGCCAAGGTTTGCTGATTTCTTCTGTAAAAAGCTATTTGTTGTATCTTGCAATGAAGCGAACAGTTGTAATCATTCTTTTCGCTTGCTACAAATATACAATGTCCCCCGTTTCCTCAGAACTGAACTGCACCCCATTTGTTAGACAAGTATGGTATAATACTTGTACTAAGAAATGGGGTGTTTTTCTATGCCAAAAGGAATACCAAACAAGCGCTACACCGGCGAGTTTAAGCAAATGGTTGTAGAAACCATGATGCGTGAAAAACTCAGTTACCGTGAGGCAGCCAGGCAGTTTGAGATACCGGATCATAAAGATGTTGCGAAATGGGAACGTTACTATCTAATGGATGGACCAGAAGGC
>JAZTZT010000100.1:0-10436 GCA_045637605.1 Pilosibacter sp.
AGAAACTTGAAGTAGTAGCAAAACAGACAGCAAACTTCGACCGTGCTGAAGGTATGAGCGTAATGGAGAACATGCTTCAGGCAAACGGCGACATCCAGGCTGTATTCGCAGCAAACGATGAGATGGCTCTCGGCGCACTCGAGGCGATCGCAGGTGCAGGTAAAGACATTATGGTAATGGGCTTTGATGCGACAGACGATGCTCTTGCAGCAATCCGTGAAGGCCGTATGGACGGTACAATCGCTCAGCAGCCGAAGCTGATCGGAAGTACAGCGGTTGACAATGCAATGAATCTTATCAATGGCGAATCTATCCCGGCATCGATCCCGGTAGAAGTTACACTTGTAACAGATGAAAACGTAGATACATATGCAAATGCAGCAGAGGCAGCTCCGGTAGGTGCGCCGGTAGAAATCGTAGGTAATGGTTCCATCGGTCTCTCTGTATCCACATTAAATAACCCGTTCTTCGTAGATCTTGCAAGTGGTGCGGAAGAAGCAGCAGCAAAGCTTGGTGTAGCGATTTCTGTAGTAGACGCAGGTGATGATGTAACAAAACAGGTAAGTGACGTAGAAGACCTTGTTGCAAAGGGAATCAGCGTACTCATTATTAACCCGTGTGACTCTGATGCTGTAACAGGCGCAGTAGAGTCCGCAATGGCTCAGGGCGTTCGCGTCATTGCCGTTGACCGTGTGGTAAACGGCGTAGAGATCGACTGTCAGATCGCATCCGATAACGTACTCGGTGCAGAACTGGCTACACAGTACATCGTAGACAACCTTGGCGAAGGTGTGAAAGTTGCAGAGCTGGAAGGTGTTCCGGGTGCATCCGCAGCCATCGAGCGTTCCGCAGGTTTCCACAATGTAGCTGACGCGAAATTAGATGTAGTAGCAAAACAGACAGCAAACTTCGACCGTGCACAGGGCATGAGCGTAATGGAGAACATGCTTCAGGCAAACGGCGATATCCAGGCTGTGTTCGCAGCGAACGACGAGATGGCTCTCGGTGCAGTAGAGGCAATCGCAGGCGCAGGCAAAGACATCATGGTAATGGGCTTTGATGCAACAGACGACGCGATCGCAGCGATCAAAGAAGGTCGTATGGCAGGTACAATTGCTCAGCAGCCGGCACTGATCGGAAGCACAGCAGTTGAGAATGCTCATAAGCTGATCAGCGGTAAAGGTATCCCGGCATCCATTCCGGTAGAAGTAGCATTGATCACAATCGAAAATGCAAAATAATTAAGCAGGTCTGCCGGATTCTTGTCCGGCAGACTTGACAATTAGGTCGAATTAAGGGAAAATAATAGATAATCCTAATAATAAAAGCAACAATAAGAGGTGTTTTATATGCGAGTTTTAAATATCGGATCCATGAATCTGGATTACGTTTATCAGGTAGATCATATTGTTCAGCCGGGTGAAACTGAGGCGACAGGCGAGCGTAATGTTCATCTCGGCGGAAAAGGTATGAACCAGACAGTAGCTCTGGCAAAAGCCGGTGTAGATGTATATCACGGCGGTATGATCGGTGAGGACGGCAATGCCTTCCTTGAGTGTTGTAAAGAATTCGGCATCCATGCAGATTATATCGAGCAGATCGCCGGTGCGACTGGTCATGCGATCATCCAGATCGACAAAACAGCTCAGAACTGTATCCTGCTTTACGGCGGTGCAAATCAGCAGCTGACAAAAGAGTACGTAGACCATACTCTGGAGATTTTTGGTTCAGATGATGTTCTTCTCCTTCAGAACGAAGTGAACATGCTTCCGTATATCGTGGATAAAGCATATGAAAAAGGAATGCAGATCGCACTGAATCCGTCTCCGTTTAACGAGAAGTTAAACGAAGTTGACATGAGCAAGATCAGCATCTTCTTATTAAACGAAGTAGAGGGTGGCCAGATCACAGGTCTGGTAGATCCGGAAGAGATCATTGCGAAGCTTTTAGAAATGTTCCCGCATGCGAAGATCGTTCTTACACTTGGTAAAGATGGTGCAATCTATGCAGACAGCACACAGAAACATTTCCAGCCGATCTTCAAAGTGCAGGCAGTTGATACAACTGCAGCCGGAGACACATTTACAGGTTACTTCCTGGCTGGACTTTGCGAGAATATGCCGATTCCGGAAGCCCTGAAGATGAGTGCAAAAGCATCTTCCATCGCAGTTTCCCGTCCGGGCGCTGTTCCGTCCATTCCGTTCCGAGCAGAGGTTATGGAAGCATTAAAATAGCAAAGGCTTATTTTACAAAGTCATTGTATTATGAAAAAAAGAACTGTATAATCAAAGTAATGGCATTTGGCCATTACTTTGATTTTGCAAAATAAAATTCTAGGAGAAGGTTGATATTATGGAGAGACTTGAACTTCAGAAAATTGCCAACGAAGTTCGTAAGAGCATCGTTGCATCCGTACATGCTGCAAAAGCAGGACATCCGGGTGGATCCTTATCTGCTGCAGACCTGTACACATATCTCTACTTTGAAGAGATGAACATTGATCCGAAAGATCCGAAAAAGGCAGACCGTGACCGTTTCGTCCTTTCCAAAGGTCACACGGCTCCGGGCCTCTATTCTGTACTTGCACACAGAGGTTACTTCCCGGTTGAAGATTTATTAACACTTCGTAAACTTGGTTCCTACCTTCAGGGTCATCCGGATATGAAACATATCCCGGGCGTAGATATGTCCAGCGGTTCTCTTGGACAGGGTATCTCCGCAGCTGTTGGTATGGCACTTTCTGCAAAACTCAGCAATGAGGATTACAAAGTATTCACACTTCTCGGTGACGGTGAGATCCAGGAAGGTCAGGTTTGGGAGGCTGCTATGTTCGCAGGTCACAGAAATCTGGACAACCTGATCGTGATCGTTGATAACAACGGTCTTCAGATCGATGGTAAGATTGAAGATGTATGTTCTCCGTACCCGATCGACAAGAAATTTGAAGCATTCAACTTCCATGTAATTAACGTAGAGAACGGTAACGATATGGAGCAGTTAGCAGCAGCATTCGCTGAGGCTCGCACTGTAAAAGGAATGCCGACAGCAATCGTTATGAAGACCACAAAAGGTAAAGGCGTATCCTTCATGGAAAATAATGCAGGTTGGCACGGAAAAGCTCCGAACGATGAGGAGTTTGCAATCGCAATGGCAGAATTAGAGAAAGCAGGTGAAGCATTATGTCAGAAGTAAAGAAAATCGCTACCAGAGCCAGCTTTGGTAATGCACTGGTAGAACTCGGTAAAGAGCATGAAGATTTAATCGTTCTGGATGCGGACCTTGCAGGTGCAACCCAGACTGGTATTTTTAAGAAAGCTTTCCCGGAGCGTCACATCGATTGTGGTATCGCAGAGTGTAACATGGTTGGTATCGCAGCCGGTCTCGCTACAACAGGCAAAGTTCCGTTCGCAAGCACATTCGCTATGTTCGCAGCAGGACGTGCATTTGAGCAGGTAAGAAACTCTGTTGGTTATCCGAAGCTCAACGTAAAGATCGGTGCAACACACGGCGGTATCTCCGTTGGTGAAGACGGTGCAACACACCAGTGTTGTGAAGACTTCGCTCTTATGAGAGTGATCCCGGGTATGATCGTTGCAAGCCCGGCAGACGATATCGAAGCAAAAGCAATGGTAAAAGCTGCATATGACCACTATGGTCCGGTTTACATGCGCTTTGGCCGTGCTGCAGTTCCGGTGATCAATGAAAACGAGGACTATAAGTTCGAGTTTGGTAAAGGCATCGTATTAAAAGAAGGTACAGATGTTACAATTATCGCAAATGGTCTCTGTGTTGCTGAGTCCTTAGCTGCTGCAGAAATGCTTGCTGCTGACGGAATCACCGCAAAAGTGATTAACATGCACACAATCAAACCGCTTGATACAGAGCTCGTGATCGAATCTGCAAAAGCAACAGGAAAGATCGTAACTGTTGAAGAGCATTCCATCATCGGTGGTCTTGGCGGTGCTGTATGTGAGTGCCTTGCAGAAGTGAACCCGATTCCGGTAAAACGCATCGGTATCAAAGACGTATTCGGCGAGTCCGGTACAGCTGCACAGCTGATCAAGAAATACGGCTTAGACGCAGAGAGCATTTACGCTGAAGTAAAAGAGTTCTGCAAATAAAATCAAATAGCAAACCATGAGCCCCGGAGGATTTGATTCCTCCGGGGTGATTTTTTACAAAAAAAGGAACGCTCGAAAGCGTTCCTTGAAATTGTTCTATAAAGAATTAGTAGCAAGCAGTTACATCAGCATAGAACTGATCCATCTCCTCGCGTGTTGCGAATGTAGCAACGTACATCTGGTTGCCCATAGCACCGGAGAGAACATCCGGAATACGCTCAACCATCTTCATGCAATGACCATATTTATTCATGATATCATCGTGGTTCATAACGAAGTTCTTGCCATCGCGGAGACCTGCGAATGCACAGTAGTTGTGCTCGCCAACTTCCATTGTGGACTGATCGTAAGCGATCATGTCAGCCCAGATCTTGTAAACGTCTGTGCTGTGTGCGAAGTTGGTCATATCCGGTGTGAAGCCGCCGCACGGACGCATGTTAACTTCAAGAGCCATAACATCGCCCTTCTTGCCAAGACCCTCGTGGTCCTCAAGAAGACGGAAGAACTCGAAGTGAACGAAACGGTTCTTAACGCCGAATGCTTTTACTGTATCACGGCCTGCTTTACGCATGTCTTCCGGAAGCTCTTTTACAATGTAGTAAATGGAGTTTCCTGCTTCGTTAACGATATCCATGATGGAGAACGGTGTTACGTTACCTGTCTCGAAGATCGGATCGCCGTTGGAATCAATGATCGCATCGTAGGAGTTAACTTCTGCATTTACGAACTCTTCCATGATGTAAAGAGTGTCGTCCCATTTCTCAGCGAAGAATCTCTGAAGATCCTCGTCGTTTTTCAGCTTAAATGTGTGGGAAGCACCAACACCATTGTCCGGTTTTGTTACTACCGGATAACCAACTTCTTTGATGAACTCGAGGCAGTTCTCGTAGTTATCAACAAGGTGGTAACGAGCTGTTGCAAGACCAGCCTTGTGGTAGAACTCTTTCATTTTGGATTTGAATTTAATACGCGGGATATCCTCTGTGTGGAAACCGCTTGTGATGTTAAACTCTGTACGAAGCCATGCGTCACGCTCTAACCAGTATTCGTTGTTGGACTCTAACCAGTCGATCTTACCATATTTGAATGTGAAGAATGCTACAGCACGGAATACTTCCTCACTGTTTTCGAGGTTGCTTACTTTGTAATATTCGTTAAGGCTGTCTCTTAAGTTCGGATTCAGCTCATCGTACGGCTGGTCACCAATACCAAGAACGTTGAGACCGTTATTTTTTAACTCACGACAGAACATCCAATAGTTTGTCGGGAAGTTCGGTGAAATAAAAATAAAATTCTTCATAATGTTTTCCCCTTTTTAATTTTTATGTTGCTGGCAGAATGTGAAACTGCTCAAATCCTATCTCTGGTAGAGAAGCCACGGTAAATAGTGAACAACCTGTTTGTACCACCACGGCCAGTCATGGTTTACATCGTGACCCCAGAAGTCAACCCATGTGTGAATGCCATTTCTCTTAAAAATCTCATCAAGTTTACGTGTTGTCTCCGGCTGCTCCCATGCACCCTGTCCACAGCAGATAACAGATCTGCCTCTGTTGTACATCTGAACATACGGATGATGGTACGGCATCTGATCTAAGTAATGGATCGGAGAATTCTCATAAATCTGACCATTCATGTAAGAACCGAATCCGTACTCAGCAGAGAAGATTCCGCTTAATGCCATCATGCTGTCGAAGTGCTGCGGGAAGCGGTAGAAAAGGTTTACTGCGTGAGTAGCACCCAGGCTGCAACCGAATGTCATAATACCCGGAGCCTCGGACCAACCGTTTCTTTCCATTGCCATATGCTGGATAAACGGAACAACTTCAGTTGTGATGTAACGCATCCAAGCCTCGTGGAGGTTGATACGGTAATCTGCGTTACCGTTCTTGTCAGACCAAGTTTCTTTGTCGATCGTATCAATCGCGATTACCATAACCTGACCGGATTCGATCCACGGGGACCATACCTCAGCCATCTTATATCCTTCGAAGTCGAAGAAGCGTCCATCCTGACATGGGATGAAAAGTACCGGTCTGCCGGCGTGTCCATACACCTTGCATTCCATATCGCGGTTTAATGCCGGGCTGTACATTTTGAAATACTGCATTTCCATGGTTTTGTTTCTCCTGTTTTTGAGCTTTTTGTTTTCTTTTTGACTTTTATCTTTACTGATATTTAAAAATTATATGTAAATGTTATATTAAGTCCGAATTTTACATTTTAAAGTCCTAAAGTGCCTGGACATGCTTTTTGGACCGGCTGGTTCCGGTCCTTAAAAATTTCCTTGTATATAGTATATAATAACAAGCTGTAGCGATAATTTCAATACCGAATCTGCTCATTCATACCGAAATATAAGGATTAAACCTCATCTTCGTAAAGCAGCGCACTCATAAAATAAGGAATCTGTTTTTCCCAGCAAGCCTCTGTGTGATCACCGTACGGTACGATGCGGCTTGTAAGGAAAACGCGCTTCATTATAAATAAGGAAGTGACTCTCTGGAACAGACGGACCATACCGTGATGATTCTTCATCTCAACGGAGCCGTAGTCCATATAAAGTCTGGAGTTTGGTTTGAGCCAGGAACTGCGGATCATCTCCTCGATCATCTCCGGATTTGTCCAGAGAGAAGGGGAAAGGGCAGCACCACCGGAAAAGTACTGGTTGTACTCAGTGATCGCATAGATTGTCATAAGTCCGCCCATCGAGCTTCCGGAAACAAACGTATGTCGGCGATCCGGGAGAGTGCGGTAACGACGGTCGATCTCACGCTTGAACTTCTTTACATACCAGTCCATCGTGACTTTACCGTAGCCGGTGATCGGTCCGGCAACCGGATCATCATAATCAAACGGAGCATACTCCTTCAGACGGCCAAAATCCGGGTGATGGTTACACTCAACAGCAGCGATGATCAGCTCGGTTCCTGTCTGGTCCATATAGTCTTTCAGACCCCAGGATTTGCCATAAGATGCCTCTTCGTCAGAGAAAAGGTTATGGCCATCGAACATATACAACACAGGATAACGTTTGTCCGGTTCCTCGAAGTAGGATTCCGGAAGATAAACGTAAGCCCATCTTGTCTCCGGTCCGGTCGGAGCAGGAAAGGTTACTTTCCATTTCTTTACCATGTTATGTCATCTCCAATCTGCATTTTTGGTAAATATATCCCATACTATAGCATAGTTAAAAAGAAAAGGCAAGTTTTCAATTCTTTGATAAAAAACTTCACAAATGTTTTGAACAAAAAGGACACGAAACATTTGTGAAAATGCAACAAAATATTGGAAATTGGAACAGAAACCTTGTGTGTTTTGTTAAAAGGGGATATAATAGAGTTGGTTGTTTTTATGGGGTTCATAAAGACAAGTTTACTATTTTTTATTAAGGGAAAGGGAGGTCCTATCAAATGAAAAAGAAATTAGTATCTCTTGCTCTCGTTAGTGCTATGGCATTAAGCGTAACAGCTTGTGGCGCTAAAGAGGCAGCACCGGCAGCTACAACAGCAGCTGCAGAGACAACAACAGCAAGTGCAGAAGAAGTAAAGGCTTCCAAAGAAGCTAAAGTTGAGGCAGCTACAGCAGTTGCTCCGGACAACGATATCGTTATCGCTCTTCCGGCAGACGCAACACACCTTGATCCGCACGTTTCTTCCAACGGTTACTCCAACCAGATCACAAACGAAATGTACGAGTGTCTGTTAGCATTCGACGAGAACACAAACGTAGTTCCGGCACTTGCTAAAGAGTGGTCCGTATCTGAGGATGGTAAATCCTACACATTCATCCTTAACGAGGGTATCACATTCCATGATGGCGAGCCGTTCAACGCTGAGGCAGTTAAAGCTGTTTATGAGCGTGGCCTCGCTGATGAGAGCTTAACTCTTAAGAGAACAATCTCTGCATGGGAAGGCGTTACAGTAGATAGCGAATATCAGGTAACAATCCACCTTACAGAGCCGAACAACACATTCATCAACAAGATCACACAGTTCAGAATGGTTTCTCCGAAGGCTATGGCTATGGAAAACGCATCTGATTACCTTGCAAAGAACTCCGCTGGTACAGGCCCGTTCAAACTTGCTGAGCGTGTTGACGGTGGTTACACAAAGATGGTTCCGAACGAGAACTACTGGAGAGAGGGTTCCACAGTTGATTCCTTAACATTCATGGTAGTTCCGGAGGATGCAGCTCGTATCGCTATGCTTCAGACTGGCGAAGCTGATATTATCACACCGGTACCGGTAACAGACGTTTCCATCGTTGAAGGCGATGAGTCCATCATCATCGACGTTGCTCCGGCTACTACATACCGTTATGTAACTCTTAACACAGAGTGGGCTCTTGCAGACGGCAGAAAACCGTTCGCAGACAAGAGAGTTCGTCAGGCTTGTAACTGGGCATTCGACAGCGAAGCTTACGCAAAGGTTGTATTCAACGGCTATGCAAAAGCTCCGACATCCATCTTCTCCGATTCCATCTACTACTATGCTGAGCAGACTCCGTACACAGCAGACGTTGAGAAAGCAAAAGCTCTCATGAAAGAAGCTGGTTTCGAAGCTGGTTTCGATGTAGAGATCGTAGTTGATAACACAACAATTGAGCAGAAGGGTGCTACATTCGTACAGCAGCAGCTCGCTCAGATCGGTATCAACGTAATCCTTCTTCCGAACGAGTCTACAGCTAACGCTGAGAAGACAAGCGCTCCGCTTGAAGAGACAACAGTTCAGATGTGGTACGTAAACTGGTCTTCCGGTTCTTACGAGGCTGATGGTTCCATGAGAAGTATCCTTCACGGCGAGAAGTTCCCGCCGAACGGCTACAACACAGCTTTCTGGAACAATGAAGAATTCAACCAGCTCCTTGACGATGCTTTAAAGATGTCTGATACAAATGAAATCGCTGAGGCATATGCAAAAGCACAGGCTATCGCTTGGGAAGAGTGTCCGTGGATCTTCTTAGGAAACGATAACACTCTGAATGCTTACAAGACATATGTAACTGGTTTACAGTACAAACCGGGCGGAACAATGGTCTTCAGAACAGTAGGTTTAGAGCAGTAATATAACATATTGAAACGGAGTAGTGTCTGCTACTCCGTTTCTTAAACTAGAACTTGTTGAAACTATAGGGAGGTAGTTTAATGGGACGCTACGTTGCTAGACGTTTATTAGAAACAATTCCGTTGATGATCATCATCTCAATTGTTGTTTTTATGTTCATTCACCTCATCCCGGGCGATCCGGCGAAAACACTTGCAGGTGTTGAGGCGCCGCTTGAAGAGGTTGAAGCAATCAGAGAAGAATTAGGTCTTAATGATCCGTTAATTATTCAGTATTTTAACTGGGTAAAAGATGCGCTGAAGGGTGACCTTGGCCGCAGCTTTAAATCTAATCTTCCTGTAACAGAACTGATCTGGTCCAGATTCCAGTTCACAATTCAGTTAGTATTTGCGGGTCTTATCTGGGCTCCGTTTGTTGGTATATTTATTGGTGTTATGTGTGCGATTAAGCGAGGCACCTGGATTGACCTTGGCGGTATGTTGTTCGCGATCTGTGGTCTTTCTGCTCCGGGTTTCTGGCTTGGTCTTATGGGTATCCAGTTCTTCTCTGTTAAGATGGGATGGCTCCCGTCCGGTGGTCTGGAGAGCTTAAAACATCTGATCCTTCCGTCTATGGTTATGGGTACAGGTATCATGGCTACACTTGCCAGATATTCCCGTTCTTCCATGCTCGAGACATTAAGAGAAGACTATGTTCGTACTGCACGTGCGAAAGGTCAGAGAGAGCAGATCGTTATGTTCCGTCATGCTTTCATGAACTCTCTTATTCAGGTAGTTACAATCCTCGGTCTTCAGATCGGTGGTTTATTATCCGGTTCCGTTCTTACAGAGACTATTTTCTCTATTCCGGGTATGGGTCGTCTGTTAACAGACTCCATCGCTTACCGTGACTATCCGGCAATCCAGGGTATTCTGTTAATTTTCGCCCTTCAGTACGTTCTCATCAACCTGATCGTTGACGTATTATACGGCGTAATTAACCCGAAGATTCGTTACGATTAATAGAAAGAGGAGGATACTATGTCAAACACACAGAATGAACAGGCAAAAATCAATACCTCTTTTGAAGAGAATTTTATTGATGAAAATATTAAACAGGACGCTGAAGGCAAGGTAAAAGCATTTGTTAAGAAGTTCATGAAGAGAAAAACTGCAGTAGTAGCTTTTATCGTTATGGTACTTCTGCTTATTCTTGCACTCGTTGGTCCGTCTCTTGCTCCGTATGCTGCGGATGCATATGACTATGACAA
>JAZTZT010000101.1:0-6658 GCA_045637605.1 Pilosibacter sp.
AAGATGGATTTCAATATGTGGTTTTGAAGGTACGTAACCTTTATTCCTCGATAGCTCAGTAGGTAGAGCGCGCGGCTGTTAACCGCGTTGTCGTAGGTTCGAGTCCTACTCGGGGAGCTACTCTTCAACGGGTTCAAAAAACAGTTGACAGAGGCCTGTAAATGTGTTAATATACAAAGGCAAAAAATAAGGCCCCATGGTCAAGTGGTTAAGACATCGCCCTTTCACGGCGGTAACACGAGTTCGAACCTCGTTGGGGTCATTAAGCCGATGTGGCTCAATTGGCAGAGCAGCTGATTTGTAATCAGCAGGTTATCGGTTCGAGTCCGATCATCGGCTTTCAAAAATTTTGGACCTTTAGCTCAGTTGGTTAGAGCAACCGGCTCATAACCGGTCGGTCCCGGGTTCAAGTCCCTGAAGGTCCACTTACCCAGTACCAAAAGTTCCAAAAGATAAATTTCAATATGGCCCGGTGGCTCAGCTGGTTAGAGCGCCGCCCTGTCACGGCGGAGGTCGAGGGTTCGAACCCCTTCCGGGTCGCTTGCACGTAAGTGCTTCCTTAAAAATTCATATCTGGGGTCTTAGCTCAGCTGGGAGAGCATCTGCCTTACAAGCAGAGGGTCACAGGTTCGAGCCCTGTAGGCCCCACTGATAACTAAAAAGTTATCGCGGTTTGCCGGTGTGGCGGAATAGGCAGACGCAAGGGACTTAAAATCCCTCGGGGGCAACCCCGTACCGGTTCAAGTCCGGTCACCGGCATAGAAAAGAGTTCTGAGAAATCAGAGCTCTTTTTCTTTTTATCGGCATGGGTCTGCAACACCCTGATTTATGAAAGGATGAAATATGGTACATAGTTTGATTCCGATGTCTGTGGACATTAAGACAAGAATTTTTGAAAACCCGGCCAGATTGGTCAATGCGATGGAGCTGACTTGTGCGATTGGTATGGCTTATGCGCAGGCGGGATTTGCGATGCCGGAACTGGAAAGTGGAGTTGCAGTAAAGGAGTTTTGGGATGCTGCGACTCCGCAGATCAGCGGTAATCCGCGTGTAAAAGATCGTTTGCAGCAAGTGATCTTGAACTATATTTTCAAAAAAGATGAAAAGATTGATGCTGACTGCGTAATTACTTTAGAACTGGGATATAAGTTCTAAAGAATACTCCCTGTTTATATTGTGAGAAACTGAAAAATATGGTAAAATATTTAGACAGTTTTAACAGTGTAACAGGGGGTTTTTTTATGGGAACACAGTTTAGAGATGATTTGATTGCATTGATCGAGGAAAATCGCAAGACTTATACAGATATGAGTGATACGATCTGGGGATACGCAGAGCCAAGATTTCAGGAGTATAAATCTTCTAAATTACAGCAGGAATATATGAAGAGCAGAGGTTTCTCTGTAAAGGCAGATCTTGCAGGCGAGGAAACTGCTTTTATTGCTGAGTTTGGAAGCGGAAAACCGGTGATTGCATTCCTTGGTGAATTTGATGCTCTTTCTGCGCTTCAGCAGGAAGCAGATAAGACAGAGCGCAGCCCGATCGAAGGCATGACTAATGGTCATGGTTGTGGACATCACATGCTTGGTACAGGAAGCCTTGCAGCGGCTGATGCATTAAAGACATATATGGAGCAGAACAATCTCTCCGGTACAATTCGTTATTATGGATGTCCGGCGGAGGAAAATGCCGGCGGTAAAGTTTATATGGTTCGTGACGGTTATTTTGATGACTGTGATATCGCTCTTACATGGCATCCGTTTGCGATCAATAAAGTTATGAAAGGTGGATATCACCTTGCAAACTTCCGTGCATTCTTTACATTCCACGGAATTTCTTCTCACGCAGCAGGTGCTCCGGAACTTGGACGTTCCGCATTGGATGCAGTTGAGATGATGGACATCGGTGTAAACTTTATGAGAGAGCATATGATCGATGCTGCAAGAGTGCATGGTGCGATCACAAATGCAGGTGGTATTGCTCCGAACGTAATTCCGTCTGAGGCACAGATTCTTTATGCGATTCGCGCGCCGAAAGTAACTCAGGTGAAACATTTATTTGATAGAATGTGTGATATTGCGAAAGGTGCGGCTCTGATCACAGGTACAACGGTAGATGTGAAGCAGGTTGCTGCTTACTCTGATATTATTAACAATGATACTCTCAACGACATGATTCAGGAAAACCTGGAAAAAGTGATCCCGATCGGTTATACAGAGGAAGAACTGGAATATGCAAGAAAGTTCCAGGAAGTGACAACAGCCCTTGATAAAGAGGGATTAAAATCCATGGCAGCAGAGCTTGGTAAGAAAGATTTATTACCGAATCCGTTATGGGATGTGATCATTGATAAGAATACACGCTTTGGCGGCGGCGGATCTTCTGACGTTGGTGATGTAAGCTGGAAGGTTCCGACAGGACATGTTTATACAAACTGCTATGCTGCAGGTACAGCTATGCACTCTTGGCAGGCAACTGCACAGGGTAAATCCACAATTGCACACAAAGGTATGCTTGCAGCTGCGAAAGTTATGGCTTGTGTAGGTGCAGAGCTTTTGATGAATCCGGATAAGGTTGCACAGGCGAAGGCTGACTGGAAAGAGGAATTAAACGGAGAAGTATATCCGAATCCACTTCCGGCAGATGCAAAACCGGAAATTTGGTAAGAGTTAAAACGGGCGTGTTTGTTGCGCCCGTTTTTTTGTTATAAAAATTGAAATAGGAGGAGTAGTATGGCAAACGATTACAGAACAATAATTAGTGAGTTGGTAGATGAAAAGAAGCAGTTATATACAGATATGAGTGATGCAATCTGGGAGTTTGCAGAGCCACGTTTCCAGGAGTATGAATCTTCAAAGCTTCAGCAGGAGTATCTGCAGTCCAGAGGTTTTGCGATCAAGGCGGATCTGGCGGGCGAGGAAACGGCGTTTATTGCGGAGTGGGGAAGTGGTAAACCGGTTCTGGCTTTTTTAGGAGAATTCGATGCGTTATCCTCTCTTCAGCAGGAGGCAGATAAAACTGAGCGTATTTTGATCGAAGGAAAGACGGACGGTCATGGATGTCACCATCATCTCCTTGGAACAGCATCAGTTGCAGCTGTCGATGCACTGAAAACTTATATGGAGGAGAATCAGCTTACTGGAACAATTCGCTATTATGGCTGCCCGGCAGAGGAAAATGCCGGCGGTAAGGCTTATTTGGTAAGAGATGGATATTTTAATGACTGTGACGCTGCGATTACATGGCACGGCAGTTCTGTAAACAAGACCTCCGCAGACGATGGTTATCTTGCAAATTTCCGTGTATTCTTTACTTTCCATGGAATTTCCTCCCATGCAGCCGGCGCTCCGGAACTTGGCCGTTCTGCATTGGATGCAGTGGAGATTATGGACATCGGAGTGAATTTCATGAGAGAGCATATGATTGATGCAGCCAGAATTCACGGTGCGATCACCAACAGCGGCGGTATTGCTCCGAACGTAATTCCGTCAGAGGCTCAGGTTTTATATGCGATTCGTGCTCCGAAAGTGACACAGGTGAAGAAACTGTATGAGAGAATGTGTGATATCGCCAAAGGTGCTGCCCTGATCACAGGTACAACCGTAGATATTCGTCAGGTGGCAGCATATTCAGACGTAATCCGTAATGAGACTCTCGAAGACGTCATGGATGCACATCTTCGCCACTTTGTTCCGATCGGTTATACAGAAGAAGAAAAGGCTTATGCAAAGAAATTTATGGAGGTTATTACACCGCTTGATAAAGAGGGTCTGAAGAGTAAGATTAATCATTTTGCAGGCTCCAGAGAAGAGAAGCAGGCAATTTCTGAGATGTCCCTGTTTGATTTTGTGCTTGATAAGAATATGAGTGCAGGTGGCGGCGGTTCCACAGACGTGGGCGATGTCAGCTGGGTAGTACCGACAGCACAGGTAAACGTGGTTACATGTGCAGCAGGTACCGCATTCCATTCCTGGCAGTGTGTAGCTCAGGGTAAGTCTTCAATCGCTCACAAAGGTATGCTTGCAGCAGCAAAAATTATGGCTTGTACAGGTGTGGATCTGCTTACAAAACCAGAAATCCTGGAAGAAGCAAAGAAAGACTGGATCGCAGAATTAGATGGTGAGGTATATCCGAACCCGCTTCCGAAGGACCTGAAACCGGAAATCTGGTAAATAAAATTATTTGTGCAAAAAAAATAAAAAATTTTAAAAATAAGTGTTGACAGATGAAGAGTTATGGTGTATTATATGCTCTGTTGAGTGAGTCACACAGACGACCTCAAGGAATGCGTCAGTAGCTCAGCTGGATAGAGCATACGGCTACGGACCGTAGTGTCGGGAGTTCGAATCTTCTCTGGCGCATGATAAGGCATCTACTTAGGTAGGTGCCTTTTTTCGTTCCGGTATACGGAAGCAAAACAATTGCGTTTGGATGTGGAAGATGATAAAATGACATATGAAAGAACTGGCGCCTGACTGCGTGTGCGGTCGGGCGCTTTTGTTTTAGGAGGATGTTCATATGGAAAAAATGAAGAAATGGTTTTCAAAGTGGGCTTTGGCATTATTGGCAACTTTGATGGTACTGACGGGGCTTGTAGGCTGCAGCAGTAAGGATGTTGAGACTGCGCTGGATGTAGCAATCGAGGTAATGGAAGTTGTAGAGTCTCTCGAAGCGATGGAAACGGAGGCGCAAACGACCTCGGAGTCAGTGGAAACAGAGGAACAAGGAACTCTAGAGTCAAAGTCAGAGTCAGAGTTGCCGGAGATGGCAGAGGATGTGCCAACGCTTGATGAGGATGGTCATTACACATCCAAGGAAGAAGTGGCATTGTATCTTCACACGTACGGAAAACTTCCATCTAACTTTATCACAAAGAAAGAAGCAGAAGATCTTGGATGGAAGAAAAAAGACGGGGAAGCAGGTCAGCTTCATGTGGTTGCACCTGGGATGAGCATTGGTGGAAGTTCATTTGGCAACTATGAGGGCCTTCTTCCGGAAAAAAAAGGACGCAAGTATTTTGAATGCGATATTAATTACGTAAAAGGAAATCGCGGAGCAGAGCGACTGGTGTATTCCAATGATGGTCTGATCTTCTATACAGGCGATCATTATGAGTCTTTCGAGCAGCTGTATCCGTAAGTGATGGTAAGGAGCGGTAGATTATGAAGAGAATTGAATTGGATTTTAGTAAATGTACTGATCGCAGTGAAGTTCACGCATATTTAAAGGAACAGTTTGGATTTCCGGATCATTATGGAAATAATCTGGACGCGTTGTTTGATGTGTTGGGAGATATTGCAGAAGATCTGGATATTGTATTCATGGAAGATGAGGAAGGAAGCTGTGGTGAATGGGTGGCAGATGGCAGTTCATCTGTTCGCAGTGATGAGATGAATCGTCTTTTGAAAAACGTCAGACGTGTGATCGAGGATGCGGCGGAGGAAAACTGTCATCTTCATGTTTAATCCGAACTTGATTAGAAAGCAAGCGGACAAGCATGCAGCAGAAGCGTAGAAAAGAAATCTGGATGGTCCAGACGAAACGGGCGGATTTTAAAGGTTTGTCAGAACGTCTCGGTGTGAGTCCGGTTTCAGTCCGGATCATGCGAAATCGTGGTCTGGAAACAGAAGAAGAGATGCGAAAGTATCTGTATGGAACCGTGGATGAGCTTTATGACGGAAGCCTCATGAAGGATATGGGGAAGGCTGTCAGTATCTTGTTAGAAAAGATGAAAGACGGATCTAGGATCCGGATTATCGGAGACTATGACATCGACGGTGTGTGTGCAACATATTTATTGTTAACGGGACTGAGACGTTCACTGAAAGAAATACGAAACGTGGAAGATGGCAGGCAGATCGACTATGAAATTCCGGACCGGATCAAGGATGGATACGGAATCAATGAATCCATCATTCGTCAGGCAGCGGAGGACGGAGTGGATACGATCATTACCTGCGACAATGGTATTTCGGCGCTTAGGGAAATTGCGCTTGCAAAAGAACTGGGAATGACGGTTATTGTGACGGATCATCACGAGGTTCCCATGGATGAAAATGGAAATCAGACGATTCCGGCAGCAGATGCAGTTATCAATCCGAAACGAGAAGGGGACCTGTATCCATTCCCAGAGATATGCGGAGCCGTAGTAGCCTATAAACTGATTCGGGAACTTTATAGAGCAGTGGGAGTTCCGGAACGTGAATGGAAGGAATTGTTGGAGTTCGCTGCGATCGCAACGGTAGGCGATGTCATGAAACTGAAGGACGAAAACAGGATCATTGTCAAATTCGGACTTCGGAGAATGGCAGTTACGAAAAATCTTGGTCTTAGGAAGCTGGCGGAAAAGTGTGGATTAGATATTACCGCATTGAGTGCATATCATATCGGTTTTGTGATTGGTCCATGTCTGAATGCAGGCGGACGACTTCAGACAGCGAAGCTGGCGTTACGCTTGCTGCTTTCACAAGATGAGGCAGAAGCAGATCAAATGGCGGAGGAATTGAAGTCTCTAAATGACCTGAGAAAGGATATGACGAAACAGGGAGAGGATGAAGCGATTCACCAGGTGGAAACATTGTATCCAGACGACAAGGTACTGGTAGTCTATTTACCGGAGTGTCATGAGTCTTTGGCAGGTATTATTGCCGGCCGTGTA
>JAZTZT010000102.1:0-7310 GCA_045637605.1 Pilosibacter sp.
AAAAAAGAAGCTAAAAAGCTTGGTTGGATCAGCAATGAAGGAAACTTAGATGAAGTTGCACCAGGAATGAGCATCGGCGGCGATTACTTCGGCAACTACGAGGGAGTCCTGCCGGAGGCAGAAGAGCGTGACTACTATGAATGCGATATTGACTTTGACGGCACCTATCGCAACGCCAAGCGAATCGTATTTTCCAACGATGGCTTGATTTACTATACCGAAGATCATTATGAAACCTTTGAACTTTTGTATGGGGAGGAATAAGATGAAACAGATTACTTTAGATGGTAACCGCTTAGGGGATGCAGCCCAGGTTCATGACTATTTAAAAAAAGTGTTCGAATTTCCTGAATACTATGGAAAAAATTTAGATGCTTTATATGACTGTCTGACTGATTTGGAGGATGTAGAAATTACAATTACTGCTCCAGATGAAGACGGAGCAATTTTCCAGAAAGTGCTGCGAATTTTCAAGGCAGCAAATCAAGAAAATGAAGGGTTGAAAGTGGTATTTTAGAAATCACCAAGAATTGCAGTCATATCATCTTGCAAACTTGATGCGTTTTGCAAAAGTTTTCGTTAATAACAAATTGCGGGGTCTATGGAAAATAATATTTTCCTAGACCCCGTTTTTTCTTGAATTTAGCGACAACTTTCAAGGTCTCACAACTTGCTTTTCGCTCACCCTACTCTTTCACATAAAATGTATCCAATATCATCTTATACAGCGCTTCATCATCCACATGGTACTCAGCATATTCAACGCCGCCTTTAACTTCCCCTGGAATTGTCCAAAAACTTTCTTCCGTAAAGTTCACCTTTGTTACAATCGTTGTCAAATATGCCACCTTTGACGCATTTAAATTCGTAACCATATTGTCATCCTTCATTGCAATAGAAAACAGATTCACAGGAACACTCATATCTTCCTTTGTTTTCTCCAATGCTTTCCGGATAAACTTCATCATATACTGCCTTTGGCGTTCCATACGATTGTTATTACTGTCAATCGGCTCATCCGGAAGTTCTGTCCTTCTCGCCTGTACATAAGCCTGTACATCATCGCCTTTTAACAATACCGTTGTTCCCGGCACAAAACGAGCAGGCAGAATATCTCCCTCATGAATTGTAACCTCGACTCCTCCAAGTGCATCATTGAGCGGACGGATTGCATCCATGTTCAGTACCGCATAAGACTGAATCGGCATCCCATAGAGAAGTCTCGAAACCGCTTTTACTGTATTTTCACAGCTTGTATGTTTCCCATCTCCATAGGCAAATGCCAGACATGCCTGCATTGTCTTAGTCTCTACATATTCGCCATTTACATTATAAATATCCACGTCTGTCATCGAATCACGGGAAATATTCCACAGATTGACATTTCCATTTTCCGTATCAAGAATCGCAAGCATCATCATATCTGCCTGTCCGCCATTCCCAATGGTATCGTCGTTCTGTTCGCTTTTATACTTGTCAACACCCATGCATAACACGCTGGTAATATTCTCGTTATAACGATACTTTTCACCTTTGTAAGTGATTACTTCACCGTCTTCTTCCACTACCACATCTTCTATTTCCGGTGCTGACACCTCCAGCGACTCGTCCGTTTTTCCGTGCAGCTCTTTACGCCCTGCCATTTCCATTGCTAAAAAAACAATCACCAGCAGCAAAATAATCAAAACTAATGCCAGACCTATCTTCTTAATCCTGCGCTTTGTCCGTCGTTTCATCCATTGCTCCTCTATACTCAGCCTCGATTTCCTCCAACAGTACCGCCTGCAGCAAACGTCTGTTATTCGGCTTATTTGCGATACAAGTGCTCAATGTAACCAACTTATCCTCTGTGGTCAGCTCCACACCCTCACGTATCATCGTATACATACTTCTCGGATTCATAATGTCTTCCAAATAATCTGCATAAACCTCTTCGTCCAAAAAGTCATAGGTTCCGATCAAATGTCTGTCATCATACTCATAACAGGCAATGATTTCATATTTTAAAATTTTCTCCGGCAAATAAATATACAATTCATGATGTTCATCAAAGTATTCTTTATCTGTAAAATATCGAATGTTGTGGAACATGGAACCATTTTTCATATTATGACCATAGATGATCGTATTGGGATCCATAAAATCCTTGTGATTATAATATTCCGTATAAATACTTCCTGCCTGGTTTGCTTCTCCGTAGATATCTCTTGACAGATAATAACTCTGGTCTTCATCTTCATGTTGTAAGATCGGATAATCAATATTGGTGTCAGGAATCCTAAGCCATGCATAAATCTCCGGATTAACTTCCATAAGCCCTTCAAAGTCAATGGGCAGTTCTGCTTTTTCTACTTCCTGCTCCACATCTTCCTTCACATAATTTTCACCAAGAACTTCCTGCTGTTCTTCGATTGCCGCCTCTTCCGCTCTATCCTTCTGCAGATAAAACAGCATTCCTGCAATACAAATCAGACATGCAGCAATCAAAAATATATACAATGTTTTCCAAATATTTTTCTTTTTATTTTTCATAGATCTCTTCCTATAGAAAACCCCGTTCTTCATTTGAAAAACGGGGAATTAATTACATTGCTTTTTTTCTAATTACAACTGCACCAGATGCAAGAACAACTGCTGCTGCGCCAAATCCATAAAGAATGATGTCGCTTTCTCCTGTCTTTGGAGAAGTCACCACTGTAGAACCAGCTTCAGTCACAGGTTTTCCTGTTGGGCTTTTTGCAGCCTCTACTGTCATCGGAACCGAAAACATCATTACAAGCATCATTGCCAGTGTTACAATCTTTTTCATTTTTATATACCTCGCCTTTCGTACGAATTACAATCCTAATACTCTAATAATTTTATCATAGTTTATTTTTCATGTAAACTGTCTTTTTCACTTTCACCATAATGGCTTCCTGCAAGATAATTACCATACTTGCTGTAATAACGGTAATTCTTGTAACCATAACCGCCGATTCCGGCCTGGGCACCGTTTAAGATACATCCGGAAATGTAAATCTTGCTTTCAGCAAGCTGACCGATTCCTTCCATAATGGAGGAACGGTTGGCATAATCCTGTTTTACAACAAACAGTGCCGCATCCGCAGCTTCTGCCAGGACAGCTGTATCGGTTAAAATTCCTACCGGTGCAGTATCCAGAATGACATACTCCACCTTGCCTCGCAAGGCATTTAACAGCTTGTTCATCCTTGGCGAATCAATCAGTTCCGAACCATTGGAAATCGGTTCTCCTCCTGGAACAACATATATTTTATACTGTTCGTTCCATAAGATCACATCTCTCATTTCCGCTTTTTTAATCAAAAATTCATACAATCCCGGTCCATCCCCCGGCATACTTAATCGCTCACGCACGGATGGGTTACGAAGATCACAGTCCACCAGAGCAACCTTGGAACCTCTCATGGAAAGCGCCATGGCAATATTTGCCGCAATGGTACTTTTTCCCTCTCCCGGCGCTGCACTGGTAACCAGGAAAACTTTCAGATCATTTTTCTTCGCATCCTTTTCAATACGTGCACGAAGAACTCGCACCGCTTCCAGGAATGTCTGAGAAATCTTTTGATTATAAATCGAAATATCTTTTCTAAATTCTGTATTACCACGTTTCTTAAATACAATCTGTGGAATCGCACAAATGCAATCCACATTCAGCATCTTTTTAAAGTCTTCCTCTTCATGGATCGTATTTCTGGTAAATGCATACACCAGAAGAATCACAAAGCATAATGCAGCTCCCGCAAACATGCCTTTTACCATATCCCGTTTATACGACGGAGGATTCGATGCACTTTCCGGCACATCCGTGATATCCAGCAGATTCATGGTAACTTCACCAATGACCGGTTCTGCCACTTCCGGATAGTGACTGATCACCGACTGAAGAATGTCATAGGCATCCTGTGGCTTTGATGAATTTACGATAATGGTAATCATATTAGTGGAACCAAGGGTTTCCGTAGTAATGCTTCCCGGAACTGTCTCTGTTCCCAAATCTTCCGCAACTTTTTTCTGCAGAAGTCCGCTGTTTAAAATATATGGAAATGTCTTTACAATCTGCCCTGCTGTTCTCGTATTCAGATAACTGCTGCTGCTGTACAAACTGGAATCATCGCTGCTGATTGTAAATGTGGCGTTGGCAGAATATACCGGAGAATAACTGCGGTATGCTCTAAAGCAGAAAACACCGCCCAAAATCAGGACCAATGCCAGCATCATGATCCAAAAGCGTTTTACGCCTTTCCACATATTATTAATAATTCTTATCAGATCAATTTTTTCTACCTGTTCGTTCATGCTTACTCCTCATGCAGTTCCAGTTCTTCCACCGGTGTTTCCGGCACTGGTTTCACATAATGCTTACGAGAACTTTTTCCGTAGCCATAGCCACCATAACCGCCATAACCGTATTTGTAACCACCATAGCCATAGCCGCCAAACACACGCTTTCCGGAAAATACTCCTGTTTTCACATCATTATAAACACATCCAAGAAGCTCGGAATGTCCTCCATCCAGAATATCAATGGTATCATTAATGCTTCTTGCACTTGCCATTCCCTGACGTACCACCAGAAGAGAAACATCTGCATATTCTGCCAAAACTTCCGCATCCGCCATCAATGAAGTCGGCGGAGAGTCGATTACAATGTATCCTGCAAGCTTTTGAACAGCCTTGATCAACATTCTCATGCGCTCACCGGATACCATTTCTGTAGAGTTGGAATAATGCTTGCTTCCAATCAGCAGATATAATCCGTTCTCTTTGTCATAATGAATAATATCGTCAATAGGAATATTTCCGTTTAAATATTCCCCAATTTCCTGTTCCTTTTTCAGCTTCTTCTCCAGGATTTTATAAATTGCCGGACGACGCATATCTCCGTCTATTAGCACGACTTTTTCGTCTTTCTGCGCTAATGTTAAAGCAATATTGGCAGCAACGGTAGATTTTCCTTCGTTTTCCATAACACTGGTTACAAGGATTACCTTTCCTCTTTCCTGTTTTGTCTTATACATCAGCTTTGTACGAAGCTTTTTATAATTTTCCACGAACATAAAGCTGCAGGTAGGATCCGTCACCAAAAGACCTTTTTTAATCTTTCGAATCTTTCCACGAAGTGTTTTGTTTTTCACTTCATGATAAACGGTACCAAACAATTTTGCATCCAGCTTCTGTTCTACTTCTTTTTCATTTTTAATATCATCTTTCAGATAATCGATCAATGCCAGCAATGCCATCATCAAACCCATGCCAATCACAGCATATTTTCTCATCATTTCTCTGGCGGATACCGGATTAGACGGTAACAACGGCACCTGTGGCGCTTCCAATACATCCAGCACTACATTGCTTAAAACATAATCTGTAATCTCCGAATAGTTGTTCAGCACCGACTTCATAATCTTAAACGCATGTTCCGGTGATGGCGCACTGACCTTTAAGGTCATCAGATTCGTCCCTTCCACCACCGATGTGGAGATTGTTCCCGGAAGATACCCCAGGTTCAATTCCTGCTGAACCTTTTTCTTTAGCAGACGGCTGTTTAAAACTTCACCGAAGGTTTCCGCCATCTCATTGGCTGCCGTCAAATCGGAAAGATTGCTTGTAGAGCCTTTGGAAGATACGATGAACGTCATGCTGCTTGTATAGGTCGGTGTATACGCATTGCCTACCATAAAGTACGCAATCATTGCGCCAAGCAGCCCTGCTGTCAAGATCATCCACCAGTCTTTTAATAAAGCTCTGATGATGCTGTAAACATCAATCGGCAGCTCATTATTCTGCACAATATTCTGGCTGTTTTCCTGCATTTTCTTCCTCCCGGGTTATTCTACAACCACATAAATCACTTCTTTTGCTTCTGACGTATAATTGCCGTTATCATGAGTATAATAATAATATACCGGATAAACACCCGGCTTTGAGGTGTCAACTTCTGATTCCACTCTGACACGACTTTTCGGAATCACCGTAGATGTATTCTCCTGGGCATCCTGTCCCTCTTCTGTTTCGTCTCCGGCTTCATCCTGAGGATCTTCCACAGATTCTTCTTCCAGAGGTTCCTCTCCCGAAGAATCCATCAAATCCACACCTTCAAAAGCATATTCCAGATTTCCCCTGCGCACACTCACCAGGAAATCTTTAAAATCAATCGGACTTCCCTCGTAGTATACAAGGTAACGATCCAGATTTAATTCCACTTCATTGTTATAAGGCTCATAGATCTCAATATCAATCGGCAGTTTTACATTGTCTCCCGCACTGTTGGTTACTTCATATACGACACGGTAAAAACCTGTCACTCGTGTATTAATGGTTGTATCTGTAAGGATCTTCACCTTATTGGAAATGTCTCCGTCAAGACAATCTTTTGCAGTTACAATCTTATCCACATTGACTGCTTCTCCCGCTCGGAAACGCAGCGACCCTGTCAGTTCAAAACGAGGACTGTTATAATCTGTATATACAATCTCTCTTTCCACCTTGCTGATATGATTGTCCGAATCAAAGGCTGCATAGGTCACTGTTCGTACATTTTCATCATAAAAATTAGAAATTTTCTCTACAATGATCGAATCCGTGACATCTCCGTCTTTTTTATCCGTAGCTGTGATTCCTCCCAAAAGAATTTCTTCTCCGTCATGAATGCTGACTTCCAGTCTGTCGCCTCCACCGGAAATGACCGGACCCGATGAATCAGCCTTGACTGCTTCCAATAAACGATAGCCGATAAACAGTACCGTAAAAAAGATCACAATTCCTAACCAAATTTTTCTAAATCTCTTCATAGTTATCACTCCATATTCATAGCGATATATTATATCACAAAGCTATCTGTAATACCATAGTTTTGTATAAAGAATCCTGCATACCGGGCGCAGGGGAATCATATTTAACCAGATATGTTCAAAAAATTCCCACCAGAAATTTCCCGGACCAATCCACTTGCCTTTTCTCTTCACCGATGTAATCTTTCCAAAAATCTGTGAAGGCTTGATGGGGCCTTCGATCAATTGCTGGGCATCTCCTACGAAAAAGCAATCGCCGTTTTTCTCCACACGACAGATGCGGTGCATGATGTACTTCCCATTTGTTCTTTGAAAAAATGCCATGTCCCCTTTTTTCCACGGGCCTGATGGCGGCGAAACGAGGATTTCGTCACGCCCGTGAATTAAAAATGGAGACATGCTGTTGCCGGTGATGGTCATGGAAACCTCCCTCCCCTGTGAGAGGAGATCCTGAAGTACCGGCATGTATGAGTAAATGTCTACGATTTTTTTGTT
>JAZTZT010000103.1:0-10596 GCA_045637605.1 Pilosibacter sp.
AGTCGTCCAGCCTATCATTTGAGATATGTACGGGATTTTCTATCAGATACTTTTTTATTTTTCTAAACCTAAATACTGCATATGGGAATGAACAAAAAGAGGAAATGCTCTTTTAAAAACATTTCCTCAATTAAATACACATGTTATGAAGCATGATTTATCCTTCTTACATCATCTTCTTCTCTACAATCCCCGCAAACAATCCAAGTCCATAATACAGACCATCTTCATCCATCAGATAAGCCGGATTGTGATGTGGGCGGTCTGTTCCTTTCTCAGGATTTCTTGTTCCGATCTCGATGAATGTGCCCGGGCAGCCGGCTTCTGTAAATGCAGAGAAGTCCTCACCAGGCATAACCGGCTGGATTTCCAGAACTGCCTCCGGACCGAAATAGTCGGAAATAGCAGCTCGTGCTCCGTTGGTTAATTCCACGTCATTGATAACAGAATCATAGCCTCTTGTATAAGTCACTTCGCAGGAACCGCCCATGCTTGCTGCAATACCGTTGGAAATTTCAGAAATCATGTCCGGGATACGATTGCGGAGCTCCTTAGAGAAGGTTCTCACAGAACCGCGGAGCAACACTTCGCCCGGAATAATGTTGTACGCATCGCCGCCGCTAATCTGGCAGACGGACAGTACAGCTGTTTCATATGCACTGATTCGACGTGCAGCAATATTCTGAAGACCCAGTACAATTTGAGCTGCCATAACGATCGGATCGACACACTGCTCCGGAAGTGAAGAATGGCCACCCTTTCCAATCACGCGCACGTCAAAGCTGTCAGTCGCAGAAGTCAGAGCACCGTTTACCACACCGAATTTGCCGATCGGATAGTTGGAAGAAAGATGCAGACCGTAGATTTCATTGATACCTTCCATGACTCCGGCTGCTACCATTTCAGCAGCACCTCCCGGTGGAAGTTCCTCTGCATGCTGGAAAATGCAGACAACGGTTCCGCACAGAACATTCACACGTTCGGAAACCATTTTGGCAAGTCCTAAAAGGATTGCTGCATGTCCGTCGTGACCGCAGGAGTGCATAGCCCCGTTGTTGACAGAGGCATAAGGAAGGTCATTCACTTCCGTCATAGGAAGAGCATCAATATCCGCGCGGAATGCGATGGTCGGCCCTGGTTTTGCACCATAGATCTTACCGATCACACCAGTTTTTGTCGGGCGGGATATTTCTACATTTCCAAAGGATTTTAACTGCGCTTCGATGAAATCCGAAGTTTCAAATTCACAGAAGGAAAGCTCTGCGTGTTTGTGGAAATGTCTGCGCCATTGGATGACCTGCGGATGCAGATCTTTGGTTGCCTGTAATAAGTTTGTCATATAAAAACCTCCAATTTATTTTCCTTGTAAAAATCCGGGTGCGTGATGGGAAAAATAATTCACCACGGCTTGAACCGGAGCGGAGAGCCATTTATCTTTTCGGTAAATAAGCTGTCCCCAGAGATCACAGGAGAAGTCTTCGATCTCCAATCGCACGATCTGCCCGGATTGAACCAGATTTTCTGTAACATAATCCGGAAGAAACGAGATTCCTGTGTTTTCAGCCACCAGCTGACAGATCAAATCTGCGTTGCCCATCTCCAGGATCGGATGAATTTCCAGAGAGTGAAGTGCCAGAAACTCATCGAAAAGACGTCGGTAGCTCATTCCTTTTTCAGTCATTAAAAAAGAATGATCTAAAAGTGATTTTACAGAAACAGACTGTTGGGCAGCCAAAGGATGATGTACGGAACAGATGATATGTGCCCCGACCATTTCTTCCGCAGAGATCACATAGGAAGTATTGTAGATATGTGCATCCAGTGTACAGACCACGTCTGCGTCATTGTGATCCAGCATACGGAACAAATCTCCGGTTCCCGCGGTTGTGACTAGCAGAGATACATTCGGATATTTGGATCGAAAATCCGAAAACTGTTTTACGATCAAAGGGCTGCATAGGGAATCGGCCATGGCCAGACGCACAGTTCCGCTGATCTCACAGTCGGATTCGGAAGCTTGCAGCATTTCTTGCGACAGATGACAGATCTGTTGGGCGTAGGAGAGTGCTTTTTGTCCGTCGATAGTTAGGCTGACGTTGTGGCCGATGCGTTCGAACAGTTGGACGCCCAGCTCCTGTTCCAATTTTTTGATCTGAAATGAAATCGTCGGCTGCGAGTATCCAAGCGTTTCTCCGGCTTCCGTGAAACTTCCGGTTTCTGCAACTTGAACGAATGTCTGTAAATTTCGTAAGTACATAACTAACTCCATTTAAATTATTAATAAATAATATAGAAACCATAAATTAGACAAATGTATACATTTATTATATACTTTAAAGCAGTAAAGTCAAGGAGAAAACAAATATGGCAGATTCTTTTACAACATTTATTTCAAAACTTTGTGGACTATTATGGGGTGACCTGTTTTCTATAACGTTGCCAAATGGAGATACAGCAGGATTTTCATTGATGGTATTGTTACTTATTCCAACGGGAATCTATTTTACGATCCGCACGAAATTCCTTCCGATCCGCATGTTCCCGGAAATGATCCGAATTGCGTTGGAGAAAGAAAATAAAGGCAGCAAGAACAAAGAGAGTGGTTCCGTGTCCGGTATGCAGACACTGATCGTAGCAACAGCGACTCGTGTCGGAACAGGAAACCTGATCGGTGTTGTAGCAGCCGTTTCTGCAGGTGGTGCAGGCGCGGTGTTCTGGATGTGGGTGACTGCATTGATCGGTTCTTCCACAGCGTTTATTGAAGCGACTCTTGCGCAGTTACATAGAGAGAAAGATCCACTCTACGGTGGTTTCCGCGGAGGTCCGGCTCATTATATTCGTGATTTCGTGAAAGCAAAAACGGGAAGAAATACAAGTATCATCGCAATCTTATTTGCACTGTCCGGCCTTCTTTGCTGGTGTGGCATCAGCCAGATCGTCAGCAACTCCGTATCAGAAGCATTTTACAATGCATTTGAAATTCCGCCTATGGTATCTACCGTACTCTTTGTGGCGCTGGCAGCAGTGATCGTACTGCGAAAACATGCAACTGTGAAGGTTCTCGACATTCTGGTTCCGATCATGGCGGCATTCTATTTTGTAATGACTGTGGTAGTAATCGGAATGAACCTTGATCTTCTTCCGAGCGTATTTAAGAGAATTATTGATGAAGCATTTGGTATTCGTCAGGTGGCAGCAGGCGGTTTCGGGGCCGTTCTTATGAATGGTGTGAAACGTGGTCTGTTTTCGAACGAAGCCGGTTCCGGTTCTGCACCATGTGCAGCAGCGGCGGCGGATGTATCTCATCCTGCAAAATCCGGTTTATTCCAGGCTCTTGGTGTTCTGATCGATACCATCGTGATCTGTACATGTACAGCGATGCTGATGCTTCTGGTACCGGAAGAAATGCTCAGCGGACTCAGTGGTATGGCACTCCTTCAGACTGCAATGAATCATCATTTTGGACAAATTGGTGTGATCTTTATCGCGATCGCACTGTGGCTGTTCAGTTTCTCCACTTTCCTCGGAATCTTGTACTATGCGAGACCGAACGTGGCATTTCTCTTTGGAGATAACATGAAATGGCAGACGGCTTACAAAGTGCTGGCGCTTGTCATGCTGTTTATCGGTGGACTTGCCAAGTATACATTTGTCTGGGATCTGGGTGACATCGGAGTCGGACTTATGACAATCTTTAACATTATCATCATTCTTCCGATGGGCGGAGAAGCTCTGAAAGCTTTAAAAGAATATGCAGAAATGAACAAATAAGCGAAAGGGTGCTCAACTGGGCACCCTTTTCGTATCTGGCTTATGCAAATAACTCCTGATATAGTCTTTTCGCGTAATTGTCAGTCATACCGCTGATGAAATCCGTGATCATCAAAATACGCAGATACAGTTTTTCTGCTTCTGACTTTTCTTCGGATTCTGTGCGGTACATGGACTTGTAGAAATCCGATACCGTGTCGATGATGCGACATTCGATGAAGGTCATATTCTCCTCAGTATCGTATTTGATCGCAGCAGGCATAAACTGACCTAACAGAGAATCAATGACTCTGCGGCCGTACAGCTCCGTCTTGATCTTTAAGGAACTGGTATAGATCCATTGTTCACTGAGTCTGGAAATTGCCATGATCACATGTCCGGAGCAAGTATCGTCAAAGAGATCGCCATAGAATTCCCCCTTCATGAGAGCATGATAATGGCGGACAAAGGAATCGGTCGCGTCCTGGATCATCCGACCCTGAAGGAACTGATTCCAACGCTGAACTGCAGCAAGTTCCGGTTTTCTGGTCTTTTTCTCGATCTCGATCTGATACAGTTCTTTTAACTTCTGTATACAGGATGCAACTTCATCGGAAAGCCTCGGATCAGAAACGTTCATTTCACTCCAATACATTTCCAGCGCTTCGAAGATCTGAGTAATCCCGAGCACTTTTTTTACCATGGAATCTTCCACATCGGAAGTGCGGTAGGCGATATCGTCAGCAGCTTCCAAAAGGAAGGAGAGCGGATGTCTGTGACCGTTCATACCGGTCTTTTCATTTAGCGTATCGAATAGCTCTCGCTCGGAAAAATTATAACCAATCTTCTTATAAAGTGGAGCGGAAGCAATACCTGAAGCAGCCTCACGTTTGGCGATCGCCAGCTTTTCAGAAGAAATTGGATATTTCATAATGGAACCGAGAACCGGATAAGAAAGATTGAATCCATTCATCGTTCCAAGATACGGTGTTTTCGATAACAAGCGGATGGACTGTGCATTGCCCTCAAATGTGCAAAGGTCCTGCAGCTGCCAGTCAGATAAAATCTCTGTGATCGGTGTTCCGTTTAACTTCATCTCGCCAAGGTGTTTCTGGAACCACTCGCGAATCGCATACTCACCAAAATGACCGAAAGGTGGGTTACCAATATCATGGATCAGACCTGCGCAGAGCAGTACGTCGGAAAACTCTTTTTCCAGATGTTCTTCGAACCATAGATCAAGTCCTGCAGCTTTCACTTTTGCAAATGCGCATTCGCCAAGTTTTTTTCCAATGGCAGAAACTTCCAGAGAATGCGTCAGTCGAGTTCTTACGTAATCATCGTCGTCCAACGGGAAAACCTGGGCTTTATCCTGCAGGCGGCGGAATAAAGTACTGCAGATGATCGTGTCGTAATCGTTGCGGTACGGAGTACAGTCTTCATTTGTATGTTCAACAAAACGTTCTTCGGATAATAATTCATTCCAGTTCATGGATCGCATTCTCCTTTCGGAAACAGAAATGTTTTAAGAGTAATGAAATATTTTAACATAATATAAAATCAGTTTCAAGTCTGCGTGGAAAAAAGTTCCGGAAAAGCCATGAGAAATCGTTGCTCGCAGAGTTGACACTATGGCGGAACTGTGAGAGAATGAAAGATAAACCATAAGGAGAAAATCACAAGGAGGAATCCATGAACAACAACGAGACAAAATGGGACAAACTGCTTCGGATCAAGACTTCCGGTCGTGATGATTCTCGAGCGGATCAGTATCGTTATCCATATGAACCGACACCTTATTCGGTTTTAGAAAGTCTGTCAAACGCAGGATATATCGGAAAAAAGAATACACTCGTGGACTACGGCTGCGGAAAAGGGCGTGTGGATTTCTTCTTATCATATCAGACTCGCTGCCGTTCCATCGGTATCGAATACGATGACCGGATCTACCAGACAGCGGTAGAAAATCAGAAAACCGCAGCATCCTCCGGGCGCACGACATTTTTAATGGAAAATGCAGAAACTTACCAGGTTCCGCGTGAAGCCGACCGTTTTTATTTCTTCAATCCCTTTTCCGTGGAAATCCTGCGAAGCGTCATCGGACGTGTGATGGAATCCTACTATGAAGAGCCAAGAGAACTATTATTATTTTTCTACTATCCGTCGGATGAATACATTTCTTATTTGATGACAGTGGACGAATTGGCTTTTCTGGATGAAATTGACTGCAGAGACTTGTTTGATGGAGAGAATCCGCGAGAGCGGATCATGATATTTGAGGTGGCAGTATGAGGATCATAATATCTCCGGCGAAAAAAATGAATGTAAATACAGACAGTATCCTGTGGCAGGAATTTCCGGCTTTTCTGGAAGATACCGAGAAGATCTGTGGAAAACTGCAGACAATGTCTTATGAAGAGTTGAAAAAACTCTGGAAATGTAATGACCAGATTGCAGAGCAAAATGTAGAGCGTCTTCGTCACATGGATCTTCGCAGGACTCTGACACCTGCGATCCTGGCTTATGAGGGAATTCAGTATCAGTATATGGCTCCCAGTGTATTTACCAGCGAATCCCTTGACTATGTGCAAGAGCATTTGCGCATCTTATCAGGATTTTATGGGATCTTAAAACCACTGGATGGAGTGGTTCCGTATCGTCTGGAAATGCAGGCGAAACTGAAAATAGAAGGCGCGAAAGATTTGTATGCGTACTGGGGAAGTCGATTGGCGGAGCATTTATTTGCAGAATCGGACTGTATCGTCAATCTGGCATCCAAAGAGTACAGTATCTGCGTTTCCAAACATCTTCCGAATCATGTTCGCATGATCACCTGTGTGTTCGGTGAAGAAAAAGACGGAAAGATCATTGAAAAAGGAACCATGTGCAAAATGGCCCGTGGCGAGATGGTACGTTTTATGGCAGAGCATCAGATTGAAGATGTGGAAGCGATAAAGGCATTTGCCCGACTGGACTATCGCTATTCAGAAGAACGGTCGGATGATACTACATATGTATTTGTAAAAGAAACTGCAAACAAAGAGAGTTAGAAAAAGTAGGTGGTCATATGAGCTATTTTGGAAAATTCTATTTAGATAAAGAAAAAGATATCGTAGTCCATTTAGATATGGAGGGTTCGGTTCTGGGTTATACGATCTATGCCATGAACCATCAATCCAAGAACCTGATCCGAAATCTGGCAGCAACCGCAGGTCAGGAAACGGTGGAGCGCGACGGAAAGCAGGCAATTGTGGGCGAGGTGCCATGCTATATCAAGGGTGATGGTCAGAGAGTTTATATTTTCCGTTTAAATGGAACGAAACTGGCCAACATTTACCCGGACGGAAAGATTGAAGTCAATTCTGTGATCCCGGCGATTGCAAAGACGCTGATGAGCCAGACGAAGGATTACCAATATTCCTTCCGCGAGACCATGGTGAAATCTTATGTTCCGGAGGATGTTAAGCTGTCTACAGACCTGCACACGCACGGAAATGCGAATCTAAGCGCAGATATTTTAATTGCTCTGGCGATCAAGCACCAGATCCGTTATCCGCTGTATTATATTAAGAAGCTTCGTCTGGAGTTGTCTCCGGAGCAGGAACTGTTCATAAACCAGCAGAGAGAAGCAGTCATTCCGACACTGGATCTGGAAGGATTAGCCGGAAAATATCGTGACCGTCGGATTGATGATCATACTTACATTAACTTTGCGGACCTGATCTTGCACAACACCGAGCATTCCACGGAAAATATCAACAAGATCCGTAAATCTCTGTGTTTGCTGAAGGATTCTCAGGCCGTGTTTACGAATCTTGAAAAACTGTACCTTTACCGTTATGTATTCACCAAAGGCGTGGAAGCAGATTATAAGATCCAGCTGAGCAATACCTGGAAGATTGAAGATCACGACATTCGTCGTTACCTGAGCCAGATGCTGATGGATCTGGAAGACGAGGATTTTGCGAATATCACATTTTACGAGGATACGCTGCTTTGGATTGGCCGCGAATACCAGAAGCGTCACATTAAATATGTGGAGATCAGTGATACAACACTGGTAAAAAAGGATGCGTCAGCCGTCCGTATGTTGGAACAGATCCACCACATCATGCCACTGGTCAAAAAAGAGACCGGAGTGGATATCCGTTTCCTTGCTGCAATCCGAAGAATCCCGCTGACCCTTGTAAAGAACAATATTACGTCCGGAAACTACCTGACGGAAGCAGTTCAGGCTCTGAAGGTTGTCTGCAAGGATCCATATGTGGTGGGAAGTGACTTTGTTGGCGAAGAGATCAATGATATCGCGGAATTAAAAGGTGTCATCAAAGAAATCGTAACCAAGATCGCCAGCGAGGACAAAAACTGGACTATTCGTGTTCACGCGGGAGAAAATGATTCTCTGAAGAGTAATATGGCGAAGGCCATCGCTTTGGTGGAAGAATCCCTGCTTCCGGGACAGAGATTCCCGTATATGCGCATCGGTCACGGTCTGTACTGTGCGAAGCTGACCACCAAACAGGGAAAAGAATTGCTGGCAAAGATCAAAGAACACGATATTGTTCTGGAATTCCAGCTGACCAGCAACGTGCGACTCAATAACCTGATTGAACTGAACAAACACCCGTTAAAGAGTTATCTGCAGAATGAAATTTTCTGCGTCATGGGAACAGATGGCTATGGTCTTTATGGAACCGACAGCATTGATGAACAGCTGGCGCTGTCCAATTTCCTGAAGATTTCCGATAAAGAATTCCATAAAATGCAGATGGTAGAGAAGGAAATTATTGAGCGACAGAATCAGAATTTCCGTTTAAAATCTCAAGCGTTTGCAGAGGCGTTATCCGGTCGTACGGTTCGTCAGTATTATACCGATGAATTCAAGAAAGAATTTGACGATATCCGCGATGTGAAGTTTGAGATCAACAAACGTCCGTCTTATCCGGTATTCAAAGAGAGTGTGAAGGAACTCCCGTGGGACAAATATCCGGTTATCATTGCCGGAGGAAGTTTTACAAGCGGAAGCAAATATCCGAAACTGAGCGAGAATGATAAGAATGTTCTCCAGGCACTTTTAGATCATCTGGACCCTCAGAAAGTATTCTTCGTAGTCGGTCACAAACTGGCTGGTCATGAAAAATATATCGTGGAGCATAATCCGGGATTCGACATTTATGCGATCATCCCGTCCTTGATGGACCAGAAGCAGATGAAAAAACTGCAGCGTGCCAACTTGAAAGGAATCCGCATCTCCACAGAATCTCAGGAAATGGGAATTTACAAATCTTTCAACTACGAGATCTTCGAGCGCCGTAACTGCGTACTCTTTGCATTCGATGGAAATTCCTCTATCGCCAACCTGGTCCAGGAGGCCAGAAACGGAAAAGGACGTGCGTGGGTATTCACATATCCGAAGTCTGCGATGCTGAAAGCAAAAGCTAAGTCACTGGAGGGCTATGTGACAAACAATGCGACTGTGGATGTAGTGATCGAGAAAATCCGGGAGTTTGAGGATAATATCGGAACGAAGATGTAAATAATATGGAAGCTGTGGCGCAGGCTGCAGCTTCTTTTTTGTGACATCATCACGGAAATTTTCCTCATTTTCCGTTATATTATAGCCATAGAACAGAACAAATTTAGAAAGAGAAAGGAGCTGTCAGTTATGGCTGCTATGAATATCAATAGAAATCAATTTGAGGAAATGATTCAAGGTGAGAAACCGATTCTCGTGGACTACTGGGCACCGTGGTGTGGGTACTGCAGACGTATTGAACAGGCGTATGAGAAACTTGCTGACGGTTATGCAGAATCCTTGATCGCAACAAAGGTGAATATTGATGAGGAAGCGTTACTTACAGATCAGGAAGAAATCGAAGTGATCCCGACATTAGTAATGTACCAAAATGGCGAGGCGATCGGTTCCATCGTGGCTCCGGAGTCAAAAGCAATGATCGAGGAATTTATCCGACAGACATTAAAGATGGACTAATAGTGCAAAAATAGAAAACCATCAGGCAGTGTGATGATCGCACATCCGCCTGGTGGTTTGTTTTCTTGTGTGAACACTATGAAATCCATGTGCAATATGGTATGATGGAACATATACATGTCACGGAGGCGAGATCATGGGCGCAGAAAATGGAGAATGGATCATGCACGGTCTGGAGTGGGACAATCCACTTCGTATCCGCTCAGCGGAAGAATTGATCAATTACATCAATGAAGTTGGATTCCTTCCATTATTTAAAAATGAGATAGAGGGATTCTCTGTGGAGGAACACACGTGGCCAAATGGCTGGTGGAGCGGTGATCCGGAACAGGATCCGTGGGAGTGGCGTGCGATCATCGCCAGAAGCGGAAGAGTCGCGTATGGTAAATTTTTCGACAAAAAAGCAGGCTTTATTTCTTTGGAATGGCTTCCGTATTTTGTAAATTATCGCCGCGACGGATATGATTTCGACGCCAGATATGACGACGGATTGGCCAGCATCCGCAGCAAGAAGGTTATGGACCAGTTCTTGAACCATGAGGAGCTATTCTCCTACGAGCTAAAAGAACAAGCCGGTTTTGGAAAAGGCGGAGAGAAAAATTTTCCGGGCATCGTGACAGAGTTGCAGATGCAGACGTATCTGGCAGTAAAAGATTTTCGCTGTAAGAAAAATATAAAAGGCCGGGAGTACGGCTGGGCGAGCGCTGTTTATCGTATGCCGGAGCAGATTTGGGGATATGACGCTGTGACAGCCGCCTACAAAGAGAATCCGGAAATTTCCAAGAAGAGAATTTTTGATCGCGTGAAAGAAGTATTTCCATGGGCGACAGAAAAGCAGATAAAGAAAGTATGCA
>JAZTZT010000104.1:0-11286 GCA_045637605.1 Pilosibacter sp.
TCTCTGATATGAGCCTGTTCCTTTTCATCCAGACCTGCAAACCAGCCGTAAATGGTCTCATTGTCATGGGTTCCTGTGTATACAACACAGTTGTTGATGTAGTTATGCGGCAGGTACTCATTGGAACCGCCGATGTCAGCGGAGTCGAATGCGAACTGAAGAACCTTCATATTCGGGAATCCACTATCCTTAACAAGCTGGCGAACGCCTTCTGTCATAAGGCCAAGGTCCTCTGCGATGAATTTTCTCTCTCCAAGCTCTCTTGTCAGAGTGTTGAACAGATCCATACCCGGACCATCTTCCCAGTGACCATCAAGCGCCTTTCCTGTACTTGCCGGGATGGAGAAGTACTGATCAAAACCTCTGAAATGGTCGATACGAACCACATCATATAATTTGAAGCTGTACCAGAGTCTTGTTACCCACCAATGGTAGTTTGTCTTTTTATGATAATCCCAGTTGTAGAGCGGATTGCCCCAAACCTGGCCGTCTGCGGAGAAACTATCCGGCGGACAGCCTGCGATATTTACCATCTCATTATTTTCATTTAACTGGAACAGTTCCGGGCTCGCCCATACATCAGAGCCGTCCGGAGACACATAGATCGGAATATCGCCTACAATCTCGATATGTTTGTCGTTTGCATATTTCTTTAATGCACTCCACTGCTCGTAGAACTCGAACTGCATGTATTTCTGGAATTCAACTTCAAAGTACAGTTTTTCACGATAATAATCCAGCGCAAAACCATAGTGCATACGAATGTCTTCCGGCCACTGAGTCCAGCCCTTGCCCTCAAAGAACTCTCTTACTGCCATAAACAGGGCATAATCATCCAACCACCAGAAGTTGTCCTGTGTAAACTTCACAAACTCTTCATTCTGACTGATGTTGCTGCGCTCGTACGCTTTATGTAGAAGCGGAAGACGGTTCTTATAAAGAAGATCATAATCAATCTTCTCCTCGTTATCGCCAAATTCAGCCTCCGCACACTCTTCTGCTGTCAGCACACCTTCTTCTGCCAGTGCATCCAGGCTGATGAAATACGGGCTTCCTGCGAATGCAGAATATGCCTGATATGGAGAATCGAATGCTCCACTGTGACTTGTAGAACCTAACGGAAGAATCTGCCAGTATTTCTGACCTGCCTTTTCTAACCAGTCTACGAAATCATATGCTGCCTGGTCAAAACACCCGATACCGTACTTGGACGGAAGGCTTGTAATAGAAAGTAAAACGCCTGCATTTCTTTTCATGTTTGGTACTCCCTTCGATATTGTTATAGTTCATCTGTCTTATTTTTCAATTTCATTGATCGCTTCGTATACGCGAAGAATCTCTCCTACGCTCCATGCCTGTGCAAAGCAGCCCTTGCTCTCTGTCGGAAAATCGCCCTCATAGATTTCCGGAAGCTGTCCTACACATCCTTCACGCATCATCGGCTCCATGGCACTCAGCTGCTCTTTCACATATGCAGCTGCTTCCTTGGAGTTTCCGTTCACTTTCAGATACGCCAGATAATAAGCGCCCATCGGGAATACCCAGGTTGTTCCCTGATGGTAAGCCATATCACGGTCATACTGGGCTCCTCCATAATTCGGATGATACTCCGGATCCTCCGGACTGAGGGTTCTCAGACCACACGGTGTATGTAAGTGACGGTAAACCATATCTACGACACTGCGCTCCTGCTCCGGAGAAAGCATCGTGAACGGCATGGATACTGCCCAGATCTGATTGCAGCGCAGCTGCTCGTCTGCCTTTGTACCGGAAATCACGTCGCGCAGATAACCTTTCTCCTCTATATAAAATGCTTTTACAAATGACTCTTTTACCTGATCTGCAAGCACACGATATTCTGCTCCGTCCAGCCCCATCTGAACTGCCAGATGGTCCATAATACGCAAAGCATTGTACCAGTATGCATTGATCTCGACCGGTTTTCCATGACGGGGTGTCGGAAGGATTCCCTGTACGCAAACATCCATCCACGTTACCTGATCAAGACCGCCTCCTGCAAAGATCAGACCGTCTTTATCCATTCCAATAGAATGATGGGTTCCTTTTTTATAGTTTACAACAATGCGCTCCATCACCGGCCATGCTTCTTTCACGAAGTCCATGTCTCCGGTACGGCTCACATACTGCCATACACAATCGATCAGCAGAAGTGCTGCGTCAACTGTGTTGTACATAGGCTGCTGGGCACCTTCCGGGAACAGGTTCGGCACCAGACCATCCTTCTCATACGCAAGGAATGTACGGAGAATACTCTTCGCATCCTCGTAACGACCAGTCGCCAGTGTACATCCAGAAAGGGCGATCATCGTATCTCTTCCCCAGTCACTGAACAGCGGATATCCTGCAAGGATCGTCTTACCATCTGTAGAATCTCTCCTTGCAATATATGCATCTGCACTCATTACCAGCTGCTTTGCAATTGGATCCGCAAACTTGCATTTTTCCTGAAGATCCTTCAATCGTACGATCTGCGCCTCCAGCATCTCCTTACCTGACATAGCATCTTCTTCCATGGAGAATACCACTTCCATCTGAAGAGTTTCGCCCGGCTGAACCGTCTTCGTAAGTTTACAGCAGGACACCGCAATGCCTTTGCCCGGACGTCCATCCTTTGCGTCTTCCGGATATGCCAGAGTCTGAGTACGAAGTCTTGTCTTCTCTGTCTCCCCATCCGTCTTTACATATAACGTATATGTTCCGTCAGAAATCATTCCATTTTTATAGGTAAATTTCTTTTTTGTCTCCATTGCCTGCTCTTTCGGCAAGAACTTTAAAAACGGTTCTACCGATAATGTACAAGGTTCCTGAGAGCGATTTTCAATGGAATAGAGAACAGCGGCAGCATTTTTCTCAAACTGCATCGCCAACTGTCTCGTCACCTGAACACCAGATACCTGATAAGTCCAGGATGGTGCATATTCAAAGGAGAACGCTGCCAGATGACGATAACCGTCTTCCGCTGCTGTTCTTCCTGCAAATTCCTGCGTAGAAAGGAATACTTCTTTTTCACCGATCTTTAAAGTCTCACTCATTCGGTGAATCATCACAATTCGCTCATTCGGAGCTTTTACCGCTGCAACGAGAATACCCTGGTCACAGCGCGGTACGGAAAAAGCAGATGTGACAGACACATAGCCTCCAAGACCATTGGTCAGCAGAAATAAATTCTCCTGTGCTCTTGTCAGCGAACGCATATCCTGTTTTCCATAAAGAAAGCGCATCGTTTTTCCTCCTTCTCCCCACACCGGGGCAGCCCTCTGTCCGGTTACCATTTCCGCAACAGGGAGTTTTCGTAAAGTTTTGTTGATATCAACTATATTGCTATTCTGTATTTTCGTCAATACATGTGAAACAATCCACTCTTTTTCATCAGATTGCTCAACAATTTTACCATAAATTCAGCAATTTTTCCATACTAAAAATGTACTCTTCCCTCGCACCGAAACTCCTCGAAACTTTTTCATAACATGTATTTGCTTATAAAAACATTGTATGCTATAATGAATTATCAGGGGAAATGTTTTAGCTACATATTAGGGGGAAGTATTATGGCTACATTAGATGATATTGCACGGGAACTGGGCGTTTCCAAAGGTACCGTTTCTAAAGCATTAAACGGTGCAAAAGATGTCAGTCAGAAAACGAAACAATCTGTTCTTGAAACAGCTGTCAAACTTGGCTATTTCCGTGCGCCACGCAATGCGCCGTCAAAGAAGCTTGCCTTGTTTGTCATTAATATGGAATATACAAAACCAGAAGATTTTGGTTACGACATGGTTTCCGGCTTCCGAATCGCTGCCGAACCTGCCGGTTTTTTAGTGGATGTGATCCCACTGACCAGACAGATGCAGCTTGACTGCCACTACGACGATTTCATGATCCGCGAAGGATACTGTGGAGGCTTTTTACTTGGTCTTTCTTTATTCGAACCGTGGCTCAATGAAATTGCCACCTGCAAAACTCCTACGATCCTTTACGATAACTACATCCGAGGGAATCCTAGAGTAACCTCTATCGGTATTGACAACGAAGAAGGTATCGAAATGGCGGTCCATTATCTTCAGTCTCTGGGCCATCGAAAGATCGGCTATCTCAGCAGTGGTCTCAATTCACAGGTCTACCAGAAACGTTACGATGCTTTTATCAAAACCATGTTGACAAGCGGCCTTGTCGCAGATGACAGTGTCATGGGAGCCGACTTCCATGTAAACATCTGTCTTTCCAACCATCTTCCGCGTTTGTTAGCAAACAAATGTACTGCTATTCTTTGCAGCCACGACGTTCTGGCACACAGTGTCATGATCCACTGTCTGGAGCTTGGCCTGCGTGTACCGGAAGACATCAGCATTATGGGATTCGATGATATTCCTCTTTGCAGATATACTGCACCACCGTTAACCACCATCCGTCAAAAACGAACTTCTCTTGGAAAAAGCGCTTTCAGTGCCCTGATCAACCAGTTAAATCACGTTCCGATGGGTACGCTGCTGCTGCACGCAGAACTGATCGAGAGAGCGTCCTGTGGAGTCGTTTCCGAACACACAAATTAAACGGTTGTGAAAAATGATACCGAAAATCTCAAAAGAATTCTTGCATTCTTTTTTTGAAACAGTTACACTAGAGATAAAGAAATCTATATTAAGAAAGGGTTTATCCTATGTATAATGGCATCGAAAACATCACGATTTGTGACCATCCGTTAATCAAACATAAACTTACTATGATCCGTAACAAAGAGACAGGAACAAACGAGTTCCGTGCGATCATTGAAGAAATCGCAATGCTCATCGGTTATGAAGCCTTAAGAGATCTGGAGCTCGAGGAAGTTCCTGTTGAAACTCCGATCGAAACAGCCATGTGCCCGGTCATCGCTGGTAAAAAGCCGGCGATCGTTCCGATCTTAAGAGCAGGCCTTGGTATGGTAGGCGGTCTTCTGAAATTAATGCCGGCTGCAAAAGTTGGTCATATCGGTATGTACCGTGACGAAGAAACATTTGAGCCGCACGAATACTTCTGCAAACTCCCGTCTCCGATCGAGCAGAGAAGAATCTATGTCGTAGATCCGATGCTCGCTACCGGCGGTTCTGCTGTTGATGCGATCAAGTTAATCAAAGATCGCGGCGGCAAGGACATTTCCTTCCTCTGCGTGATCGCTGCTCCGGAAGGTATTGAAAAGCTTCACAAAGCTCATCCGGACGTAAAGATCTTCGTTGGTAACCTGGATCGACAGCTCAACGAAAATGCTTACATCTGCCCGGGTCTCGGCGATGCAGGCGACAGAATTTTTGGTACTAAATAAAGATTTAATAAAAAACCCGTACTGTCTCAAACGAGACATGTACGGGATTTTTTATTAGATACAAATATATATTGCTATATTAATTACATAACCTCAAACTGAAAATCTTTCTCCGGAAGGATCGCGTTTAATACGATACCTACAAGAGCACCGGCTGCCAGACCGGAAAGGCTGATTGTAAGCTCACCTAAATGGAATACGATCGCACCGGCATTGCTGTAGTGTACGCCGATGGAAAGTACCAGGATCAGAGCTGCAATGATTACGTTACGGGACTTTGTAAAATCAACCTGATTCTCAACCACGTTACGAACACCAACTGCGGAGATCATTCCGTAAAGGATCAGGGAGATACCACCAACCGTTGCCGTCGGCATTACCTGGATGATAGAGGCAACCTTCGGACAGAAGGAGAAGATAATTGCAAATACTGCTGCAAGTCTTACAACTGCCGGATCATATACTTTGGATAAGTTCAGAACACCTGTATTCTCGCCATATGTTGTGTTCGCCGGACCACCGAATACAGAGGAGAGTACCGTCGCGAGGCCATCACCAAGCATCGTTCTGTGAAGACCCGGTTCTTTGATGTAGTTGATACCTGTTGTGGAAGAAATCGCGGAGATATCACCAACATGCTCAACAATTGTCGCCAATGCGATCGGCATGATCGTCAGGACAGAAGCGAATAATGTTTCTCCATTGAAATTCTCACCGAACAGTGCAAACACTGTCATTTCCATACGGATCGGGAAACCGAACCAGGCAGCTTCTTTTACCGGTGTAAAATCCACCTCACCCATGCAAGCTGCTGCTGCATAGGATGCCACAACACCAAGTAAGATCGGAATAATCTTGATCATTCCTTTTCCATAAATATTGCAGATAATTACTACTGTAATTGCAATGATCGCGAGCAGCCAGTTGTCTGTACAGCTGTCGATCGCAGACTTGGAAAGTGTCAGACCGATTGCAATGATGATCGGACCTGTTACGATCGGCGGGAAGTAAGACATTACTTTCTGCGCAGAGAAAACTTTGATCAGTGCAGAGAACAGCACGTAAATCATACCTGCACATGCAACACCGAAGCATGCGTACGGAATCATTTCAATATTACTGCTTCCGTCAGCTAAAAGTGGAGCAATCGCTCCATATCCACCTAAAAATGCAAAGGAGGATCCTAAGAAGGCCGGTACTTTTCCTTTTGTAATGAAGTGGAATAATAGAGTACCTAAGCCTGCAAACAATAAAGTCGTGGATACATCAAGGCCTGTAAGGATCGGTACTAAAACAGTAGCACCAAACATTGCGAACATATGCTGTAAACCCAGCACAACAACCTGACCTTTGCCCAGCTCCTTTACACTGTAAATTGCGTCTTTTGTGTTCATTTTTATTTCCTTTCTGTGACTTGAAATAGCGTCGTGAATATAATATCCTATCTTCTATCCAAATGCAAGCACAAATGAAACAGTTTCAAGACATAATTTAACAAAAATACAATCCGACAAAAAAAGGTCTCTGGAAAGTAATCTTTCCAAAGACCTTTTGAAAAACCTTTTTGAATGGTTCTCTGAGAACCCAACGATTAACGTTTGGAGAACTGCGGAGCGCGACGAGCACCTTTGAGACCCGGTTTCTTTCTTTCTTTCATACGCGGATCTCTTGTTAAGAAACCAGCTTTCTTAAGAACCGGACGGAACTCAGCATCAGCGTGAAGCAGAGCTCTGGAGATACCGTGTCTGATAGCACCAGCCTGACCTGTTGTACCACCACCGTGTACGTTTACAAGAACATCGAACTTGTCGAGTGTCTCTGTAGCTGTAAGCGGCTGACGAACTGTAACTTTTAATGTCTCAAGACCAAAGTACTCATCAATGCTTCTCTTGTTGATTGTGATGTTACCTGTACCCGGTACAAGATATACTCTAGCGATAGATTTTTTTCTTCTTCCTGTTCCATATAATTTAGACATAGTAATTTCCTCCTTCCAGACCTAGATTAAAATTTGATCTCTAAAACTTCCGGCTTCTGAGCTGCCTGCTCGTGGTCAGCACCAGCATATACGTGAAGTTTTGTCATCATGCTTCTACCTAACGGTCCCTTCGGAAGCATACCTTTAACTGCTAACTCGATAACCTTCTCCGGCTTCTTAGCAAGCATCTCTTTTAATGTTGTCTCTCTCATACCGCCAACATAATCGGAGTGGTTGTAGTAGATCTTCTGGTCTAATTTCTTACCTGTTACTTTGATCTTGGAAGCGTTTACTACGATTACGTAGTCACCGCAATCCATATGAGGTGTAAAGATCGGTTTGTTCTTACCTCTTAAAACTTTAGCGATCTCAGATGCTAAACGTCCTAATGTATATCCTGTAGCATCAACTACATACCATTTTCTTTCGATTGTTGCCGGACTAGCCATAAAGCTCTTCATGGATTTTCCTCCTGTTTGAATTGTACTATATACTCTTAATCGTTTCTTTATCGTATCAAATACTGCTTCCGGGGCTTTGGTTACAGCATTTTTAACCGATGTCACAGTTATACATTATATTATACTCTGTCGGGTGTGTCAACTGTTTTTTTAACGAAAAATCGTACTTTTTCCTTTTGTTTTCCTTTAAAAACAAGGATTTTTAAAGGGTGCGGACATAATTTTTGCCCGCACCCTTTTATACCAGATTTCTCCAAAAATGTCAACCTGACATCTTCCAGATATTATATTTATCTTTGATTAGTTCTGGAAATCAACTGTTGCATTTCCGTTTTCATCGTAAACAACTGCGTCTTTGTCAAGAACCAGCTCCTGGATCGCCTCAAGATATTCTTTGATGGAACCGAATTCCGGTTTGTAGTTTGCGATGATCTCTTTTGCCTTTGCTGCATCGTCTGCAAGAAGTGCTTCTGTTACGAAGAGCTGTGCTTTTGCTGCGTTCACGCAGAGACGGTTCACATCATCAACCTGGAAATCGATACCGTGGCATACGCCTGTTAAACCAGCTGCCATGAACTGTACGCCCGGCATTACGCATGTCAGATCGCCGAAGTCAGAGGAACCTGTGCTCCATGCCTGGTAATCGAATGCAACGCGCTCTTTGCCAACCAGGTCGGAACAGCACTGCTCAACCAGTTCCATAAATGCCTTGTCGTGAACTTCCGGAGAGTAACCCGGTCTGTCGCAAAGCTCAACGCCTGCACCCATAGCCAGAGCTGCACCTGTTAATGCACGGTTGAATTTTTTATTTTCTCTCTTCATTGCCTCAAGAGTTCTGCCGCGAACGTAGCTCTCGATCTTCATTTCGTCCGGAATGATATTTACTGCGCAGTTTACGCCCATCATGATCGGATGGAAACGAACCGTATCTTTCTCCTGTAATGTTTCACGGAGATCGTTACATGCCTGAAGACCAAGCATAGCAGCATACTGAGCGTTTACTCCAAGATGCGGAGCTCCGCCTGCATGTGCGGATTTACCTTTGAAACGGATTGTCTTCGCCATACAACCGTTGTTGCCGAGACCGCAACAGAAATCGAACGGCTCGCCTTCACCTGCTGCTGTACCATGCACCATAAGTGCAAGATCAATGCCATCGAAGAATCCGCGGTGCATGAACTCTACTTTACCGCCCATGTAGCTGATCACGCCTTCTTTGCGAAGGTTCTCACGGAATGCCAGCTGGATCATCTCTTCTGCCGGAACTACCATAAGACGGATTGTACCGCAAAGACCGTCTAATGCGCCCGGAGCCTTTAATGCTGCTGCGATACCAAGCATTGCAGCGCCCTGTGCATGGTGACCACAGCAATGTGTCATACCATTTACGGATTCCGGATGTGCGGAAATATCAAGAGCATCTAACTCACTCATGATACAGAGCTTCGGACCCGGTTTGCCAGTCTCTACGTCTGTATAGAAGCCCGGAATGTTGCCTGCCATTGTCAGCTCATAGCCCATCTCCTGAAACTTCTCCGCCATGTACGCATTCGCTTCCCACTCTGTGTAACCTGTCTGCGGGTGCTCCCAGAGCCATCTCTCTGCGTCAGCGATCATCTGCTTGTGCGCGTCCACGTTGTTGATAATTAACTGCTGTCTCTCTGTCATTTCTTTTCCCCTTTTCTTACTTCTGGAAATCTATAGTTGCGTTGCCATTTTCGTCATAGACAACGGCATCTTTATCAAGTGTCAGTTCATCGATCGCTTCAAGGTACTCCTTGATAGAACCGAACTGCGGCTCATAGTTTGCGATGATCTCTTTTGCTTTTGCTGCGTCGTTGGAAAGAAGTTCATCTGTTACAAAAAGCTGTGCTTTCGCAGAGTTTCCACAGATACGGTCTACGCTGATGATCTGGTAGTCAATACCATGACCGACACCTGCTGCACCTGCTGCGTAGAACTGTACGCCCGGCATTACGCATGTAAGATCACCGAAGTCAGAAGAACCTGTGCTCCAGCCGTTATAATCGAAACGAACACGCTCTTCTCCAACCAGATCCTTACAGCACTGCTCTGCCAGCTCCATAAATGCCTTGTCGTGATTTTCCGGAGAATAACCCGGTCTGTCACAAAGCTCTACGCCTGCACCCATTGCAAGAGCCGCACCTGCTAATGCACGGTTGAATTTTTTATTTTCTCTCTTCATAGCCTCGAGAGTTCTGCCGCGAACATAGCTCTCGATCTCCCACTCATCCGGAATAATATTTACTGCGCAGTTCACGCCCATCATGATCGGGTGGAAACGAACTGTGTCTTTTTCCTGTAATGTCTCACGGAGATCGTTACATGCCTGGAGACCAAGCATCGCTGCGTACTGTGCATTTACACCAAGATGCGGAGCTCCGCCTGCGTGTGCGGATTTACCTTTGAAACGGATTGTCTTCGCCATACAGCCATTGTTTCCGATACCACATCTGAAATCGTACGGTTCACCCTCGCCTGCTGCTGTACCATGTACCATCATGGCAATGTCGATGTCATCGAAGAATCCACGATGCATGAACTCTACTTTACCGCCCATGTAACTGATCACGCCTTCTTTGCGAAGGTTCTCACGGAACTCTAACTGGATCATCTCCTCCGCAGGAACAATCATCAGTCGGATGGTTCCACACAGACCGTCCAGAGCACCCGGCTCTTTTAATGCTCCTGCGATACCAAGCATTGCTGCACACTGTGCATGGTGGCCGCAACAATGGCTCATACCATTTACGGACTCCGGATGTCCCGCGATATCAAGTGCATCCAGTTCACCCATAATGCAAAGCTTCGGACCCGGTTTTCCTGTTTCTACATCTGTATAAAATCCCGGAATGTTACCTGCCATTGTCAGCTCATAGCCCATCTCCTGGAACTTCTCTGCCATGTACGCATGTGCTTCCCACTCTGTAAAACCAGTCTGCGGATGTGCCCAAAGCCAACGCTCTGCATCGGCAACCAGCTGCTTATAAGCGTCTACGTTTTTCACGATCAACTGCTGTCTTTCTGTCATTTTGCTTTCCTCCATTTCGACCATACGTGCATTGACCATCGAAGTATTTCCCCCCGGATTTCTACGTGGTCTGCACGCTTATGAAAACACTTTCATATCAGAACGATTATATCATTAATATAGAAGAATTGGAAGATTTTCTCTTTGTTTCCAGATAATCATTTAACTCCGTATTCTTCACATTTGTAATAAACATATGGCCCGGTGCATGTGTGATCACAAGCGGCGGTTTCACACGCTCAACAGCTGCCTGCGGAGTCACGCCGCACGCCCAGAATACCGGGATCTCACCCTCGCGGATTTCCACTGCATCTCCATAATCCGGCTTATTCACATCCGCGATACCGATCACAGACGGGTCGCCCATGTGGATCGGAGCGCCATGGACATTCGGATAACGGCCTGTGATCTCAGCTGCTTTCTTTGCATCTTCCGGAGTCATCGGACGCATGCTGCAAACCATCGGTCCCTGGAA
>JAZTZT010000105.1:0-24256 GCA_045637605.1 Pilosibacter sp.
GGCAGAAATTTGGTTTTCGTCAATTTTCAATATTATTAATGGAGGACAGCAAAATGACTAATTCAGCAATGAACAGAATCAACTTATTGCTTGATGAGAACAGCTTCGTAGAAGTTGGTGCGTACATGACTGCCAGAAGCACAGACTTCAACATGCAGGCTCAGGAAACACCTGCTGACGGTGTTGTTACTGGTTACGGTACAATCGAGGGAGCTCTTGTATACGTTTACAGCCAGAACGCAGCAGTAATGGGTGGTTCTGTAGGTGAAATGCACGCAAAGAAGATCGAGAACATCTACGCTATGGCTATGAAGATGGGCGCTCCGGTGATCGGTCTCATCGACTGCGCAGGTTTAAGACTTCAGGAAGGTATGGATGCTCTTGATGGTTTCGGCAAACTTTATGCTTGCCAGACTATGGCTTCCGGCGTTATTCCGCAGATTCAGGCAGTTTTCGGTAACTGCGGCGGCGGTATGGCAGTGGCTTCTGCTATGGCAGACTTCACTTACATGGAAGACAAAGCAAAATTATTCGTAAACGCTCCGAACGCGATCGTAGAAAACAAAGCAGACAACTCCACAGCAAAATACCAGGCTGAGGAATCCGGCAATGTTTGCGCTACAGGTACAGAGGAAGAGATCCTCGCAGAGATCCACACACTTGTTTCCATTCTTCCGGCAAACAACGAGGATGATATGTCCTACGATGAGTGTGCAGACGATCTCAACAGAATGTGCGAAGGCATCGAGGCTTGCACAGGTGACACAGCTCTTGCACTTGCAATGATCTCCGATGACAACTTCATTCTTGAGATGAAGAAAGATTATGCTCCGAGCATGGTTACAGCTTTCATCCGTTTAAACGGTGCTACAGTAGGTTGTGTTGCTAACAGAACAGAGTCCTACGTTGATGGCGAGAAAGTTGCTACTTATGACAGTGGTTTAACAGCTACAGCATGTGAGAAAGCAGCTGATTTCGTAAACTTCTGTGACGCTTTCGAGATCCCGGTTCTTACACTTGTAAATGTTAACGGTTACAAGAACTGCGCTATGAACGAGAAGAAGATCGCAAGAGCAGCAGCAAAATTAACAGCAGCATTTGCTAACGCAAGTGTTCCGAAAGTAACAGTAGTATGTGGTACTGCATTCGGTACAGCAGGTCTTGCTATGAACAGCAAGTCCATCGGCGCTGACATCGTTTACGCTTGGGAGAACGCTTCTATCGGTATGATGGATGCTACACCGGCTGTTAAGATCATGTACGCGAAAGAGATCGCTGAGTCCCAGAATCCGGCAGCTCTTATCGCTGAGAAGGCAGCTGAGTACACAGCTATGCAGGCAAGCGCTATGGCAGCAGCTAGAAGAGGCTATGTTGATGATATCATCAAAGCTGATGAGACAAGACAGCGCGTAGTAGCAGCATTCGAGATGCTGTTCACAAAGAGAGAGGATCGTCCGTCCAAGAAACACGGCACAATCTAATACGAGGTGGCAGATATATGAAGAATATTAAGAGAATCTGGCTTGCTCTTTGCATGAGCTTATGTCTGTTTGCTCTGACTGCATGTTCTGGCGCAAAAGAAGCTGAGGTTACAATTGAGGCAGAGGCAGTTTCCAATATGCAGATGCTCGCTGAGAACTACATCAATGCGTTCAGCGAGATGACTGATGAGGATCTGGCTACACAGCTCGCAGCAGCTACAAAGAGCAAAGATTATACAATGCAGACAGCATTCAAGTCCTGGGAATCCGTAAAAGGTGACCTTGGCGCTCTTGTTTCCTATGAGACAGCAACAGTAACTTTAGGTGATGAAGGTTATATCGCAAGAATCTCTGCTGTATATGAGAAGAGAAATATGGAAATGACTCTTATGGTAGACGAGGAGTTTACTACAATCCAGGGTGTTTCCTTCGCTCCGGAATATACAATGGCTGAAAATATGACAAAAGCCGGCATGAACACTATCATGGGTATGGGCGTTGTATTCGCAGCTCTGATCTTTATCGCTTGGGTAATCAGCCTCTTCAAATACATCAATGTATTTGAGGATAAGATGAAAGCGAAGAATGCTCCGGCACCGGCTCCGGCACCGGCAGCAGCTCCGGCTCCTGTAGCAGCTCCGGTTGTAGAGGAAGAGGAGTATGTAGATGATACAGAGCTTATCTCTGTTATCGCAGCAGCAATTGCAGCATCTGAAGGCAAGACATCTGCAAACGGACTTGTGGTTCGTTCCATCAAACGTGTATCCAATCGTAGCTGGAAATAAGAAGAACCTATCATTTCAGGAGGAATTAAACAATGAAAAATTATACAATCACAGTTAATGGTAATGTTTACGAAGTAACAGTTGAAGAAGGTTTCACAGGCGCAGCTTCCGCACCGGCAGCAGCTCCGAAGGCAGCACCGAAAGCAGCTCCGAAGGCAGCTCCGGCACCGGCAGCAGCTCCGGCAGCACCGGCTGGCGCAGCAGGCGCAGTAGCAGTTACAGCTCCGATGCCGGGTAAGATCCTTGGTGTTAAGGCTTCTGCTGGCCAGGCTGTTAAGAAAGGTCAGGTTATCGTAATCCTTGAGGCTATGAAGATGGAAAACGAGATCGTAGCTCCGCAGGATGGTACAATCGCTACAATCAACGTTGCTACAGGTGATTCCGTAGAGCCGGGCGCAACTCTCGCTACAATGAACTAATTATTTGCTGAAAACAGATTCCACATGGAGGGATAAATATGGATTATATTGTTAACACTCTTTCGAATCTTCTTCAGCAGACAGCATTCCTGAACCTGACAACAGGTAACCTCATTATGATCGCCGTAGCATGTTTCTTCTTATACCTTGCTATTGGTAAAGGTTTTGAGCCGTTACTTCTTGTACCGATCTCTTTTGGTATGCTGCTTGTTAATATCTATCCGGATATTATGATTCATGCAGAAGATTCTGCTAATGGTGTCGGTGGACTTCTCTGGTACTTCTACTTACTCGATGAGTGGAGTATCTTACCGTCCCTGATCTTCATGGGTGTAGGTGCGATGACTGACTTCGGTCCGCTTATCGCTAACCCGAAGAGCTTCCTCTTAGGTGCGGCTGCTCAGTTCGGTATCTACGCTGCTTACTTTATGGCTATTTTCATGGGCTTGAACGACAAGGCTGCTGCAGCTATCTCCATCATCGGTGGTGCTGACGGCCCGACATCCATCTTCCTTGCTGGTAAACTTGGCCAGACAGAGTTCATGGGTCCGATCGCCGTTGCTGCTTACTCTTACATGGCTCTTGTTCCGGTTATCCAGCCGCCGATCATGAAACTCTTCACAACAGAAGCAGAGAGAAAGATCAAAATGGAACAGCTTCGTCCGGTATCCAAACTGGAGAAGATCTTATTCCCGATCATCGTTACGATCATCGTATGTATGATTCTTCCGACAACAGCTCCGCTCGTTGGTATGCTCATGGTTGGTAACCTGTTCCGTGAGTGTGGCGTTGTTAAACAGCTTCAGGAAACAGCTTCTAACGCTCTTATGTACATCGTAGTTATCGTTCTCGGTCTTTCCGTAGGTGCTACAACAAGTGCTGAGGCGTTCTTAAAAGTTACAACACTGAAGATCGTTGCTCTTGGCCTTATCGCTTTCTGTTTCGGTACAGCTGCAGGTGTTCTTTTTGGTAAGATCATGTGCAAGATGACTGGCGGAAAAGTTAACCCGCTTATCGGTTCTGCTGGTGTATCTGCGGTTCCGATGGCAGCACGTGTATCCCAGAAAGTTGGTGCGGAGGCAGATCCGACTAACTTCCTTCTCATGCACGCGATGGGTCCGAACGTAGCTGGTGTTATCGGTACAGCTGTTGCTGCCGGTACATTCATGGCTATCTTTGGTATCTCATAAGATTTTGATTTGATTTAATCTAGGAGGAATATAAAATGGCAGAGATGCAGAAAAAGCCGGTTAAGATTGTTGAGACAGTCCTTCGTGATGCTCACCAGTCCTTACTTGCTACTAGAATGTCTACAGAGCAGATGCTCCCGATCATCGAGAAGATGGATAAAGTAGGCTACCATGCTGTAGAGTGCTGGGGCGGTGCTACTTTCGATGCTTCCCTTCGTTTCTTAAAAGAAGATCCGTGGGAGAGACTTAGAAAATTAAGAGATGGTTTCAAGAATACAAAATTACAGATGTTATTCCGTGGTCAGAATATTCTTGGTTACAACCACTACTCTGATGACGTTGTAGAGTACTTCGTACAGAAGTCCCTTGCAAACGGTATCGATATCATCCGTATCTTCGACTGCTTAAACGACTTAAGAAACCTTAAGACAGCAGTTGATGCTACAAACAAAGAAGGCGGCCACGTACAGGTAGCATTATCCTACACACTTGGTGATGCTTACACACTTGACTACTGGAAGAACATTGCTCGTGAACTCGAGGAAATGGGCTGTCACTCCATCTGTATCAAAGATATGGCTGGTCTTCTTACACCGTATAAGGCTGATGAGCTTGTAAGAGCTCTTAAAGAAGGTACAAAACTTCCGATCGACCTTCATACACACTACACATCCGGTGTTGCTTCCATGACTTACTTAAAGGCTGTTGAAGCAGGCTGTGAGATCATCGACTGTGCTATGTCTCCGTTAGCTCTTGGTACATCCCAGCCGGCTACAGAGGTTATGGCAGAGACATTCCGTGGAACAATCTACGATCCGGGCTTCGATCAGAACCTTCTTGCTGAGATCGCTGATTACTTCACACCACTTCGTGAGGAAGCTCTTAAGAGTGGTCTTCTCGATCCGAAGGTTATGGGCGTTAATATTAAGACACTTCAGTACCAGGTACCGGGTGGTATGCTCTCCAACCTTGTTAGCCAGTTAAAAGAAGCTGGTAAGTCCGATAAGTACCGTGAAGTACTTGAGGAGATTCCGAGAGTAAGAAAAGACTTCGGTGAGCCGCCGCTTGTAACTCCGTCCTCTCAGATCGTTGGTACACAGGCTGTATTAAACGTTCTCGCTGGCGAGCGTTACAAAATGGTTACAAAAGAGTCCAAGAAGATCATGATGGGTGAGTTCGGTCAGACAGTTAAACCGTTCAACAAAGAAGTTCAGAAGAAGATCATCGGTAATGAAACACCGATCACATGCCGTCCGGCAGATCTTCTTGAGCCGCAGCTTCCGAAATTTGAGAAAGAAGTTGCTCAGTGGAAACAGCAGGATGAGGACGTATTATCCTACGCTCTGTTCCCGGCAGTAGCAAAAGAGTTCTTCGAGTTACGTGAGGCTAAGCAGACTAAAGTTGATCAGACTAAAGCTGACAAAGAGAACAAAGTTTACCCGGTATAATGACTAGGTAATTCAAACCGCTCATGTGGGAAACCACATGGGCGGTTTTTTGTCGATGAAACCGCGGTTTAATTCGTGTAAACACACCTCTTGCAAGTTTCTTGTGAAACGGATATAATAACAACAGTGGCAGTTTGCCAAAGTGATGTGTTATTGGAGGAAAATATAATGGCTATGACAAAAGATAATGTAGAGATGATTCATGGTTATCTGGAGGCGATTACCGATGTTCATTTAGAGGAATTGATCAAAATTGCATCTCAACCGAGTGTGAGTGCGCAGAACGTGGGTGTAGAAGAGTGCTGTGCAATGCTGATGGAGATGTTTACGAACATTGGCATGCAAGCGCAGATTCTGGAATCTCCGACGAAACCGGCTGTGTTTGCTGAGTTAAAATCCAAACAGGAAAACGTTCCGACTGTGTTATTCTACGGTCATTATGATGTTCAGCCGGCGGAGCCATTAGAACTTTGGAATACACCGCCGTTTAGACCGACTGTGATCGGAGACAAATTATACGGTCGTGGTGTGGCAGACAACAAAGGTCAGTTTATGGCTCATGTGATGGCGGTTCAGTCTTATATGGAAGTGCTGGGGGATATTCCGGTTAATGTGAAATTTATCCTGGATGGTGAAGAGGAGAGCGGAAGCCCGAGTCTTCCGTGGATCGCAGAGCATAACCGTGAGCTTTTACAGGCGGATATTATGTATGTTTCGGATGGAAGCATGTACAGTGATACGATTCCACAGATTACATATGGTAACCGTGGTGTTCTGTCTTTTGATATTGATATTACAACAGCGGAAACAGATAATCATTCCGGTAATAAGGGTGGCGTCATTGAAAATGCAGCATGGAAAATGGTAAAACTTCTTTCAACAATGGTGGATGAAGACGGGCATGCTACGATTGAAGGATTTTATGATACGATTACACCGATTTCTCCGGCTCAGCAGAAGATGATTGAGGAATTAGAGTTTGATCCGGAAACACTTTGCAAATTATATGGTGTAAAACAGTTAAAGCATAGCGATAAGTTTGAGTTTTACCGCCATCTAATGTTCCTTCCGACGCTGACGATCAATGGAATCACAAGTGGTTACGGTGGAGATGGATCCAAGACCATCATTCCTTGCCATGCGAAAGCAAAAATCGATATTCGTCTGGTACAGGGGCAGAAAGGACTTGATATTTACGAAAAAGTAAAACGTCATGTGGAAAACGTGGATCCGACAGCGGTTCTCAGTGAATATTCTGTTATGGAGGCTTCTGTGACAGAGCCTTCTCTTCCTATTATTATGAAAGTAAGAGAAGCAATCAAGAAAGCTTACGATGTGGAGCCGGTAAACATGCCGTTGGCAGGTGGAAGTCTTCCGAACTATGTATTTACGGATATTTTACAGATGCCGACCATCAGTGTTCCATATGGCAATCCGGATGAAAATAACCATGCGCCGAATGAAAACTTCAAACTTTCCTGCTATTTCAGCGGAATTCATGCGACAGCGCAGGTTCTGTATGAACTGGGAACACTTACAATTGAAGGATAAGAATATGAAAAAAGAGTGTCTCAAGATGATTTTGAGACACTCTTTTTGTTAAGAAAATCTTACGAAAATGTGGTAAATCGAGGCAATTCTGTGAACTTTATCATGTGTGGTTGACAGAAAAGGTGATTAGTCAGTATAATATCGTATGGTGTCATTTTTTGGAATAAAGAAAGATGACAGAGGAGAAAACAGATGAAAAAACACGGAAAACAGATTCTGGCGGCTCTGATGAGTGCACTAATGGTGATGCAGTTACCGGGGGTGTCAGGATTTTTGAATGATAATCCCGGAATTGCATACGCAGATACATACCGACAGGCTACTGTTGAAGCTACTACGTTGAATGTCAGAAGTGGTCCGGGAACCGGAAATGCGATCGTAAAGAAATTGAGCCATGGAGCAGCCGTTACTGTGATCGGAGAGACTCGAGACAGTGCGGGAGTTGTCTGGTATAAGATTCGATTTACTTCCGGTACAGAGACAAAGGAAGGTTATGCATCATCCGAATATATTAAGTTCCCGACTAGTGTTTCCAAAGATACAGATTATGAACAGTATCTGAAGCAGCAGGGATTTCCGGAGAGTTACAAAGACTCTCTGAGAACGCTTCATGCGGAGCATCCGACATGGATCTTCCAGGCTCAAAATACGGGTTTAGATTGGAATGAAGTGATTGCAAATGAGGCAGCTGTTGGTGCGAACCTGGTTGGAAACTCCAGTATTTCCTCATGGAAATCTACCGAATATGGTGCATATGACTGGAATACCGGTGTGTGGACGGGATTTGATGGTGCATCCTGGGTAGCAGCTTCAGAAGAGATTGTATGTTACTACATGGATCCGAGAAACTTTTTGAATGACACATACATTTTCCAGTTCCTGAATCACAATTATGACAGTGCTCATCAGACAAAAGATGGTCTGCAGAGCATGGTTACCGGAACATTCCTGGAAAAAACAGTAGTTTCAGGCGGAGTGACAGAGAGTGAGATCGACCAGTCTGCCGGTCCTGGAGCATTTTCTTCCGGAAGTGATAATCACTACGGTCCGGGCAGTCCAAATGCACCGGATGCATCTAATAAAAATACAAGTGGACCAGGTGCAACAGCCGGTCCTGGAGCAAGTTCCACGAATCAGAATGCGAGTTCTGGTGGGCCAGGCAGTGTGCAGCAGACTGTTCCATCAGAGACAACAGCACCGTCTTCCGGAACTCAGTCAAGTGGTGTTCAGTTTGTGAGTCCATCCGGGACAACACAGGGCAATGTTAGCTTAGAGGGACCATCTGCCGTAGTAAGTGCAAGAAAAACAAATGTACTTGCAGTTCCGAATGTAGAATACGGTCCGGGTATGGACGCATCTTCGATCACAGGAGATAATACAGGAGCAGCGAAGACTTCTCCGATCCCGGAAGGTCAGAGTTATACGGATATTATTATGAAAGCGGCGGCTCAGTCCGGCGTCAATCCGTATGTTCTCTGCGCGATGATCATCCAGGAGCAGGGAAAAGGCACATCCGGAAGTATTTCTGGCAATACAGCCGGATATAAAGGATATTATAACTTCTTTAACGTAGGTGCATACCAGGCGGGCAATATGTCTGCGGTCACAAGAGGATTATGGTATGCGTCCCAGAGTGGCTCCTACGGTCGCCCGTGGAATTCCATTGAGAAGTCAATTGTTGGCGGCTCTTTATATTACGGAGATAATTACGTAAAACAAGGACAGGATACCTTCTATTTAAAGAAGTTTAATGTACAGGGAAGTAACCTTTATAAACATCAGTATATGACGAATATCGAGGGTGCAGCCGGAGAGGGTGCAAAGCTTGCACGTGCATATACCGACGCGATGAAAAATGAAACGCTGGTATTTAAAATTCCGGTGTACAACAATATGCCGGAGACAGCCTGTGCAAAACCAACAGGAAGCGGAAGTCCGAACAACAAGCTTTCCGGACTGACCGTGACAGGTTATGCATTGACTCCGACATTTGATAGAGATACAGAAAGTTATGATATTATTGTAAATCCGTCTGTAGAGCGAGTAGAGATCAAGGCATCCGTTCTTGATTCTAAGGCATCTGTTTCCGGTACCGGAAAGGTGGAACTACAGAGTGGAAATAATACCATTTTTGTAGATGTTAAAGCAGAAAATGGTGCGGTACGTACATATAAATTAAATGTTGTGCGTCAGTCTAATGCACCGAGTGTGAACGTTGGACCTGGATATAGCACATCTTCAGGCGCCTCCAACGGACCAGGCGGTCCGGGAGTGTCGGGGACAACATCCGGAAGTACAAATATCGGACCTGGTGCGGTCAATGCAGGACCGGGTGCGGCTGTAACAGTACCGGAAACAACGGCTCCGGCTGATACATCTGTTTCTGTAACAAGACCGGAAGCACCTGGCGGAAGCCAGGATGTTCAGGTCGGAGTGGGGCCGAGTGGTTCTTCCGGAAATATGACATCTAACGGAACACAGGCTCCATCTGCGATCACAGGTGTGCAGACACAGGCTCCACCTGAGACAACCACTCCTCAGACACAAGTCCCAGCTGAAACAACAGTGCCACAGACACAGGCTCCGGCAGAAACAGTTGCTCCGGAGACACAGACCCCTGCTGTGCAGGAAACAACAGCAGTTCAGACCACCAGTCAGAAAAAAGGTGACTGCAATGGCGATGGTTCTGTGACAATTCTGGATCTGATGATTATAAATAAGCAGATTCTGGGACAGAATGTATTAAGTGGTGCAGCATTGAAAGCCGCAGATATGAATGGGGATGGCAAGATCACATCAGCAGATGCAACTGCACTCCAGAAGGCGATTTTCGGCCAGTAAGTGTATTGGAACAAAGGAGACAATGAAATATGAATAGAAGATTAAAGAGATTGGCAGCGATGTTCATGGTATTATTCCTGTTCATTGCAGCTGTACCGATGCAGGTGATGACAGCACATGCAGCGACCGGTAAGATTACATTCTCTGATCCGTCCGTAACAGTGGGCGAACAGGTGTCTGTAAAAATGAAGATCGCATCCTCCGATAATACAGCGCTGGGGGCATCTGATGTGCGTTTGCAGTACGATTCCTCTGCGTTGCAGTTCGTAAGCGGAACCAGTGCGAATGGCGGTGCAGGCTCCATTCGTGTGATCGGCGCGATGGAATCTGAAAACCAGACAACATTTACATTTACATTAAAGTTCAAAGCGTTAAAAGCAGGAACAACCAATATTAAAGTGACTTCTCAGGAAGTGTATGATGCAAACTCTCAGGTAGTGACTATCGATCATGTGGGAAGTTCTGCGATTAAAGTGAATGCCCCGGTAACGTATTCAAAAGATGCTACATTATCCGGATTAACCATTTCACCGGGTGAGTTGACACCGGCATTCAGTGCAGATGTGACAGAGTATACAGTCACTGTCGGTGCAGATGTGGAAAAGCTCACGGTCAGTGCGCCGGCAAGTCATGATAAGGCAAGTGTATCTGTAAGTGGTAACGAAGGTCTTCAGCTTGGCGAGAATACGATTACATGCAAAGTCAAAGCAGAAGACGGAGAGACAACAAAAACTTATACGATCCTGGTGACTAAGACAGAGGAACTTCCGACAGAATCCACAGGTGAGACATCTGCCCCGGTAACTTCCGGCGGTTCTGCGACAAATGTGGAAGATGGAAACTGGCAGGTGGCAGCGTCCTTTGATGAATCCTTATTACCGACAGGATTCTCTGTGACAGAATTCACATATGACGGACAGGCAGTGCATGCAGCGGCAGATGCTCAAGGCAATGTTCTGCTTTACATGACCAATGAAAGTGGAGAAGGAGATTTCTTCCTGTTTGATCCGACATCCAATATCCTTGCACCGTATGTAACGGTTCGCATGGCTGAGAAGCAGATTATCGTGCTTCCGCCGGAGCAGATCCCGGATGAGATCGCACTTCCGGAAGGATTTGCTGAGTGTACGATCGATATCGGAAGCCATACTGTTCACGGTTGGATCTGGAATTCTAAGACAGAGGATATTCCGGAGTATTGCATCGTATATGGACAGAACGACGAAGGTGAACGCAACTTCTATCGTTATGACCAGAAAGAGATGACCATGCAGAGATACTTCCGTGATCCTGATGCAGCGGATTTAAGAGCGAAGTATACAGAACTTGCAGAGACATATACAGAGCTTCTTGCTGAGTACAAGACACGTGGTTGGATCATCGCAGTTCTGGCAGGTGTATCCGTTCTTCTTGCAGTATTACTTGTGGTAGCCCTGATTGTAAGAAAACCGAAAAAGGTTGCTGCAGAAGAGAAAGAAGTAAAAGAATTCATTCCGACAGAGCGCAGAAAAGCAGAAAAGGCGGAAATGATTGAAAAGGCTGAAACTGCAACAACTCCGGTTGTAGAAGCCGTAGATGAAATTGAGGAGATCGAGATTGAAGAAGTGGAAGCGGATGACGATTTTGAGTTCATCGATCTTGACCTGTAATTAGAAAATTTAGTAAGTATTAAGTCAAAAGGCATCGATCCAAATGGTCGATGCCTTTGTTTTTGAGAGTTATAATCCTAGACCGTGAAAGGACTGCTTCAGTGTTTCGCAGGAGTGGTCAAACTTTTTTTGCTCTTCGTCTGTCAGGTTGAGATGTAAAATGCTGCGAATGCCATTCTGATTCAGGATACATGGAACGCCGGCGTAAACATCATTCTGCCCATAATCGCCTTCCAGATAAGCAGATACAGTTAAGATGCTGTTTTCGTTGTTTAGGATTGCTTTACAGATCCTGGTCAGTGCCATTCCGATTCCGTAATAAGTTGCTTTCTTTGCATCAATAATCGCATAGGCTGCATGTTTCACATCTTCGGAGATGTTTTCCAGCATGTCTTTGGTAATCTGTCCATCAGATTCTTCACAAATCTCTAAAATCGGTTTTGTTGCAAGGTATGCCTGACTCCATGGAACGAACTCGGAATCACCATGTTCACCCATGACATATGCATGGACATTTCGCGGATCTACATTCAGATATTCGCCTACCAGATAACGGAGTCTCGCAGAGTCGAGAGCTGTGCCACTTCCAATTACCCGTTCTTTCGGAAAACCGGATAATTTCTGAGTAATGCGGGCCATGATGTCAACTGGGTTGGTTGCGATCAAGAATACACCGGAAAATCCGGATTCTACAACCGGGTCTATGATAGACTTAAATACGGCAGAGTTACGTTTTAAGAGATCCAGACGTGTCTCACCTGGTTTTTGAGCAACGCCTGCACAGATTGTTACGATATCTGCATCATGGCAGTCTTCATAAGAACCTGCATAGATATTCATGTTACCCGGAGCAAACGCAAGACCGTGGTTTAGATCCATTGCTTCTCCGGCCGCACGTTTTTGATCAATATCGATCAAAACCAGTTCATCGCAAATAGTCTGATTTAATAAACAATATGCAAAACTCATTCCTACCATACCGGTTCCAATCAGGGCGATCTTTCTTACATCATTTCTAGCTGTCATAGTCTTGTACCTTCCTTTATAATAGATTGTTAAATTAATATCAATTTATGCAATTGGATTATAGCATAGTATAAGCAATAGATGCAATAGGTTATACTTAAGATTGAAAAAAGGAAAGAATAAGTGGTTTTTCTCTTCCATATTAAAAGAAAATATGCTAAAATGCATTATTATACCATAAATTATGGAGGAATGATCATGGCTGAAATCGTAAAGACAGCAGAGGAAACAAAAGAAGTTGTTTCCAAACATTTTATTGAACAGGAAATTGATAAAGACCTCGCAGAGGGAGTATATAATCACGTCCAGACCAGATTCCCACCGGAGCCGAATGGTTATCTGCATATCGGACATGCAAAGTCCATCATCTTAAACTCCGGACTTGCAAAAGAGTATGGTGGTAAGTTCAATCTTCGCTTTGACGATACAAACCCGACAAAAGAAAAAACAGAGTATGTTGAGTCCATCATTGCTGACGTAAAGTGGCTTGGTGCGGAATTTGACGACAGACTGTTCTTTGCTTCCGATTATTTCGAGAAGATGTATGAGTGTGCAGTTCTTCTTATTAAAAAAGGAAAAGCATTCGTATGTGATCTGACAGCAGAAGAGATCAGAGAGTATCGTGGTGACTTCAATACTCCGGGTAAAAACAGCCCGTACCGTGACAGAAGTGTAGAAGAGAACTTAAAGATGTTCGAGGACATGAGAAACGGCGTTTACAAAGACGGCGAGAAGGTTCTTCGTGCGAAGATCGATATGGCTTCCCCGAATATCAACATGCGTGATCCGGTTATCTACCGTGTGGCACACATGCATCACCACAACACCGGTGATAAATGGTGTATCTACCCGATGTATGACTTCGCTCATCCGATCGAGGATGCGATTGAGAATATCACACATTCTATCTGTACCCTTGAGTTCGAGGATCACAGACCGTTATACGACTGGGTTGTAAGAGAGTGTGAGTTCGAGAATCCGCCACGCCAGATCGAATTTGCAAAACTCTACCTGACAAATGTTGTTACAGGTAAGAGATATATTAAAAAATTAGTAGAGGATGGCATCGTAGACGGTTGGGATGATCCGCGTCTTGTTTCCATCGCAGCTTTAAGAAGAAGAGGTTACACACCGGAGGCTCTTCGCATGTTTGTTGATCTCGTAGGTGTATCCAAAGCAAACAGCTCCGTTGATTATGCGATGCTTGAGTACTGTATCCGTGAGGATCTGAAGTTAAAGAAACCGCGTATGATGGCAGTTCTCGATCCGATCAAACTTGTGATCGACAACTATCCGGAAGGTCAGACAGAGATGTTACCGGTTCCGAACAATCTCGAGAATCCGGAGATGGGTGAGAGACTTGTTCCGTTCTCCCGCGAGCTTTATATCGAGAGAGAAGACTTTATGATAGAGCCGCCGAAGAAATATTTCCGTCTCTTCCCGGGCAATGAAGTTCGTTTGATGAGCGCATACTTCGTAACATGTACCGGTTACGAGACTGATGAAAATGGTAACGTAACAGTTGTTCACTGTACTTACGATCCGGAGACAAAGAGTGGACTGAACTTTACAGCACGTAAAGTAAAAGGTACTATTCACTGGGTAGCTGCTCCGACAGCAGGTGAAGTAGAGTGCCGTCTCTATGAGAACATCGTAGATGAGGAGAAGGGTAAACTGAATGAAGATGGCAGCTTAAACCTGAATCCGAACTCTAAGACAATCGTGAAAGCATTTGTTGAACCGATGTTAATGGATACAAAAGCTTACGACAGCTTCCAGTTCGTAAGAAATGGTTTCTATTGCGTAGACTGCAAAGACAGTGTAGAAGGAAAACCGGTTTACAACCGTATTGTATCCTTAAAGAGCTCCTTTAAGCTTACAAAATAAGCAAGAAACGATTACGAAAAACTTAAATATATGAAAATACGAGAGATGCTTACAATTGGTAGTTGATTGTAAGCATCTTTTTTTGTTAAAATAGAGTTAGGAAAATTACGAAATAACGGAGACAAGTGGATAGAGTTTTGAAAGGAATGAGAATTTGAAAAAAGAAAAACAGCCTGGAACAAGGGAGAGTATGAAATGGAAAAAGGCTGTGTGGGGGCTTGCGGTAGTTGCTGCAGTGATTGCGGTTGTCTTTGGACGGGGATTCATGGAGGATGGACAAGATCATACTTCCTTGATAAACAAAGTGGTTGGGACAACGGAAGAGATCGTGCAGGAGGAACTTCCGGTCAGCCGGATAGAAGAAGAGCTGTTATCTGCAATTTATGAAACGATGGCAGAGGGCAGATATGCAGACACAGCACGTTTGCTCAATGAAAATGAGAATACTTTTGACGAATTGCTTTCTGAAACGTTAGAAGGTAAAAAGTATTGTTACTGGGAAGAAGTATATGAAGATGGAACGATAATTCGAAGTCTGGAGCCGTTGTCTCAAGATGGAACGATGGACGGAATGGTGTTGACCAGATATAATACGGTTTTCTATGGTTCATTTGAAAATGGAAAACCGGAAGGGGAATGTCACGCAATCCAGGCTATGGTTCTGGATGGGGCTCGCTATACCTTTGCGGAAGGTATCTGGAAAAGCGGCAAAATGAACGGCGAAGGCAGAACCGGATACCATTATTATTTGAATGCGCCAGCAAAGGGATTTTCTATGACAGATAAATCCGGAATATACGTGGATAATTTGCTGGATGGTGTATTTTTATATCAGACGGAAAGTGTACTGGGGGAGAGGTTATCCTGGGAAATTGAGGCGGAAAAGGGAGTGACTGTGATCACGGAAAAATGGAAGCATTTTCCATTCCGAAAAGAATATATGTTAGGAGCAAAAGAGGATGCTGCCCGCGCATATGTACTCTCTGAGGAAAAAGTAGGGGCCCTGATCTGGAACAATTTGATCACATGGGATGAATAGAAAAATGTGCTGTATCATCAATGGAGAAGATACAGCACATTTTTTAGTATTAGATTTCACCAAACATTCTTGCTTCGATCAGGCGGATACCGTGATAGAACATCTTACAGATCGGAGTCTCAATACCGAGTTCTTCACCAAGACGAACAACAGTACCTGCGAACATATCTACTTCTGTATGTTTGCCGTTTTTCAGATCCTGTAATGTGGACGGCATATTTTCGTACGGGATACGGCCGAGAGTGTGATTTTGACGGTCGATCTCAGCCTGTCCGATGTCAACACCAAGTTTGTTTGCGATATGGATCACTTCCCACATGGCTGCGTTTCTGAAGTAGTTTGCATCGTCGCTCTTCTGGAATGCACCGAATGGAACACCGAACATCGCGCAAGTCATATTCTCTGCCACGTTGCACATAAACTTGAACCAGATGCCTTTGAGCATATCATCATCAACTTTATTTTTGATATTACATGCGTCAAATAATTCTTTGCATGCGAGAACGTTTTCGGAAAGATGTTCCGGATCATTTTTTGCATCACCGAAACGGATAACACCAAGCTCCGGATTAAAGTCAGTTTTTCCATCTTTCATGACGATGCTGACACGCATATAGGAATAGAGCATGTGCTCCCATCCGTAAACAGCTGCAACCTGTTTTTCACTTTCAACACCGTTTAATACAGAAAGGATAATGGTATCCGGGCCAACCTGATTTTTGATGTCAGCGATCGCCTGCGGAAGATCATAGCCTTTTACTGCGATAATAACAAGATCGGCCGGATCACCTTCTGCATCCGGAGTAACAATCGGGAAGCGGTAGTTGATCCCGTTTACAGTTACACCTTTCTGCTCGAGACGCTCTTTTCTTGCACCGCTTGCTAAGATTCTGAAGTTCGCGCCAAGCTTTTCAGCAATTCTCGGTGCGAAGAAAACACCCATAGCACCAAGGCCAATGAGAGTAACTTTTTCGATTTTTTTCATGGTATTTTTCTCCTTTCGGGATAACGATCACCTTATATTTTATAATAAGAAGAAGTGGGTGTCAATGTATTGTTCGGCAGTTAAGAAAGTAAACAGAAGGGATTCAAAATGAAGAAGATTGTACTGGAAAAAGGACTTTCTTTTTGGGGGTGCTTTGTTGACTTTTAACGGAAAAACTGATATACTGACACTAAGATATTGTGGGATTTTCATATAAGTAAGCTAGATGTGGGTGTTCATTTGTCAGGCACCCTTATGCGCTGAGAAAAATATGGAACGTATTCCACGATACGGAATTTCACATTTACTTAGTTTCAGCGTGAAACAAAAATGAAGGAGGTGCGGTGAGTTTATGTGGACTGGACAGACAATGACCTTTGCAGATTCTCTGGTGATTTCTGCTTTAGGAATTATGGTTGTATTCGCAGCGTTAGCATCAATCGCGATTTCAATCGTAATTATCTCTAAAGTAATCGGTATGATCATTAAGCCAGAGGCTCCGAAGGCAGCAGTGGCAGCCGCAGCGGCTCCGGCTCCGGCAATCGATGAAGAAGCTTATGCAGTACTTGTAGCAGCAGTTACTGAAGAAGCAAGATTGTCAGGTGACGGTGACGTTCGCGTAGTGAGCATCAAAGAACTGTAAAGGCAATCTGTAAAAACAAAAAACAAAAACAGACAAAAAGGAAAGGATGTAATTGATATGAAATACGTAGCAACATTAAATGGTAAAAAATATGAAATCGAAATCGAGAGAGTAGACGGTCGTATGCCGCTTGACAGAGGTGCAGCAGCAGTAGCTTCCGCTCCGATCATCGCAGCAGCTCCGGCACCGGTTGCAGCAGCTCCGGCACCAGTAGCAGCTCCGGCACCGGTTGCAGCACCGGCTCCGGCACCAGTAGCAGCTCCGGCTCCGGCAGCAGCAGGCGCTACAACAGTAGAAGCTCCGATGCCGGGTAAAGTTCTTGACATTAAAGTTAAAGTTGGCGATGCAGTAGCTTATGGTCAGTGCGTAGTTGTTATGGAAGCTATGAAGATGGAGACAGAGATCGTAGCTCCGGCAGCAGGTACAGTAGCATCCATCAGCGTAAGCAACGGTGATTCCGTAGATACAGGTGCAGTACTGGTTACATTAAACTAGTAGGAGGTGCCACGTGAACGTATTCTCAGTATTTGGAGAGTTACTGGCTGAGTCCGGCTTCGCAGCTATTACATGGCAGCAGGCAGTAATGATCCTGATTTCCTTCGTTTTATTATACATGGCAATCGTAAAGCAGTTTGAACCGCTCCTCCTGCTTCCGATCGCTTTTGGTATGTTCCTTGCTAACCTTCCGTTAGCAGGCCTTATGAATGAGGCTGAGAACTGGTACCAGTCTGGTGTTCTCAGAATCATGTACAGCGGTGTTAAGTCCAGCTTATTCCCGTGTCTGATCTTCATGGGCGTAGGTGCTATGACTGACTTCGGTCCGCTTATCGCTAACCCGATCAGCTTACTTCTTGGTGCAGCTGCTCAGTTTGGTATTTTCGTAGCATTCATGCTCGCAAATGCAACTGGTCTCTTCACACCGGGTGAGTGTGCAGCAATCGGTATCATCGGTGGTGCTGACGGCCCGACAGCGATCTACATCGCAAACAACCTTGCTCCGGAACTGGTAGCTCCGATCGCGGTTGCAGCGTACTCCTACATGGCGCTGATCCCGCTCGTACAGCCGCCGATCATGAAAGCTCTTACAACAGAGAAAGAGCGTAAGATTGTTATGAAGCAGCTTCGTAAAGTAAGCAAAGTAGAGAAAGTTGTATTCCCGGTATTCGTAGTACTGTTCTGTTCTTTACTTCTTCCGTCCGTAGCACCGCTTCTCGGTATGCTTATGCTCGGTAACCTCTTCCGTGAGTCCGGTGTTACAGGCAGACTTTCTGATACAGCTCAGAACGCTCTTTGTAACATCGTTACAATCATGTTAGGTACAACAGTAGGTGCTACTGCAAACGGTGAGATCTTCCTCCGTGTGCAGACACTTGCTATCATTGCAATGGGTCTTCTTGCTTTCGCATTTGCGACAGTAGGTGGTATCCTTCTTGGTAAGCTCCTGTGCATGTTAACAGGTGGCAAGATCAACCCGCTTATCGGTTCCGCAGGTGTATCCGCTGTTCCGATGGCAGCACGTGTGTCTCAGACAGTTGGTGCGAAAGAAAACCCGACTAACTTCCTTCTGATGCACGCTATGGGTCCGAACGTAGCTGGTGTAATCGGTTCTGCAGTTGCAGCCGGTTTCTTCATGCTCATGTTCAAATAATTAACATTAAACATGTATCCGCCTGCCGATGAATAGCAGGCGGATGCAAAATATATTTTTAAGGAGGCTTTATTGTGGCTAATAAAGTTATGACATTACAGGAAGCGGTTGCTAAGTTCGTAGCTGATGGCGATTCCATCTCCTTCGGCGGCTTTACAACCAACAAAAAACCGATGGCTGCTGTGTACGAGATTCTTCGTCAGGGCAAAAAAGACTTCATCGCTTATGCTGGTCCGGCTGGTTCCGACTGGGATATGATGATCGGTGAAGACCGCGTAAAAGCGTATATCAACTGCTATACAGCTGACTCCGGTGTTACTAACGTTTCCCGTCGTTTCCGTAAGAAAATCGAAGCTGGCGAGTTAATTTACGAGGACTACTCCCAGGATGCTATCATGTACATGTTACATGCATCTTCCATGGGTCTTCCGTTCCTTCCGGTACGTTTCATGATCGGTTCCGGTCTTGTAGACGAGTGGGGAATCAGCAAAGAAGTTCGTGAAGGCATCGAGAAACTTCCGAATGATAAGTTCGTATACATGGAGAACCCGTTTGCTCCGGGCGAGATGACAGTATGTCTTCCGGTTCCGAAGCTTGATACAGCTATTATCCATGTACAGAAAGCATCCCCGGATGGAACATGTGTCCTCATGGGTGATGAGTTCCATGATATCGATATCGTAGTAGCAGCTAAGAAAGTTATCGTTACTTGTGAAGAACTCGTAAGCAACGAGATCATCCGTCGTGATCCGCAGGCTACAAAGATTCCGTGTTTCGCAGTTGACGCTGTATGTTGCGTACCGTACGGTGCATTCCCGACACAGTGCTACAACTACTATGACTATGACAATGCTTACTTAAAAGCTTATGGTAATGCTTCTAAGACAGAAGAAGATTTCAAAGCATTCTTAAACGAGTACGTTTACGGTTGCAAGGATCATGCTGAATTCCTTGAGAAGATCGGTATCAACCGTCTCCTTAAGTTAAGAGTATCCGATGGCTATGGCTATGCAACAGATGTAAGCAAGGAGGATTAATCATGGCTGATTACACAAAGTATACTAATAAAGAGATGCAGGCGATCACACTCGCACAGTGCATCACAAACGATAACATTGCTATCGTAGGTACAGGTCTTCCGCTTATCGGCGCATCTGTAGCTAAGAGATTATTCGCACCGAAATGTAACCTTATCGTTGAGTCTGGTCTTATGGACTGTGACCCGATCGAAGTTCCGCGTTCCGTAGGTGATCTTCGTTTCATGGCTCACTGTGGTTGCCAGTGGCCGAATATCCGTTTCATCGGTTTCGAGACAAATGACTGGATCCACAACAATGAGCGTATCGTTGCTTTCATCGGTGGCGCTCAGATCGACCCGTACGGTAACGTAAACTCTACGTGTATCGGTGACTACCACAACCCGAAGACACGTTTCACAGGTTCCGGTGGTGCGAACGCGATCGCTACATTCAACAACACAATCATCATGATCCAGCACGAGAAACGTCGTTTCATGGAGAAGATTGACTACGTTACATCCCCGGGTTGGATCGATGGACCGGGCGGACGTGAGAAGAAAGGTCTTCCGGGCAACCGTGGACCGATCGCAGTTGTTACAGACCTTGGTCTCATGAAGTTCGACGAAGAGACAAAGAGAATGTACCTTGCTGGTTACTACAAGGGTGTTACTCCGGAGATGGTTCAGGAGAACACTGGTTTCGATATCGATGTATCCAAAGCTGTTGAGTTACCGACTCCGGATCCGGAAGTTATCCGTATGATCCGTGAGGAGATCGATCCGGGCCAGGCATTCATCCAGGTTCCGGCTGAGTTAAAATAATTACGTTTTAACAGATAATTTAGTTACATATAAAATATGTCCTGTATGATCCGGCACCTGTAATGGTGCAGGTACCGGATATGCAGGTGAATGTATGATTTAGGAGGAAGAATCAATGGGCTTCTATTCCATGCCGAAATATTTCCAGGAAATGCCGACAATCGGTAAACCGTTAGTAGCTCCGAAACAGGAGAACGCTGACGCTCTTAAAGAGATCGAGAAAGATATCCATGCTAAGATCGAAGAGATCCTTGCAAAAGGTATCACAACAGAAGAGAAGTTAAACGAGAGAGGCCAGTTATCTGCTATGCAGAGAATCAACGCTCTTATCGACGCAGGCACATGGTGCCCGTTAAACAGCCTTTTCAACCCGGAAGATAACAAGATGGGTTCCGCAAACATCATCAACGGTCTTGGCCGTGTAAATGGTAAGTGGGTTTACATCGTAGCTTCCGATAACAAGAAGATGGCTGGTACATGGGAGCCGGGTCAGGCTGAGAACCTTATCCGTTGTTCTGACGCTGCTAAGATGATGAACATCCCGCTTGTATACTTACTTAACTGCGCAGGCGTAGACTTCCCGTACCAGGATAAAGTATACCCGAACAGACGTGGTGGCGGTACACCGTTCTTCCGTAATGCTGAGCTTAACCAGTTAGGTATCCCGGTAATCGTTGGTATCTACGGTACAAACCCGGCAGGTGGCGGATATCACTCCATCTCCCCGACAATCCTTATCGCTCACAGCCAGGCTAACATGGCAGTAGGCGGCGCTGGTATCCTTTCCGGTATGAATCCGAAGGGTTATATCGATCAGGAAGCTGCTGACCAGATCGTTGCAGCTCAGATCGAGAACAGCAAAAACAAAGTTCCGGCTCCGGGTTCCGTTCCGGTTCACTATGATGAGACAGGTTTCTTCCGTGAGGTTTATGCTGATGATTACGGCGTAATCGACGGTATCAAGAAATACATCAGCTATCTTCCGGCTTACAACTTAGAGTTCTTCCGTGTTGACGAGCAGAAAGCTCCGTTATACCCGGCAGAGGACCTCTACAGCATCATCCCGCTTAACGGCAAACAGCCGTACGACGTATACGAAGTAATCGCTCGTCTCTTTGACGGTTCCCAGTTATACGAGTACAAGAAGGGCTACGGTCCGGAGATGGTAACAGGTCTTGCAAAAGTTAACGGTCTCCTTGTTGGTGTTATCGCTAACGTTCAGGGTATCCTGTTCAACTATCCGGAGTACAAGAACTCCCCGGCTACAACAGGTGGTAAATTATACCGTCAGGGTCTTATCAAGATGAACGAGTTCGTAACTCTTTGCGGCCGTGACAGAATCCCGCTTATCTGGTTACAGGATACAACAGGTATCGATGTAGGCGATGACGCTGAGAAGGCTGAGTTACTTGGCTTAGGTCAGTCCCTCATCTACTCCATCGAGGCAAATGGCCTTCCGTCCTTACAGGTTACACTTCGTAAGGCATCTGCAGCTGCTCACTACGTTCTTGGTGGTCCGCAGGGTAACAACACAAACGCTTACTCCATCGGTACAGCAGCTTGTGAGTACTATGTAATGCCGGGTGAGACAGCAGCTAACGCTATGTACTCCAGAAAGCTTGTAAAAGCTTCCAAAGAAGGCGCAGACATGACTCCGATCATTGATCAGATGAACAAGATGATCCAGCTCTACACAGATAAGTCTAGACCGGCTTACTGTGCTAAGATGGGTATGGTTGATGAAGTTGTTGATATGACAGAGCTTCGTCCGTACATCCAGGCATTCACAGAGGCAGTTTACCAGAATCCGAAGAGCATCTGCCCGATGCACCAGATGGTAACTCCGCGTGCTTGCCGTGAGTTCATCACATACGAGAAGAAATAATTAACAAGTCGTTATTATACTTCTAAATACAATGTCCAGACCGGAGAATATTCTCCGGTCTGGACAAAATTGTATTATCTTCATTTTGTATGTTTCTTAGAACTTGCGGTAATGCGCTGATGTGTGTTATAATATGATGGTATGGATAACATGGCATAAGTGTGTCTGTACAAGTTATGGAAAGATACAAATTGGAAGAACCCGGAGGTCTATAATGAGCGCAATTTATACATTAGGTATTGACGTTGGTTCCACAGCGTCCAAATGTATTATTTTAAAAGATGGCACAGAGATCGTTGCGAAATCTCTCGTTGATGTTGGTACCGGAACAAGCGGTCCGCAGCGTGCGATCGAAGCTGTCCTTGCCGAAGCCGGTATGAAAAAAGAGGATTTACACTATACTCTGGCAACCGGTTATGGACGAAATTCCCTTACAGGAATTGCAGACAAGCAGATGAGTGAGCTTTCCTGTCATGCAAAAGGTGCCTGCTTCCTGTTCCCGAATGTTCATACTGTAATCGATATCGGTGGTCAGGATGTTAAAGTTCTTCACATTGAAAACGGTGCGATGGTAAACTTCCAGATGAACGATAAATGTGCCGCAGGTACAGGTCGTTTCCTGGATGTAATGGCGCGTGTTCTGGAGGTAAAAGTAGAAGACCTTGGAAGACTCGGTGCGATGTCTACAAAAGAAGTAGGTATCAGCTCTACATGTACCGTATTCGCAGAGAGTGAAGTTATCAGCCAGTTGGCGATGGGCACAGACAAGTGTGATATCATTGACGGTATCCATCGTTCTGTGGCAGGTCGTGTAACAGGTCTTGCACACCGTGTCGGAATCGTTCCGGATGTTGTTATGACAGGCGGTGTTGCTCAGAACAGCGGTATTGTGAATGCACTCAAGAAACAGCTTGGATGTGAGATTCATACATCTCCGCTGACACAGTACAATGGTGCACTTGGTGCTGCATTATTTGCATACCAGGTAGCAGCAAGAAAAGCAAAATAAAACGTAAAAATTCAGATCGGCTTCATATATGACATAGGAATATATGAAGAATCACATGAAAAGAAAAGCGGTATGCTTTTTTTAATAAATGACCGGCTAATATCACCGGTCAGAAGAAGGTGGAGGATAATTATGGCAAATTATGCTGGACCAGTTAAGCTGGTGAAAAAAGTTACCCCTGGTGTTCTCGCGCTTCGTAAAGTAGTTGATGACGTTCATACAGACGCGCGTATTGCCAAAAAGGAAGGCAAACTTGTAGGTTGGTCTTCTTCCAAGTTCCCGTGTGAGCTTGCAGCTGCATTTGATCTTAACGTAATGTACCCGGAGAACCAGGCAGCTGGTATCGCGGCTAACCGTTACGGTGAGTTACTCTGTCAGGCAGCTGAGGATCTTGGCTATGATAACGATATCTGTGGTTACGCACGTATTTCCCTCGCTTACTCCGCAGGTAAGAGAGCAGCTCGTAAATACGACAAGGAAACAGGCGAATTCATCATCGACCCGGCAACTGGCAAACCGTTAAAGGATGCTGAAGGCAAAGTTGTGATCGACGAAGCTACAGGAAAACCGAAAAAAGACCCGAAAACACAGACTCCGTACATCGAACTCGTTGACTTAAACGAGATCAATGCTATGCCGGAGGGTATCGAGAAAGAGCGTGCTCTCAACGCTATTTCCCCGATCCGTCAGATGCAGATCCCGCAGCCGGATTTCGTTCTTTGCTGTAACAACATCTGTAACTGTATGACAAAATCGTATGAGAATATTGCTCGTATGCACAATATTCCCCTTATCATGCTTGATATTCCGTACAACAACACAGTTGAAGTAAGTGATTCTTACGTTGCTTATATCCGTGGTCAGTTTGATCTCGCTATCCAGCAGCTTGAAGAGCTCACAGGCAAGAAATTCGATGAGAAGAAATTCGAA
>JAZTZT010000106.1:0-1910 GCA_045637605.1 Pilosibacter sp.
AAAGAGATCCCGTTCATGGAGATCACAGGATTCTCCGATGGTAAGGAAATGATCGAGAGCCTTGAAGAGCGTCTTACAGGCAGATATATCGCTGAGACAATCGTTGATCCGGATACAGGTGAAGTGGTTGTTAAGGCAAACCATATGTGTACTCCGAAACGTGCTGCTGCAGTTATCAAAGTTCTTAACAAGCTCGGCAGAGATTCCGTTAAGATCCGTAACGTATTAACATGTAAGAGCCACATCGGTGTATGTGCGAAATGTTACGGTGCAAACATGGCAACAGGTCAGCCGGTACAGGTTGGTGAAGCAGTTGGTATCATTGCTGCTCAGTCCATCGGTGAGCCGGGTACACAGCTTACAATGCGTACATTCCATACTGGTGGTGTAGCCGGTGGCGATATCACACAGGGTCTTCCGCGAGTTGAGGAGCTTTTCGAGGCTAGACGTCCGAAGGGTCTTGCGATCATCGCTGAGTTTGGCGGCGTTGTAACAATCAAAGATACAAAGAAAAAACGTGAAATCATCGTTACAGATCCGGAGACAGGTAACTCTAAGACTTACCTGATCCCGTACGGTTCCAGAATCAAGGCTATTGACGGTCAGGTTCTTGAGGCCGGAGATGTTCTTACAGAAGGTTCTATCAACCCGCATGACCTCCTTAAAGTTAAGGGCGTTCGTGCAGTACAGGATTACATGCTCCGCGAGGTACAGCGTGTATACCGTCTCCAGGGTGTAGAGATCAACGATAAACACATCGAGATGATCGTACATCAGATGTTAAAGAAGATCCGTGTCGAAGAGAGCGGAGATTCCGAGGTACTTCCGGGAACATCCATGGACGTACTCGATTTCAACGAGATGAACGAGGCTCTTATCGCAGAAGGCAAGCAGCCGGCAGAAGGTAAGCAGGTAATGCTCGGTATCACAAAAGCATCCCTTGCTACAGATTCCTTCTTATCCGCAGCATCCTTCCAGGAGACAACAAAAGTTCTTACTGAAGCAGCGATCAACGGTAAAGTTGATAAGCTCATCGGTCTGAAGGAGAACGTTCTCATCGGTAAACTGATCCCGGCCGGTACAGGTATGAAGCGTTACCGCAACATCAAACTTGGTACAGACGAGATCGTAGAGGAAATTGAAGAAATCGAAGAGGATATCATGATGGAAGATGCTCCGATTGAGGAAGCAGAAGAGATCATCTTAAACGAAGACGATATGAACGACGAAATCTAAAAGATTTTATCATAACAGCGAGGGAAGGTATTCCCTCGCTGTTGTAATATTATAATAGTTAGAAAAGGGAAACTCTGGTTAGAGGAAAGTAATGAAAATATGATTCGTTTATTAGCAGGAATGTTCATCAAGAACAAAGAGCAGATTGAAAGACCGGAAGTGCGCAGAGCGTACGGAATGCTTTGCAGTATTGTGGGAATCGCGTTGAATGTTCTGTTATTTGCCGGAAAATATCTGGCAGGAGTATTGAGTGGTTCGATCGCGATCACGGCAGATGCGTTTAACAATTTATCTGATGCAGGTTCTTCGGTCATTACACTGGTAGGCTTCAAGTTTTCCGGAATGAAGCCTGATAAGGACCATCCATTCGGTCACGGACGAATTGAATATTTATCCGGACTGGGCGTAGCGATGTTAATTGTGCTGATGGGATTCGAATTGTTCAAATCTGCCATCGGAAAGATCCTGAACCCGGAACCGGTGGAGACGGGCTTACTTACTGTTGTGATCCTTGTTGTATCTGTTTGTATGAAACTATACATGAGTTACTACAATCGCTCGGTTGGAAATAAAATTGATTCTGAAGCGATGAAAGCGACAGCGACAGACTGCCTCAGTGATTCTGTGGCTACGTCTGCAGTTCTGGTTTCCATGTTAGCGGCTCACATCACAGG